>DATEOT010000076.1:0-43411 GCA_035273795.1 Solirubrobacterales bacterium | reverse complement strand
CGCTGGGGGTCGCCCAGGCCGCGGCGCTGGCGCCGGGGGTCTCCCGCAACGGTGTCACCCTCGCCGCTGCCCGCTGGCGGCGCTTCTCCCGCGACCAGGCCAACCTGCTCTCGCGCACGATCGCGCTGCCGATCATCGTCGGCGCCACCGGCCTCAAGGGCGCCCGCCTGGCCCGTCGCGGGACCACCCCGGAGGTACGCCGCTCGCTCGCCGTCGGCGTCGCCGCCTCCTTCGCCTCCACCCTCGCCTCGCAGCGGCTGATCAACCTGGTCGAGCGCGACCGGGCGCTGTGGCCCTACGCGGCCTACCGAATCGGCCTGGCGGCCGTCGTTCTTGCAAAGCTAGGGCGCAAGTGAGCGCGAGCGATGCCTACGCGAAGGCCGGGGTCGACCAGGGGGCGGCGGATTCCGCCGTGGCCGGCCTGGTCCGGGCCCTCGGCGCGATCAACCTCGGTCGGCCCTCGGCGCAGGTGCCGCTGCCGGGCCACTACGCGAGCGTGATCAAGATCGACGAGCGACTGGGGATCGCGCTCTCCACCGACGGGGTCGGGACGAAGCTGATGATCGCCGAGGAGCTCGGCCGCTTCGACACGATCGGGATCGACTGCGTGGCGATGAACGTCAACGACGTGATCTGCGTCGGCGCCGAGCCGCTGGCGATGCTCGACTACATCGCGATCGAGAAGGCGGACCCGGCGGTCTGCGAGGAAATCGGGGTGGGCCTGGCGCGCGGAGCCGAGAAGGCCGCGATCGAGATTCCCGGCGGCGAGCTCGCCCAACTCGGTCAGATGGTCCGCGGCGTCGACGTCTCCGGAGCCTGCTTCGGAACGGTCGCTCTCGACGCGATCGTCGACGGCTCCGCGGTCGAACCGGGGGACGTCGTCATCGGCCTGCCCTCCACCGGCCTCCACTCCAACGGCTACACGCTGGCCCGCTCCGCCCTCGCCGACATTCCGCTCGACGACGAGCGCCTCGGCCGCCCGCTCGGGGAGGCGTTGCTGGAGCCGACCGAGATCTACGTGAAGCCGATCGTCGAGCTGCTGCGCTCCGAGGTCGAGGTCCGCGGCCTCGCCCACATCACCTCCGGCGGCACCGGCAACCTGCTCCGCCTCGTAGCCGACGTCGGCTACGAGATCGACGACCCGCTCCCGGTCCTGCCGATCTTCGAGCTGATCCAGGAGCGCGGCGGGGTACCCGAGGAGGAGATGCGCGAGGTCTTCAACATGGGCTGCGGCTTCTGCGTCGTCGTCCCTCCGGGCGACGAGGCGTCCGCGCTGGAGATGCTGCGGCGGCATCACCCGGCCGCGAAGCGGGTCGGTCGCGCAACTGAGGGCCCACCGAGGATCATCTAAGGAGCCTGACAACCCTCGGCGTCGTAACGTTGGCGGCTCACGTGAGCAACCGCCCCCCGACCAGCTCCCAGATGATCGGCACCGTGCTCTCCGGCCGCTACAAGCTGGAGGCGAAGCTCGGCAGCGGCGGGATGTCGACCGTCTACCTGGCCCGGGACACGACGCTCGACCGGCAGGTGGCGGTGAAGGTGCTGCACCGGGAGATGTCCGAGCAGGCCGACCAGCTGGAGCGGTTCCGGCAGGAGGCGCGGGCGGTGGCGAAGCTCTCCCACCCGAACGTCGTCGCCGTGATCGACGCCGGCGAGGACGGCGGCCACCCCTACATCGTCTTCGAGTACGTCGAAGGGGAGACGCTGAAGCAGCGGATCAACCGCATCGGCGCCCTCGACGCCCAGGAGTCGCTCGCCTACGCGATCGAGATCGCCCGCGGCCTCACCGTCGCTCACAACCGCAACATGGTCCACCGCGACATCAAGCCGCAGAACGTCCTGATCGACTCCGAGGGGAGGGCGAAGCTGACCGACTTCGGGATCTCCCGCCAGCTTGAACAGGACGGGATGACGGCGACCGGCCGGGTCCTCGGCACGACCGACTACGTCGCCCCCGAGCAGGCGATGGGGCACCCCGTCGACCAGCGCTCCGACGTCTACTCGCTTGGCGTCGTCCTCTACGAGATGCTGACCGGGCAGGTTCCGTTCACCGCCGACAGCCAGGTCGGGGTGGCGATGAAACACGTCAACGAAGAGCTGCCGGACGTCCAGCAGCGCCGGCCCGAGCTCTCCGCCGCGGCGGCGCTGGTGGTCGAGCGCGCCACCGCCAAGGATCCCGACCAGCGCTACCAGCGGGTCGGCGAGCTGATCGACGACCTCGCGACCGCGCTCGAGGTCGAGGCGGCGCGGGCGGGCTCGACCACCGGGGAGGCGACGAGCGTGCTGGAAGCAGTGGCGCCGACCGAGCGCAAGCTCGCCGGCGGCGGCCGCCGGTCGTGGCTGGCGCTGCTCCTGGTCCTGCTCGTCTTCGCCGCCGCCGTCGCGGCGGTGGTGCTGATCAGCAGCGGCAACGGTCCTGGTGGCGGCGGTGGCGCTCTGAAGGACAAAGGGTCGCCGGTGGCGCTGGCCGAAGCCGCCGACTACGACCCACAGGGAGACGACGAAGAGGACCCCGAAGCGGTCAGCCTCGCCCTCGACGGCGATCCCACCGGTACCGCCTGGAGCAGCGAGCACTACGACACCGAGGACTTCGCCGGGACGAAGACCGGACCCAACCCGGGGGTCGGCCTCTACGTGGTGGCAAAGGCGACGACGACTCCGGCGGAGATGATCGTCAAAGGAGCCCCCGGCTGGGACGCCGAGATCTACGCCGCCGCGGCGGGACCGCCGGAGGAGCTCTCCGAATGGGGCGAACCGGTGGGCGAGGTGAGCGACGCCAAGGAGGTCGAGGAGGTCGAGCTCGACCTCTCCTCGCCGGCGAGGTACTTTCTGATCTGGTTCACCAAGGCCGCTCCCTCGCTTGACCAGGAGGGCCGCTACCAGGTCGAGATCAGCGACGTGAAGCTGATCGACTGATTGTTGTCAGCGCGGGTATAGGACCGATTCGGTTACTCCGCTCAGGTGTAACCTTTACATCGATCCGTGTAGAGTCTGACAATGGCAGAGCGAGGCGCCACTCCAAACGTTCCGAAGGCGCGACAACGCGCCCTCCATGCCGTCCGCTCGCTGTTCACGCCGCTGCTCCCTGACGACTACCTCGAACTGATCAACCCGCTCTGGTCGACGCAGGAGCTGCGCGGCCGGATCGAGCGGATCGAGCGGGAGACGCCCGACGCGGTCACGGTGCTGATCAAGCCCGGCTACGAATGGGGATGGCATCAGCCGGGGCAGTACCTGCGAATCGGAGTGGTCGTCAACGGCGTCCACCACTGGCGCGCCTACTCCCTGACCACCGACCCGGGGCGACCGGACGGGCTGATCGGGATCACCCCGAAGCTGGTCGACTCCGGCAAGGTCTCTCCATACCTCGTCCACCAGGCTCGGCCCGGGGACATCGTCCGCCTCGGCGGCGTCGAAGGGACCTTCGTCCTGCCCGACCCGCCGCCGCGGAAGATCCTCTTCGTCAGTGCCGGCAGCGGGATCACGCCGATCATGAGCATGCTGCGCAGCCTCGACCGCTCCGAAGCGCTGGACGACGTCGTCCACGTCCACTCTTCGCGCACCGCCGACGGCGTCATCTTCGGCGAGCAGTTGCGCGACCTAGAGGGGCGCTGTAGCGGCTACCGGCCCCATCTGCAGATCACGAGCGAGGCCGGTCGCGTCGCGCCCGGCCACCTCGACGAGCTCTGCCCCGACTGGCGCGAGCGCCACGCCTTCGTCTCCGGGCCCGGAGAGATGCTCGACGCCCTGGTCGAGCACTGGCGCGAGAAGGGCGACCCGGAGCTGCTGGAGATGGAGCGCTTCCAGCCGGTGATCGGAGGAAGCGCGGTTGCCGGGGAGGGCGGCAGGGTCCGCTTCCTCTCCAGCGGCGTCGAGGCCGAGTGCGACGGCGGCACGCCGATCCTGGTCGCCGGCGAGGAGGCGGGGGCGGAGCTCCCGTTCGGCTGCCGGATGGGGATCTGCCACACCTGCATCGGCAAGCTTTGCAAGGGGGAGGTCAGGGACCTGCGGACTGGCGAGGTCTACGGGGAAAAGGGAGAGATGGTCCGAACTTGTGTCAACGCGCCGGAAGGCGACGTTGCGATCGCTCTATGAGAAAGAGGAGTTACTGACGAGATGAGCACCGCCACGCCCACCACGCCCCCTGTCGACACCCAAATCGAGAGCCCCCTCGCGCACCTCTCCGAGGAGCAGCTCGAGGAGCTCGGTCGCGAGTTCGACGCGATCCGCGATCACGTCATGTCCGAGCTCGGCGAGCGTGACCGACGCTACATCGAGAGCATGATCGAGATGCAGCGGCGCCTCGCCGTCCTCGGTCGCGTCCTCCTGCTCGCCTCCCGCAATCGCGCCGCCTGGGTGGCCGGAACCTCGGCGCTTTCCGCGGCCAAGATCCTCGAGAACATGGAGATCGGCCACAACGTCATGCACGGGCAGTGGGACTGGATGAACGACCCGCGCATCCACTCCTCGACCTGGGACTGGGACACCGCCTCCACCGCCGAGGCCTGGAAGCACTCCCACAACTACGTCCACCACACCTACACCAACATCCGCGGCAAGGACAAGGACCTCGGCTACGAGATCATGCGGATCGATCCGGAGCAGAAGTGGCACCCGGTCTACCTCGCGCAGCCGGTCTACAACCTGATCCTGGCGGCGCTGTTCGAGTGGGGCGTGGCGCTGCACGACCTCGACTTCGAGGCGATCCGCAAGGGCCACAAGCCGATGCACCAGGTGAAGCGGGAGCTGAAGGGGATCGCGGGCAAGGCCAAAGCGCAGATCGTCAAGGACTACATCGCCTGGCCGCTGGTCAGCGCCCTTGCCGCGACCGCCGTCGACGCCGTGGTCGAGACGCGGCGGCAGCGCAAGCAGCCCCGCGGGATCCTCGGGCGGGTCAAGCGCAAGCGGCAGAGCCGCCTCGCGCCGGTGGTGGAAGCCACCCTCAACAGCGGCAGCAAGACCTTCCGCCAGACTGCCAAGGCCGACTTCACCTCCAACATCGTCCGCAACTTCTGGGCCTACGCGATCATCTTCTGCGGCCACTTCCCCGACCAGACCTACACCTTCTCCCAGAAGGAGGTCGAGAACGAGAGCCGCGGCGGCTGGTACATCCGCCAGCTCACCGGCTCGGCCAACATCGACGGCAGCCCGCTCTTCCACGTCGCCAGCGGCAACCTCAGCTACCAGGTCGAGCACCACCTATTCCCCGACATGCCGAGCACCCGCTACGCCGAGATCGCGCCTCAGGTGAAAGACGTCTGCGCGCGCTACGGGCTCCCGTACAACAGCGGCCCTTTCCTGCAGCAGCTGGGGATGGTGCAGCGGACGATCCTGCGGCTGGCCTTCCCCGGCGGCAAGGCGCGGCCGAAGCCGGGCCCCTACCGCGGGGAGAGCAACGGGAACGGCTCAGGCGTTTGACCTGAGCCGTTCCGTTTAAGCCGTCAGCCGCCGGCGATCGGCGCGATCGGCGTGCAGATCACCGGGCGCGGGTTCGCCGGATCCAGCGCGGTGAGGACGTCCGCCCCGACGATGTGGTCGTAGGGCATCGAGAGGTGGTCGCCGAAGTCGAGGACGCACTGGTTCTGCAGGAGGATGTTTTTCACGTTCGGCCCCGAGAGGAACGCCGAGGTGTAGGGGGTGACGACGGTGTCGTAGCGGGTCTGGATCACCGTGTAGTCGACACCGGGCACGGTCTCCCCACCCGCGTTGAGGTTGGTGATGAAGGCCGAGTCGTATTTCTGCTGCTCGCAGGCGGGGCAGAGAGCGCCGGTGAACTGGTCGGCGCCGGGGAAGAAGTTGGCGAGGACGAAGAGCCCGTCCAGGGTGGTGCCGTGGTTGGAGGGCGAGAGGCCGACCAGGGCGCGGACCTCACTGGCGCCGCCCAGGTACTTGAGGTAGTAGCGCGGCATCATCCCGCCCTGCGAGTGACCGACGATGTCGACCTCGGCTGCGCCGGTCGCGGCGCGGACTTTGTCGACGAAGGCGTTCAGTTCTCCCGCCGAGGTGGGGATGTCGTCGACGCCGTAGACGCCGATCGCCCCGCTGCCGTTGTAGTCGCCGTAGTTGAGGGCGAAGACGCAGTAGCCGTTGTTCTTCAGCAGCGGCGAGATCGCCTGCCAGCTGTTCGACATGTCAGCGAAGGTGCCGTGAACGAGAACGACGGGCTGAGGATGGGCGGCGCTCGGTTTGCAGCTCCAGTCGTTGGCGCCGGGAGGACTGGCGGTGGGACTGGTGTGGGCGTAGCCGTAGACGCCGTTCCAGATCACCGGCAGGGCGGCGTTGGCAGGGACCGCCGCTGCGGCAAGCAGGAACAGTGAGAGGAGAACAACGGACAAGCTGCGACGCATCAGAGGAGCTCCTTCTTGACTGGGTGGACTCGAATCTTGGGAACAGCTTGCGGGACGGTTAACCGCAAACTATCTTGAGCATACCCAGGGACGGGCGGGGCAAACGGAAGGAGAAGTAATGAGCCAGTCAATCCCGAGCCGCGGCCGACAGGCACTGTGGCTCCTACTCGCGGCGCTCGTCGCGCTGACGCTCTCGGCGACTGCGGCGATCGGGGCCCGCGCCGCGAACTACGTCGCTCTCGGCGACTCCTACGCGGCCGGCCCGCTGATCCCCAACCCAGTGCTGCCGCTCGGCTGCCTTAAGTCGAGCAACAACTATCCGCGCCTTGCCGCGCCGGGGATCGGGTTGCCGCTGCGGGACGCGACCTGCAGCGGCGCTCGGACGGTGCACATGACCGAGCCGCAGGGCGTCGACCCCGACGGGCCGAACCCGCCGCAGTTCAACTCGCTCGACGCGAGCACGACCGTCGTCTCGCTGACGATCGGCGGCAACGACATCGGCTTCTCGGAGGTCGCGCAGAGCTGCATCGTGGTCAACCCGTTCAGCCATCCCTGTCTCGACAAATACAACGCGGGCGGGGTCGATCAGCTGAAAGCGCGGATCAACGCGACGGCACCGAAAGTGGCGGCGGTCCTGCAGGGGATCAAAGCCCGTGCGCCCTCGGCGAAAATCTACGTCGTCAACTACCCGGCGATCTTCCCGGAGACGGGCTACGGCTGCTGGCCGCAGATGCCGATCGGGTTCCTCGACGTTCCCTACCTGCGCTCGACCGAGAAATCGCTGAACGCGATGCTGGCGACGCAGGCGGCGGCGAACGGGGCGACGCTGGTCAACTGGTACGCGGCGAGCATCGGGCACGACGCCTGCAAGGGCAGCTCCACCCGCTGGGTCGAGCCGCTCGTGCCGGGCAACTCCGCGGCGCCGATCCATCCCAACAAAGCGGGAATGGTCGGCGGTGCGAACGCGCTCCTGGCGGCGGTGAAATAGTCAACGCATGAGAATCGTCAGCCTCGTCCCCTCCGCGACCGAGATGCTCTTCGCGCTCGGCCTCGGCGGGGACGTGGTCGGCGTCACCCACGAGTGCGACTATCCGCCGGGTGCGGCAGAGCTGCCGCACCTGACGGCGACGGTCCTGCCCGAAGGGCTCGACGCCGGCGGCATCGACGCGGCGGTGAAGGAGGTGGTCGGGGAAGGACGCGCCCTTTACTCGCTGGACGAGGAGCGGCTGCGGGACCTTGCTCCCGACCTGATCGTCACCCAGGCCGTGTGCGCGGTCTGCGCCGTCTCCTACGACGACGTGGTGGCGCTCGCGGGGCGGCTGCCGAGCCGGCCTCGGGTCCTGCAGCAGGACCCCAGCACCCTCGGCGAGGTGCTCGATGACGTCACCCGTCTCGGTGAAGCACCCGGGATCGAAGGGCGGGCAGCTGCGGTTCGTCGCGAACTCGAAGGTCGGCTCACGGCGGTGCGGGAGGCGGTCGAGGGTGCGCCGCGGCCCCGCGTCCTCGCCCTCGAGTGGCTCGACCCGCCGTTCCTCGGCGGCCACTGGATCCCCGAGATGATCGGGCTGGCCGGCGGCGAGGACGTGGTCGGCAAAGCGGGGGAGAAGTCGCCGCAGGTCGAGTGGGATGAGCTCACGGACCTCGATCCGGATGTCGTCGTCGCGATGCCCTGCGGCTGGTACCTCGACGACTCCCGCGCCCAGGCGCTCGAGCATCGCGAGCGGCTCGACGCGCTCGGTGCCCGGCGGATCTTCGCGGTCGACGCCGCCTCCACCTTTTCCCGTCCCGGCCCGCGCCTGGTCGACGGGGTCGAGCTGCTCGGCCACCTGCTCCACCCCGATCGGGTGCAGCCGCCCGACGGGATCGGCTTCGCCGAGCTGACGCCTCAGATCTCGCGCTCGTAGAACAGCATCGACGGCCCCTCCGGACCGCCTTCGCGGTTGGTGAAGCCCATGCTCTCGTAGAGGACGCGGGCGGCGGTGTCGGTTTCGCCGGTGTTGAGGTCGATGCCGTCGGCGCCCCGCTCGCGGACGAGCTCGATCGTGCACCCCAGCAGCGCGCGCCCGATACCCTGGCCGCGCAGATCCGGCACCACGTAGAGCTCCTGCAAATACGCTTCGAGCCCCCTGCTCCACAGCGCCGGGCGAAGGCGGAAGAGGGAGAGTCCGTCCGGGCCGTCGCCGGCGAGCAGCACCGTGATCTCTCCCGCGTCCACCAGCCCGTGGACGGACTCGGTCAGCTCCCCGGCCGTGGGCGTCGGTTCTTCGAACTCGAGGTTGAAGTCGCGTAAGAGGCGGGCGATCGCCTCGGCGTCCTCGACGGTCGCCAGCCGAACCTGTATCTCTCGTTTCTCCATGCCTTCAGTTTCCCTCCCGGACGAAGTCCGTGCCGCCTGCGCCTGGGTGGCGGAGCGATCGCGGTGGGTCCGGATCGAGGAGGCGAAGATCGAGGGATACGCGGCCGAGCTGGAGCAGGCGGTGGCGGAAGGGCCGGCGGAGGACCAGGCCGGCGGGCGCGAGCCGGAAGCGGCTGCCGCTTTCGCGATCTGCATGAACGCGATCAACTTCGGCTCCGGCTGGTGGCCGACCATCCAAAAGCGGCCCGGCCTCAGCGGCTACTCGACGATGGCGGCCGGCGTCGGCGAGCGGATCGACTCGGCGGGCCCTTGGAGCCCCGAAGAGCTGGCGGCTGCGAGCGCCGCCGAGATCGCCGCCGTGGTCGGGCAGGACCCCGGGCATCCGCTGATGGCCCAGTTCGCCGCGGCCTTGCGGGACGTCGGCAGCCACCTGCTGGAAGATCACGAGGGCCGCTACCTCCACGTCGCCGAAGAGGCGCGTTCCATTCCGGACCTGGCCGCCACCTTCGGCGGCTGGGAGTCCTTCGCCGACGTATCGAGGTACGAGGGACGCAGGGTTCCCTTCTACAAGCGGGCGCAGCTCGCGGCCGCCGACCTCCACCGGACGGGCGTCGCCGAGCTACCGGGCATCGAGCGACTGACCGCCTTCGCCGACAACCTCGTCCCCCACGTCCTTCGCGTCGACGGCGTCCTCGTGCTCGATCCCGGGCTGACGGCGAGGATCGAGGCCGAAGAGCTGCTCATCCACGGCGCGCCCGACGAGGTGGAGCTGCGCGCCTGCGCGGTTCAGGCGATCGAGCTGCTCGCCAGCGCCGGCTCCCTCTCCCCCGCTGCGATCGACAGCGTTCTCTGGACCCGCGGCCGCCGCTACAAGTCGCTTCCCCGTCCACGGTCTCGTAACACCGCCTACTAAGAAATCGGGGTGACAAAGGCCCGATACACAGGGATTATTATTCGGGAACAGATTGGTCTAGAGGGACAAGTGACTTTGAATACGCCCCCACGGGCTGGGAAGAAGGCCGGAACTCGGGCTCGGGCTGGCGCCGAGGCCCTAGGCCTGCTCGCGGCCCCCCTGAACGTGCAGGTCCTGAAGGCGCTCGAGCCGGGGTCCTCCTCGCTCTCGGACCTCCGCTACGCGACCGGATCTCCGCCCCAGAGCACGATGCGCCTGTACATGCGCGCCCTAAGCGAGCTCGGAGCCGTCGAGCGCATGCCGCGGAAGGAATTTCCGAACTCCGTCGACTACGCCATCACCGACACAGGGCGGGACCTCCTGAAGGTCGGCGAGGTTCTGGACGAGTGGCTGCGCCGCTCTCCCGGGGAGCCACTCGAGCTGGGAAGCATCGGTGCACGCAACGCGATCAGGCCGCTGGTCGAGGGATGGTCGACCAACATCGTCCGAGCGCTGGCCGGCCGGTCGCTCTCCTTGACGGAGCTGGACCGATTGATCCCGAGGGTCAGCTATCCCTCGCTGGAGAGGCGCTTGGGAGCCATGCGAATCGTCGGCCTGGTGGACGGGCATCGAGTGGAAGGGGGCTCGACTCCCTACAGCGCGACCGACTGGCTGAGGAGATCGGTCGCCCCGTTCGTCGCGGCGGTCGCCTGGGAGAGGCGGCACCTGGCTGAATCCGCCGCCTCGGTCGGCCGCCTCGACGTCGAGGCGGCGTTCCTCCTCGCGATCCCCCTGCTGGATCTGCCGAAGGGCACGGCAGGAAGGTGCCGGCTCGGCGTCGAGGTGCAGAGGGGGAACAGCCCGGTCTTCGCCGGTGTCCTGGTGTGCGTCGAGGATGGAGAGGTGATCTCCTGCGCCCCCAGCCTCGATGGCGAAGCGGAGAGTCGGATAGCGGGCAGCTCCCGGGCCTGGCTGCGCCGGCTCACCTCCGGTTCCGGCAATGAGCTGGAAATCGGTGGCGATGTCGGCTTGGCGGAGACGATCGTCGAAGCACTCCGTCGTACCGCAAGCGAACTCCGGTAGCCCTCTGACGCCAGGAAGCCACGTGGCACTTTATTGCGCGCGCGGATAGTTGCGTTAGTGGCATTTACAGGGAGTTTTCGGGTGACAATCGGCGCTGAACAGGCTACGAACGAACTCGACGGTTGGTCCTCTTGAAGAAGGGGCAGAATCTTCAAAAGATGGTCGGGCGATCATGCTCGGGCTCGGCTCTACATCCATGGTCACATGAAACGCGCTGGGGGACAGGCCCTGTCTCTCCTGGCGGCCCCGTTGAACGTCCACATACTGCAGACCTTGGCCGAGGGACCGAAGGAACTGATGGACCTGCGCCGTGCGGTGGGTTCGCCCCCGCAAAGCACGATGCGGGTCTACTCGCGGACACTGGCCGAGCTGGGGATCCTGGAGCAGCAGCGCCAGAGCGAGTTCGCTGGCTCCTCCCTCTACACGATCACATCGTCTGGAACCGCCCTCCTCAAAGTCGGCGAGGTTCTGCAGGAGTGGCTGAACGCTTCGCCCGATGGGGCGATCGTGCTGGGGAGCACGCCGGCGAAGAGCACGGTCGGGGCACTGGTCGAGGGGTGGTCCACCAACATCGTCAGGGCACTGGCGGCGAAACCGCTCTCCTTGACCCAGCTCAACCGGCTGATACCCAAAGTCAGCTATCCGTCGCTCGAGCGTCGTCTTGGCGGCTTGCGCCTGGCGAACCTCGTCGAGCCCCACCCGGGCGAGGGGCGGGGGACCCCCTACCGCACCACGGAGTGGCTGCGCCGGGCGGTGGTCCCCATTGCTTCCGCGGTCGGCTGGGAGCGAAAGCACCTCGCCGACTCGACTCCTGCAGTCGGGCGCCTCGACGTCGAGGCCGCTTTCCTGCTCGCGGTTCCGCTGATGATGCTTCCTGACAGCCTGAACGGGAAGTGCCGCCTGGCGGTGGAGGTCCAAGGCGGTAAGAGCCCGGCCTTCGCGGGGGTTTTGGTGTGCGTCGAGGAAGGTCGGATCGTCTCCTGCTCCTCCCGGCTGGAAGGAGAGGTGGAAGGGTGGGCCACCGGTACCCCGATGGAATGGCTGCGCCGGATGAACGGTGGCGCGAACGAGGGGCTCGACATCGGAGGCGACGTCGGTCTCGTCCTCACCCTCACCGATGCCCTCCGTGCCGCTGGAACCACCAATGTGTGATCGGCGAACCGTACTGTTAGAGGCACCCCGCGCTGCTGGCACCACCAGTGTGTGATCGGCGAACCGTACTGTTAGCCACAGTTGCACGCACCCGCATAGATAAGTCCGTAACTCTCTGGATTCCTGCGATTTGCAGGGCCTTCGTCAGGCTTGCCATCGCTACGGGGGACACCAGGCGAAAATAGGGCCCCATTTGTTGCAGGGAGCGGGTCGCTGCTCTTTGATATAGGAGCTAGTCATGGAAGACGGAGGTCGATAGATCTTCGTTTCCCTTCCTTTGGGATGAGAGGCGTCCGCCGGCGGGCGCCTTTCATCTGTTCGGGGCCGGTGTCCGCCGGGTGCGGTGCGGCTAGAACGGCTGCGGGGTCCACAACGTCTCGTAGAGGCCGGTGAGGGAGTCGCCGACCAGCTTCTCGTCGCCGCCGATCAACACCGCCCGCGCGTCCCCGTCGAGGATCGCCGTGATCCAGGCCCCGACCGTCCCACGCCCCCAACCGGCGGGGTCCGCGGGCGGGCTCGCGCAGCCGTGGACGGTGCCGTCCGCTTCGACCTCCGCCCACACGTCGCTCCCCTCGCCGCCGCCTTCGTCGCTCGGCACGCTCAGGCTCAGGCACTTGCCCGCGTGCGCGGGGAGCTTCGCCAACGGCAGTGCGACACGCAGCACCGTCGCCAGCTCGGCCGCGGTCATCCCTTTCTCATCTTCGGCGACGACGTGGTGGTGACGCCAGCGGGCGATTCCGGCGATCAACCCCATCTTGCGGCGGCTCTTCTCGGTCAAGCCGTAGAGGCGGCGGCGGCCGGGGCCCTCGGTCTCGGAGACCAGACCGCTCGCCTTGAACAGCCCGGCACGGCGGTTGACCTGGTGGTAGCTGAGCCCGTGCCGGCCGCGCGCCAGGTCCGTCGGGGAGAGGGGTTCGCAGCTGAGGTCCTCGACCATGCCCGCTTCCCACAGATCGGCCAGCAGGCCCAGTGAGGCCCAGGCGTGAGCGTCGATGCGGCCATCGGGAAGGCGCGTCAGCGACGCGTCGGCGAACCTGTTGACGAGTTCGTAGAGCTCGGTCCCGCAAGGGTTGGTCAGCGTGTGCACGACCTTCGACGGAACGCCCGGTTCCTCTTCCCGCTCGACCACTTCGAGTTCGGCCAACTTGCCGGCGTAACGGTAGATCGTCCGCGGGGCATAGCCGGGAACCCGCTCGGTCAGGTTCTTCGTCCGCAGCGGCCCTTCGCCGAGCGCCATCAGGATCGCGCCCGTCGCCCCGGCGCTGAGGAGGCGCAGCACGTCGGCGGTGGACGCACCCGCTACGCAGGCGTCCCCCTCATGCGCGCCTTCGCTTTCGATATCCCGAAGTCCGGTCGTCATCGTCTGGTCCGAGTTCCCTTTGCCGCTCCCCGAGGAACCGAGCAATCTCCATCTCCAGAAAACGCGATGACTGGTCCCTCATCGGTACCCGATGATCTGCGCCTCAATCAGAACTCGTACGAGCGCGCCGAGCGGTGCCGCTCGAGAGCCAGTTCGACGAGACGGTCGCAGAGCTCGGGATAGGCGATCCCGCTCGCCTCGAAGAGCTTGGCGTAGACGCTGGTGTCGGTGAAACCGGGCATCGTGTTGATCTCGTTGACGAGGACCGAGCCGTCGGGCTCGACGAAGAAGTCGCAGCGAGCCAGGCCCGAGCAGCCGGCGAGGCCGAAGACGGCGACGGCAAGCTCGCGGACCCGTTCCATGGTCTCCTCGCCGACCGGGGCGGGGACGCGCAGCTCCATCCCCCCCTCGGTGTACTTGGCCTCGAAGTCGTACCAGGTGGCGTTGGCGACGATCTCCCCCGGCAGCGAGGCCCGCGGTTCAGCGTTGCCGAGGACCGAGCACTCGACCTCGCGGCCCGCGGCCGAGGCCTCGACGATCACCCGGGGGTCGTGCCGCAGCGCCAGCTCGACCGCGGCGTCGAGCTCGTCGATCCGCTCGACCCGGGTGATGCCGACGCTCGAACCCATCCGCGACGGCTTGACCCAGAGCGGCAGCCCCATCCCCTCGCAACGGCCCCACCAGTCGTTGCCTTCCACCGCGGCGAAATCGACCTGGGGGACGCCGTGGGCGGCGAACAGCCGCTTCAACGTCAGCTTGTCCATGCAGATCGCGGAGGAGAGCACGTCGGAGCCGACGTAAGGGAGGTCGAGCCACTCGAGCAGGCCCTGGATGCTGCCGTCCTCGCCGAAGGCGCCATGCAGAGCGGGAAAGGCCGCGTCGGCTTCGAGCAGGCCGCCGCCGGGCACCAGCGCGACCGAGCCGCCGGCGGCGCTCCAGCCGCCGTCGCGGCCGATCGTCACCTCGACCGCCTCGTGGCCCGCGTCCCGCAGGCCTCGCGCCACGGCCGCCCCCGAGCGCAGCGAGACCTCGTGCTCGGAGGAGCGGCCGCCGGCCAGGACCGCGACCCTCATTCTTCTTCGCCTGCTTCCTCGACCGGTTCGGCTGCCGCTTTGCCGACCGTGATCGTCACCGTTTCGCCGGGTTCGAGCTCGCTGCCCGGGGGCGGGAACTGGTCGACGACGCGACCGACTTTGCCCGCCACCGACGTTTCCTCTTCTTCGACGCTGGGCTGCAGGCCGGCGGCGCGGATCGCTTCCACCGCTTCGCGGCGTTCCTTGCCGATCACGTTCGGGACCCGTGCCTGCTCTTCTTCTTCGCCGCTGGAGACGACGATCGCCACCGTCGAGCCCGGCTCGACCTGGCTGCCGGCGTCCGGCGACTGCTGGATCACCCGCCCCTTCGGTTCGGAGCTTTCTTCTTCGGAGATGCTCGCTTCGAGCCCGCGGCTGCGCAGTCGCTGGACGGCCGCTTCACGCTGGGCGCCGACGAGAACCGGGACCTTGGTCAGCTTCGGTCCGCGGGAGACGAAGAGGACGACGGTGGAGCCCTTGGTCGCGGTGCTGCCGCCGCCGGGCTCGGAGCTGATCACCTGCCCCGATTCGACCCGCTCGGAGTTGACCCGCTCGACTGAGACCTGGAAGCCGGCGCCCTCGAGCGCTTCCGTGGCCTCTGCCTCCGCTTTGCCGGCCGTGGAGGGCACCTCGGCGCTGCCGGGCCCGGCGCTGACCGTCAGGGCCACTTCCGGCTTCGAGCAGAAGAAGGTGATGAAGGCGCAGTCTTCCGATGCCTGGTCGGCCGGCGGGGAGGCGGATGGATCCTGCTCGAGGACTTCGTTGGCGGGGGCTTCGCGCTCGACCCGGACCACGTCGCCGACCGTAAAGCCGTCCTGCTCGAGCAGGGTGATCGCGACCCCGAGCTGGTTGCCGGTCACGTTCGGGACTTTCGTCGTGGTGTCGCGGGTCAGCGCCCAGCCGATCAAGAGGCCGATCAAGATCGCGGCGACGAGCAGTGCCCATAACCACCAGTTGCGCTTTTTGTCTTCGAGCGGGCCCTCCTCCTCGACGACGGCAGGCGCGGCGGCGAAGGCGGCGGTCCCCTGCCCAAGCCCCGGGTCTTTCAGCGCCGCGTCGAGGGCGGCGATGAAGGCGTCAGCGCTCTGGAAGCGCTGGCCGGGGTCCTTCTCCAGCGCCCGCATCACCACCGCGTCGAGCGCCGGCGAAACCTGCGGATTGATCGAGCTCGGCCGCAATGGCGTCTCCGAGACCTGTTTCATCGCGATCGCGACAGCGCTGTCGGCTTCGAAGGGGACGCGGCGGGTCAGCGCCTCGTAGAGGATCACCCCGATCGAGTAGAGGTCCGACACCGGGGTGACTTCGAAGCCCTGCGCCTGCTCGGGCGAGAGGTAGTGCGGCGTCCCCATCACCGAGCCGGTCTGGGTGATCTCCGAGACGCCGGCGCGGGCGATCCCGAAGTCGGTGACGATCGCCTTGCCCTCTTCGTCGACGATCACGTTCTGCGGCTTCAGGTCGCGGTGGACGATGCCGTTGCGGTGGGCGAAGCGGGCCCCCTCGAGCACCTGCCGGACCAGTGCCACCGCCTGGTCTGGGGTGAGGCCGCGGTCGATCAGCTCCTTCAGCGTCGGCCCCTGCACGTACTGCATCGCGATGTAGTTGACGTCGCCGTCCTGGCCGCGGTCGAAGACCGAGACGATGTTCGGGTGCTGCAGTCCGGCCGCGTGCTCGGCCTCGCGCTGGAAGCGGGAGACGAACTCGGGGTCCTGGAGATAGCGGCGATGGAGGACCTTCAGCGCCACCTGCCGCTGCAGGTGCGTGTCCTCGGCCAGCCAGACGTCGGCCATGCCGCCGCCGCCGATCCGGCCCAGCACCCGGTAGCGGTTGTCGACGACGCTGCCCTCGCTGAGCTCAGCCAATGCTCCTCCTCATTCCGCGTTCAGGATCGATTCCGCGACTTCGCGGAAGATGGGCGCGGCGACGTCGCCGCCGAATTCCGGGGTGCACTCGACGCTGACGGCGATCGCGATCTGCGGGTCGTCGGCGGGGGCGAAGCCGATGAACCAGGCCTGGTTTTCGTCGATGCCGCCGCCGCAGGCTTTGTTGCCGGGCGTTTCCGCCGTGCCGGTCTTGCCGGCGACGGCGATGTCGGGGATCGCGGCGTTGGTCCCGGTCCCTTCGGAGACGACCCCTTCCATCGCCGTCGTCAGCTCCGCCGCGGTCTCCTCGCTGATCGGATTGCTGTAGGTAGAAGGGTCCATCTCCTCGACCACCCGCCCCTCGGGGTCGATCACCCGCTTCCAGATCCGCGGCTTCATCTGCTCGCCGCCGTTGGCGACCGCGGCGGTGACCAGCGCCATCTGCAGCGGCGTCGTCAGCAGCCGCTCCTGGCCGATCGCGAGGCGCGCGAGGTCGACGGGATCGCTGGCGCGCAGCAGCTCTTCTCCTTCGTAGACGCCGCTGTCGAAGACCGCGTCTTCGGGCAGGTCGATCGCCGGCGTCGCGTTGAAGCCGAACCGTTCCATGTACTCGAAGAGGGTGTCGTTACCGAGTTGCTGGCCGAGCTGGCCGAACCAGGTGTTGACCGAATTGGTCAGCGCTTCGTCGAGACCGGCACTGGGGTAGCTCGTGCCGTAGTCGTTTTCGAGCGGCGTCCCTTCGACCACGAGGCTGCCGGGGGCGTTGATCGTCGTTTCCGGCGTGATCGCGCCGCTGTCGAGGCCGGCGGCGGCGGTCACCACCTTGAAGGTCGAGCCCGGCGGGTACAGCCCTTGCGTCGCCCGGTTCAGCAGCGGCGTTTCGATTCCGTTCTGGCTCATCTGTTCGAAGTCGGAGGGGATCCGGTTGGGGTCAAAGGAGACGTTGGAGACCATCGCCTTGACCGCCCCGGTACTCGGCTCGATCGCGACAACCGCGCCGTAGCCGACTTCCTGCAGGGCCGCCAGCGCCGTCCGCTGCGCGTCGGCGTCGATGTTGGTGACGACGTCGTTGCCTTCCTGCCTGTGGCCGAGCAGCTCGTCGACGATCGAGACGAATTCGCCCTCTTCGCCGACCAGTTCCTCGTTGTGGAACTGCTCGAACTCGGTGTCCCCGTACTGCACGAAGCTGTAGCCGATCGGGTGGCCCAAGAGGGCCCCTGCCGGGTAGCGCCGCACGTAGCGTTTGGCGTCTCCCTTCCCCTTCGGCACCGACTTCGCGATCACCTCGCCGTCGGCGGTGAGGATGCGGCCGCGGGGGATCTGCTGTTGCTCCAGCAAGGGCCGCTTGTTCGCGTTCTTTTCCTTCAGCGCCTCGGCGTCGAAGACCGACCACCAGGACGTGAAGCCGATCAGGACGCCGAAGAGGACGACGATGAAGGCGAACAGTTTTACGATCTGCCGGTTCACGGGACCATCCCCCTCGTTTCGAGTCGCCTGTTCGGCTCGGCAGCTTCACGCCGGGCCCGGTCGGAGACGAGCAGCAGCAACGCCAGCAGCACGAAGTTGGCGAGGATCGAGCTGCCGCCGTAGCTGATGAAGGGCAGGGTGACGCCGGTCAGCGGGATCACCCTGGTGACGCCGCCGATGATCACGAAGGCCTGGAAGGCGAAGACCGTCGTCAGCCCGGTCGCCAGCAGCTTCGAGAAGCCGTCGTTGGCGAGGAGGGCGATCTTGAAGCCGCGGGCGGCGACCAACAGGTAGACGAGGACGACCCCGCAGGCGCCGAAGAGGCCGACCTCGTTGACGATCAGCGAGTAGATCGTGTCAGTGTGGGCCGCCGGCAGCAGCGCGTTGTCGGTTCCCGGAATGGTGAGCAGCGACTGCCCGAACCCCTGCCCGAAGAGGCCGCCGTCGGCCTGGGCGAAGATCGATTGCAGGATCTGGTACCCGGTCCCCTGCGGTTCGTTGTAAGGGTGGAGCCAGATTTCGATCCGGTCGTGGACGTGGGGCACGGTGGAGGCGAAGAACCAGGCGCCGAGGGCGAACATCGCCATCCCGATCGCGACGAAGCTGAAGCGCCCGGTCGCCACGTAGAGCAGGGCGAGGAAGGCGGCGAAGAACATCAGCGAGCTGCCGAGGTCGCGGATGAAGACGAGCATGAACATCGAGGCTCCCCAGACGACCAGCAGCGGGCCGAAGTGCTTCAGCGGCGGCAGCGTCACCCCGAGGATGCGGCGGGCGCCGACGATCAGCACCTCGCGGTGCTCGCGCAGGTAGCTGGCGAGGAAGACGACGATCGCGAGCTTGGTGAACTCGGCCGGCTGGAAGGCGATCGGCCCGATCTTCACCCCGAGGTAGGCGCCGTTGACCTGCTGCCCGATCCCCGGCACCCGCGGCGCCAGCAGCAGCAGCAGCCCGCCGATCGCGATCGTGTAGCGGTAGCGCTCGAGCACGTCGTAGTCGCGCAGGAACTGGATCGTCAGCGCGAAGAGGACCAGCCCGAGGACGAACCAGTTGGCCTGGTCGCGGGCCAGGGTCTCGTCGATCCGGTAGATCATCACCAGCCCGAAGGCGGTCAGGGTGGCGACCAGCGGGAAGAGGTAGGGGTCGGCGTCGGGGAGGCGGATCCGCAGGAAGACGTGGGTGGCGACGCAGAGCGCCAGGAAGTAGCCGCCGTAGACGAGGCTGAGGTCGCCGAGCTTTTCGCTCTCCTGCGAGAAGACCCCGGCGAACCCCGCGGTGAGCAGGATCGCGACCGGAACCAGGGCGAGCAGCTCCCGGTTCCTGGCGGACGTCAACGAAGGCCCTCGGTCTTTTCGATGTCTTCGACCAGGGAGACGGCGTCCTCGCGCGAGCGCAGCTCGTGGCCGGTGACGGCGTCCCGGCGGCGCGGCGGCAGCGCCTCGGCTTGGACGGGGATCGAGTACCGCTCGGAGTAGAGCTCGATCCCGAACGGCAGCTCGTAGGGAGCGCCGCGATAGAGGGCGACGCGGCCGGCGTCGTCGCTGCCGAGGAACCAGATCTGGCGATTGCCGTACCAGGCGCCGAAGGCGACGGCAGCCACCGCGAGGAGTACGGCGAAGAGCTTGACCGCGGTGCGCAGGCCCCGTCCCCTCGGGCGCCCCTCGGACTCCTCGCGCCGCTTGCGCGCGGCCTCGGCGGCGGCGCGGCGGCGGACCTCGGTCGCGGTCAGGCCGGACTCCTCGGCGCCCGAGCCGATCAGCGTCGCTCCCTCCTCGGGAGCAGCCGTCGGGTTGCCGCTGGCAGGGGCGGCGGTGTCCTCGAGGCGGAAGGCGACGACGGTGATGTTGTCGCGGCCGCCGGCGCGGTTGGCTTCGTCGACCAGGGCCCGCACCGCCGCGGTCAGCGAGGTGGCGCGGGCGAGGAGGCGGCCGATCTCCTCGTCGTCGAGCATCGTCGTCAGCCCGTCGGAGCAGATCAGGAAGACGTCGCCGTCCTGCGCGGGAACGGTCTGCAGGTCGACCTGGACCTCGGGTTCGGGACCGAGAGCGCGGGTGATGATCGAGCGCTGCGGGTGGTCCTCGGCCTGCTCGTCGGTGAGCTGGCCTTTGCGCCGCATCTCCTCCACCAGCGAGTGGTCGCGGGTCAGCTGCTCGAACCTGCCGCCGCGGAAGCGGTAGGCGCGGCTGTCGCCGACGTGGCCGATCGCGACCTCTTCGGCCTCGAGGTCGACGATCGCGGCGGTGGTCGTCGTCCCCATCCCGGCCAGGCCCGGGTCCTTGCGGGCCAGCTCGTGGATCGTCCGGTTCGCTCCCTCGATCGTCTCCTCGAGGAGGCGCAGCGGCGGCGCCTCGGGGAGGTCGTGCTCGAACGATTCGACCGCCGCCCTGGAGGCGACCTCGCCGGCCTGCGCCCCTCCCATCCCGTCGGCGACGACGAACAGCGGCGCCTTGGTGTACAGCGAGTCCTCGTTGGCGTTGCGCTGGCGCCCGGTGTCGGTCCGTACGGCTTCCTCGGCGATCCGCAGGCTCACCTAGCTCACCTCGAAACGGAAGATCGTGTCGCCGATCTGGATCGTGTCGCGGTCGACGAGCTCCGCCTCCCCCTTCAGGGTGGCGCCGTTGAGCAGGGTGCCGTTGGTCGAGTTCATGTCCTCGACGAAGAAGCGCCCCTCGCGCGAAAGGACGCGGGCGTGGATGCTGGACGCATAGCGGTCGTCGATCCGCACGTCGGCGTCCTTCGAGCGCCCTATCGAGAGGCCCCCGATCAGGTCGAAGCGCTGCTCGCTTTCGAGGCCCCCGCCGCGCTCGGCGATCAGCCACCCGTCCGGTCCCCGCGGCGCCTCGGCATAGGCCGGCGCCGCGTGGAACCCGGTCGCGTCGGGCGCCGGGGAGAGCGTTCTCCGCAGGTCCTTGAGGGCGCTGCGCGCGATCACGAGCACGAACAGGTAGAGGACGGCGAGGAAGCCGAACTTGAGGGCTACTGATATCGGGTCGTAATCCACGCGTCCAGCACCTTAATGAGGGCGGCAGCCGCCGCTATTGCTCGATGTCGAAGGTGAAGGAGGTGGTGCCCACGGTGACCTGGTCGCCGGGGCTGAGCCGGGTGGAGGGAACGCGGCGGCCGTTGACCTTGATCCCGTTGGTGGAACCGAGGTCGACGATCTGCCAGTCGCCGTTCTCGGCGCGTCGCAGCTCGGCGTGCCGGCGCGAGACGTTGGGGTCGGAGAGGACGCACTCGGCCGACTTCGAGCGCCCGATCGTGGCCCGCGGCCCGTCGAGCACGTAGCGACGGTCGCCGAGCGAGACGACGGCGCGGGTCGAGACCAGCGCCCCGACCGCCTGCTCCGGCCGCTTCGGACGGCCGCGGTCGCGCTCCCGCACCGCCGAGTAGACCATCGTGTGGCCCTCTTCGCCCTGTTCGGGCGCCTGCCCCTCGTTTGCCGGCGGCTTCACCAGCCGCGCCTGGATCCCGAACTCCCCCAGTCGCAGGCGCTCGTCGGTCTTGAACTCGACCGCGGGCCGGGTCAGCAGGTCATAGCCGCGCCGGCGCGCGTGCTCCAGGAGATAGCCCGAGAGCTCCTGCTCGAGCGAGCGCTCGTAGCCTTCGAGCTTGCCGCGGTCCTGGCGCGAGAGGAAGACCGCGTACTCGTTGGGGACGTAGACGCGCTGGACCGAGGCGGTCTTGTGCGCGTCCATTTCCTTCGCCAGCTTGCGCGCCAGTTCGACCGGCTGCACCTCGGAGCTGAAGGCACGGCTGAATACCCCCTCGACGAGGCCTTCGATCCGCGACTCGAGACTCCGTAGAACGCCGATGGGGAAATCCTAGGGAAGGCTCTACGGGAGGGCCGCGCCGTTGAGGGCCAGAAATCCTCCCACCGCGACGGCGGCGGCGAGAGCGCCTACCCGCGTGGCGACCCCGTGGCCGTAGGCGGGCAGGTGGTCGGAGAGCTCGTCGAGCGAGTCCTCGATCGCACACCCGAGCTCCTCCAGCGAAGGCCGGTGCTTGGGCCGGGGCGTGAGGCAGGCGTCGATCGTGTCGGTCAGCTCGCGCGGCAGGTCGGGGCGCAGGCGCCGTAAGGCACGCACGCGACCGCCGATCGCCCGGGCGGTGGCGGCCGGACCGGCGCGGCGGTGCGGGTTCTCGCCGCTCCAGCACTCGTACAGGGTCAGCGCCAGCGAGTAGACGTCGGCCTCGGGGCCGGCGGCCCTTCCCTCGGCCTGCTCCGGGGCCATGTAGGCGAGGGTGCCGACGACGTCTCCGGCGGCGGTCAGGGGTGCGTCGTCGGCGAGGTGGGCGACGCCGAAGTCCATCAGCTTGGCGCGCGGTTCCCCGCCGTCGATCACTTGCACGTTCTGCGGCTTGATGTCGCGGTGGACGACGCCGCGCGAGTGGGCGTGGTCGAGCGCCTCGCAGAGGTCGGCGCCGATCTCGCCGATCTCGCGGTCGGAGAGATCGCCGGCGGAGGCGAGGCGCGCCAGGGTCGAGCCTTCGACCAGCTCGGTGACGAGCAGGGCGTTGCCGTCCTCCTCGCCCATCTCGTAGAGGGTGACGATGCCGGGGTGGTTGAGCCGCGCGGCGGCCTGGGCCTCGCGGAGGACGCGGCGGCCCGCCTCCCCCCTCTGCTCGATCGCCTTGACCGCGACCGGTCGCTCCAGACGCCCGTCCCACGCCTCGTAGACGACGCCGAACCCGCCGCTGCCGATGCGGCGCTCGATCAGGAAGCGGTTGAGGACGAGCGAACCAACCATCGCTTGCATCAACTTCGCTGTCCAAGCCGGCTCTCCTGCGCTTAGCCGGCTGGGAAAAAGGTGCCGTTTGCTGCGGCTCCTGGCGTTGCGGCCACCTCAGAGGTCATACTTCCGCCTCCGTGGAGGACTTCACCTCACGACGCCAGCCCCGGCGCGAGCGGTCGCAGCGCCGACCAGAGCGACAGCAGATCATGCTGCGGCGCGCGCTTGCCCTCGGCGGCGGCCTGATCCTCTTGATCCTGCTCGTGCTCGGCGTCAAGGGATGCCTCGACGCGCGAGCCGAGCGCGAGCTCAGCGACTACGCCCGCGACGTCGCCCAGATAGTCGAAGAGACCCAGCAGACGAGCAAATCCTTCTTCGGCAAGTTCGAGGACCCGGGCAACCTCTCGGTCACCGACTTCGTCGACCAGGTCAACGCCGACCGCAGCGCGCTCGACACCTACGCGACGCGGATCGACGACCTCAGCACCCCCGGCGACATGAGCCAGGCCCAGTCCAACCTCGAGCTCACCTACCAGCTGCGCGCCAGAGCGATGGAGGAAATCGCCGCCAAGATGCCCACCGCCCTCGGCGACGCCGGCGCGGAGAAGGCGATGGCCGGGATCGCGAAGCAGATGCAGAAGCTGCTCGCCGCCGACGTCATCTACGAACAGGTGGTGCGGCCCGAAGTCGACGGCGTCCTCGCCTCGAACGGGATCTCCGACAGCGATCTCCCGAAAAGCACCTTCCTCGCGGACGAAAAATGGCTCGAAGAGAGCGCGGTCAGCGATGCCCTCGGCGGCGTCAGCGGTGCCACCGGAGCGACGACGTCCGGCACCCACGGCACCGAACTCGTCGCGGTCAGCGTCAACGGCTCGGAACTGGTCGAAGGAGCTCCGGTCACCGTCACGGCCGAAGAAGGCATCGAAGTCGAAGTCTCGGTGCAGAACCAGGGCGAATCGGCCGAGAGCGGGGTCGCCGTCTCGGTCACGGCCGAAGGCAACACGATCGAGGGCGAGATCAGCGAAATCGAAGTCGGCGAAACCGGCACCGTGTCGATCCCACTGACGCCGGCACCGAGCGGCGAAGTCACGCTCGAAGTCGAAGTCGAGCCGCTGCCGGGCGAGGACTTCACCGAAAACAACGAAGCGACTTACTCGCTGATCGTCGAATAGGGCTGTGGTGTTGACGGTCCGGGGGTGACCCCTATCGGACGCGCTCGCTTCGCTCGCTTTTGGGAGTGTCCGTACGGGGTCACCCCCGAACCCTCCAGCCGCGGTGTTGGCTCGCTCGACGCTGAGCGGTGAGAGCTCTGGTTTGATCTCTGGATGAAGATCGCTTATTTGGGGCCGGCGGGGACCTTCACCGAGGACGCTCTTGGGGAGGCGATGCCCGACGGCGGTTACGAGGCGATCCGGACGGCGACGATTCCGGACGCGATCCTCGCGGTCGAGCGGGGGGAGGCGGACCGGGCGCTGGTTCCGATCGAGAACTCGCTCGAGGGCTCGGTGCGGCCGACCCTGGACACGCTCGCCTTCGAGGTGGGCGGAGTGACGATCGTCGGCGAGCACGACTACCGGGTTCGGGTGCACGTGATCGCGCGCATGGGGGTGCGGCCCGAGGACGTCGAGGCGGTGCTCTCCCACCCGCAGCCGCTGGCGCAGTGCCAGCGCTTCCTCCGCGAGCGATTCGGCGAGGTCGAACTGCGCAGCGCCAGCAGCACCGCGGCGGCGGTGCGGATGGTCAGCGAGTCGGCGCGGCCGTGGGCGGCGCTGGGCGCGCGGGCGGCGGCGGAGCTCTACGACTGCGAGCTGCTGCTGGAAGGGGTCGAGGACTCCGACGACAACGTCACCCGCTTCGTCTGGATCGCCCCGGAGGGGACCGCGCCCGACGGCGACGGCCCGTGGAAGACCTCGCTCGTCTTCTCCGAGCTGGGAGCCGACCACCCCGGCGCCCTGGTCGACGCCTTGGCCGAGTTCTCGAGCCGCGGCATCAACCTGACCCGGATCGAGTCGCGGCCGCTGCGGCAGGGGCTGGGCCGCTACATGTTCTTCTGCGACCTCGAGGGGAAGGCGACGGACCCGGTCGCCGGCGAGGCGATCGCGGCGCTGCGGGAGAAGGCCGAATCGGTCCGGATTCTCGGCTCCTATTCCGTCGGGTAGGACCGAGTGCCTACAATTCCGTTCCAGCAATGGCCAGGGTCCTGGTACTCAACGCGACGTATGAGCCGATCAACGTCTGCACGTTGAGGAGGGCCGCTGTCCTGCTTCTCAAGGAAAAGGCCGAACTGCTGGAGCAGCGGGACGGGGCCGCGCTCCACTCCGAGCACATGACGATGGAGCGCCCCGACGTGATCCGCCTCGTCAACTACGTGCGGATCCCCCGCGAGGCCCACCGCCGCAAGATCACCCGCCGCGCCGTCCTCGCCCGCGACGCCTGGACCTGCCAGTACTGCGGCTCGACTAAATCCGGCCTCACCGTCGACCACGTCATCCCCCGCTCCCGCGGCGGCCTCTCCGTCTGGGAGAACATCGTCGCCGCCTGTCCCCCGTGCAACCGCCGCAAGGGCAACCGCCTCCCCCGCGAGATCGAGATGCACCCCGCGACCGTCCCGAAGGCTCCGCCGCCAACCGTCTTCATCCAGGTCGCCAGCCCGAAGATCCCCCGGGCCTGGGAGCAGTACCTGCCGGCGGCGGCTTAGCTCCTACTCGCCAGCGCCGTCCGGCGAGGCCTCGGCCAGCTCGCCCTGGCCGTCGCTCTCGGCGGCCGGGTCGCTCTCGGCTTCCTCGGACTCGACCACCAGGGCGACGGCGCTGACGCGGTCGTCGTCCTTGATGTTCATCACCTTGACGCCCTGGGTGGGGCGGCCCATCTGCGAGATGCCGCTGACGGAGGTGCGCTGGACCATGCCGTTCTGGGAGATGAAGAGGAGATCCTGGTGTTCGCTGACGATCAGGGCGCCGGCCAGGCCGCCCTTCTTCTCGGTCAGCTTCGCGGTGAGGACGCCTTTGGTGCCGCGGCCCTTGACGGGGTACTCGGAGACCGGCGTTCGCTTGCCGTAACCGTTCTCGGTGACGACGAACAATTCGGTGTCGTTGCGGGCGACGTCCATCGCCAGCACCCGGTTGTCCTTGCCGGCGACGTTCATGCCTTTGACGCCGCTGGTGTCACGTCCCATCTCCCGCACGTGCTGCTCGGAGAAGCGGGAGGCGTGGCCGGAGTGGGAGACCATGAGGATGTCGTCTTCGCCGGAGGTGAGCCGCACCTGGACCAGCTCGTCGCCGTCCTTGACCTTGATCGCGATGATCCCGTCGGCGCGGATCGGCGTGTTGTAGACGAGGAACTTCGTTTTCTTGATCAGCCCCTGGGCGGTGGCGAAGGCGAGGTACTTGTTCTCCTTGAAATCCCGGGTCGGGATCACCGCCATCACCCGCTCGCCCTCGCGCAGCGGCAGCAGATTGTTCAGCGAGCTGCCTTTCGCGTTACGTGAGCCCTCCGGCAGCTCATAGACCTTGAGCCGGTAGACCTTGCCGCGGTTGGTG
The DNA here is from genome assembly GCA_035273795.1 of Solirubrobacterales bacterium. GTDB lineage: Bacteria > Actinomycetota > Thermoleophilia > Solirubrobacterales > 70-9 > VAYN01. The sequence continues at coordinate 17,556 of DATEOT010000076.1, read as the reverse complement.
AAGAAGAGCAAGAAGTCGTGGGTCGAGCAGATGTGGAGGTGGGCGATGTAGTCGTCCTCTTTGAGGTTCATCCCCATCACGCCGACGCCGCCGCGATGCTGCTGGCGATAGGTGGCCAGCGGCAGCCGCTTGACGTACCCGGAAGCGGTCAGCGAGATCACCATCTGCTGGTCGGCGATCATGTCCTCGATCCCGACGTCGCCCTCGAAATGGGCCAGCTCGGTGCGACGTTCGTCCCCGTAGGCCTCGACGATTTCCGCCAGCTCGTCCTTGACCAGCCCCATCACCCGAGCTTCGTCGCCGAGGATCGCCCGCAGCTCGCCGATCCGCTCCATCAGGTCGGCGTGCTCGGCCCGCACTTTGTCGGCCTCGAGCGCCGTCAGGCGCTGCAGGCGCATGTCGAGGATCGCCTGCGCCTGCTCGCGCGAGAGCTCGAACTGCTCGATCAGCCCGTCGCGGGCGGCGTCGGGATCGGTCGAGGCGCGGATCAATTTGATCACCGCGTCGAGGTTGTCCAGCGCAACCAGCAAGCCCTCGAGGATGTGAGCGCGGGCCTCGGCCCGGCGCAGTTCGTACTGGGTGCGGCGGGTGACGACCTCGCGCTGGTGATCGACGTAGTGCTCGATCAGCTCCAGCAGGCTCAGCGTCCGCGGCACGCCGTCGACCAGGGCCACCATGTTGGCGCCGAAGGTCGACTGCATCGAGGTTTTCTTGTAGAGGTTGTTGAGGACGACCTTGGCCGGCGGCCCCCCGCGTTTGAGCTCGATCACGAGCCGCATCCCGGAGCGTTCGTCGCTCTCGTCGCGGAGGTCGGAGATGCCCTCGAGTTTCTTGTCGCGGGCGAGGTCGGCGATCTTCGTGATCAGTCCCCCTTCGCCGCCCTTCTTGACCATGAACGGGAGCTCGGTGACGACGATCGCCTCCTTGCCTCCCTTCAAAGGCTCGACGTGGGCGCGGGCGCGGACCTTGATGCTGCCGCGGCCGGATGCGTAGGCGTCGCGAATCCCCTCGCGGCTCATCAACCCGCCGCCGGGGAAATCAGGTCCTTTGACGTGCTCCATCAATCCCGCAAGATCGATCGAAGGGTTGTCGATGTAGGCGGAGACGGCACCGGCGACCTCGCGCAGGTTGTGCGGCGGGATGTTGGTCGCCATCCCCACCGCGATCCCGGAGGTGCCGTTGACCAGCAGGTTGGGGAACCGGGCCGGCAGGACCTGGGGCTCCTGGGTCGATTCGTCGTAGTTGGGGCCGAAGTCGACGGTGTCGGCGTCGATGTCGCGCAGCAGCTCGGTCGCGAGGCGACCGAGGCGGGCCTCGGTGTACCGCATCGCGGCGGCGGGATCATCGTCGATCGAGCCGAAGTTGCCCTGGCCGTCGACGAGCAGGTAGCGCAGGGAGAAGTCCTGCGCCATCCGGACCAGGGTGTCGTAGATCGCCGAGTCGCCGTGCGGGTGGTACTTACCCATCACCTCGCCGACGATGAAGGCGCACTTGCGGTACGGCCGGGTCGGTTGCAGGCCGATGTCGTGCATCGCGTAGAGGACGCGGCGGTGGACCGGCTTGAGGCCGTCGCGCACGTCCGGCAGCGCCCGCCCGACGATCACGCTCATCGCGTAATCGAGATACGAGGAGCGCATCTCCTGCTCGAGACCGCGGTCCTCGATGTTCCCCGTGAGGGCGTCGAGAGCCATCAGCTCATCTCCTGCTCGAACCCAAAGGCGTACCTACACATCAAGGAACTTCACCTCTTTCGCATGTGCCTCGATGAACTCTCGTCGTGGTGCGACCTGATCGCCCATCAGCATCGAGAAGATCGTGTCGGCGGCGGTCGCGTCTTCGAGGGTGACCCGAGCTAACGTCCGCGAGGCGGGGTCCATGGTCGTCTCACGCAGCTGCTTGGCGTTCATCTCGCCCAATCCCTTGAACCTGGTCAGCTGAACCCCCTGGCGAGCCAGCTCCAGCACCGCCCCGCGCAGGGCCTCGAACGAGAGCGCAACGCTTCGTTTCTCGCCGCGTTTGACTTCGAAGGGCGGGCGGCCGACCTGCTTCAGCAGGGTCGCGTGGACCTCGGCGAACTTGCGGTAGTCGTGGTGCTCGAACAGCGTGGCCGGCAGGCAATGGGTTCTGGCGAGGCCGCTCTTGCGTTCGATCGCCTTGACAGTGACACGGTCCTCACCGCTGTCCAGAACCTCGGTGTCGAACGGCTCGTTCTCGCCGCCGCCCCGTTGAAGCACGTCGCGGGCGGCGGCCACGCTTGCCACCTGCTCGTCGAGCAGGCTCGACTCCTCGAGGAAGCGCACCACTTCATGGCCGAAGTCCGCTTGCAACGAAGAGCCCCAGCCCTCGTACTCTTTCGAGCGCCGGATGTAGGACTGCCAGCGGCTCGGGGTCAGTTTTCGGCTCTCACCGTTCGCGTCGGTCAGCTCGAACTGCTCCAGCTTGTCGCGCAGCAGCAGCTCTTCGAGTTCGGACTCGCGCTCCAGATAGGTCTCCTGGTTGCCCTGTTTGACGCGATACAGCGGCGGCTTGGCGATGTAGACGAAGCCTTCGCTGATCAGCTCCGGCATCTGCCGGTAGAGGAAGGTGAGGACGAGGGTGCGGATGTGGGCGCCGTCGACGTCGGCGTCGGTCGCCATCACGATCTTGTGGTATCTGGCGTCCTCGATGTTGAACTCGTCGTGGACGCCGGTGCCGATCGCCGTGATTAGCGCCTGGATCTCGTTGTTGGCGAGGACCTTGTCGATGCGGCTCTTCTCGACGTTGATGATCTTCCCCCTCAGCGGCAGCACCGCCTGGGTGTTGCGGTCGCGGGCCTGCTTGGCAGAGCCACCCGCAGAATCGCCCTCGACGACAAAGATCTCGGCCAGGCTCGGATCCTTGACCGAGCAGTCGGCGAGCTTGCCGGGCAGGGTCGAGTTCTCGAGCGCCGACTTGCGGGTCAGGTCGCGTGCTTTGCGCGCCGCCGAGCGGGCGCGGGCGGCGTCGATCGCCTTCATGATCACGCGGCGGGCGTCGGTGGGGTTCTCCTCGAGGTACTCGCCCAGCTTGCGGTTAGTGATCTCCTCGACCAGGCCGCGGATCGGCGGGTTGCCGAGTTTGGTCTTCGTCTGCCCCTCGAACTGGGGGTCGTGAAGCTTGACCGAGATCACCGCCGTCAAGCCCTCGCGCACGTCCTCGCCGGCGAGGTTGTCGTCTTTTTTCTCTTTCAGGAGACCTTTGTTGCGCGCGTAGGCGTTGAGGGTCCGGGTCAGGGCGGAACGGAAACCGGAGAGGTGCGAGCCACCCTCGTGGGTGTTGATGTTGTTGGCGAAGCTGAAGATCGACTCCTGATAGGAGCTGTTCCACTGCATCGCGATCTCGACCTGACCCTCCTCTTTGCCCCCGTCGAAGTAGATGACCTTCTTGTGGACCTCGTCCTTGTTGCCGTTGAGGTGGCGGACGAAGTCCTCGATGCCGCCGTCGTACTTGAAGGTGACGCTGTTGGTCTCACCGCGCTCGTCGACCAGGTCGATCTTCAAGCCGCGGGTGAGGAAGGCGGTCTCGCGCAGGCGCTCGACCAGGACATCGAAGTCGAACCCGATCTCTTCGAAGATCTCGAGGTCGGGCAGGAAGGTGATCTTGGTCCCGTGGGCGTCGGTCTTCTCGCCTTTGGCGAGATCTCCCTGCGGTTTGCCCCGCTCGTAGTCCTGGCTCCAGACGTAGCCGTCCCGGCTGATCTCCAGGTGCAGGCGCTCGGAGAGCGCGTTGACGACCGAGACGCCGACGCCGTGCAGGCCGCCGGAGACCTTGTAGCCACCGCCGTCCCCGAACTTGCCACCGGCATGGAGGACGGTCAGGACGACCTCGGCCGCCGGCCGCCCCTCTTTGGCCATCGTCTCGACCGGAATGCCGCGGCCGTTGTCCTCGACCGTGCAGGAGTTGTCTGGATGCAGGACGACGCGAACGGTGTCGCAATGACCCGCCAGAGCCTCGTCGACCGAATTGTCGACCACCTCGTAGACGAGGTGGTGCAAGCCGCGAGGACCGGTTGAACCGATGTACATGCCGGGACGTTTGCGGACCGCTTCCAGCCCCTCGAGGACCGTGATGTCCGCGGCACCGTAGGAGGCGTCCGTGGCCGAGGCGTTGGCTTTGTTCTCAGGCAATGAGTCCCTTCCGGTCTGACACAGAAAACCCCGACGCCTGGAGCTTGCTCCACGTTGGTCGGGGCGCAATGCGGGTTGCCATAAGAATACCAGTTGGAGGTCTCGTACCGGCCCTACGCACGAAGCGATTTCCCTGCAAAACGTGAAAAAAAGGTGTCTAAAAACGCTCAGAGTTGACGCGGAAGCGCAACGCATCGGGCGCCTGCTCGCCAACCTCCTCCCGCAGACGCTCGATCAGGGTCGCCTGCATCAGGTCCAACTCCTGCGCCCAGACCGCCTCGGCGCACTCGATCGTCAGCGTCCCGTCCTTTTCGGAGACCGGGGTGGCAACCGCTGCCAGCTGCTCGCCCACCGCGTTCGACCAGGCGGCTTGAATCGCCGCCAGCGGCGTCTGGGGAGCGACCCGCCGGAGGGCCGCCTTGAAGGCCTCGCCGGCGGGACGGGGGGCGCGGCGGCGACTCATGTGCCGGTACCTTCTGTCTGCGGCGGCATCCGGACCACGGTCTGCCGCGCCGCCGGGGGCACCGACTCCTCGTCGGCGGCGGTGATCAGCACCTGGCCGCCGTCGCCGAGGCGGGCGACCAAACGCTCCCGGCGCCCCGGGTCGAGCTCGCTCATCACGTCGTCGAGCAGCAGCAACGGCGTCACCCGGCGCGCCGCCATCAGCGCCTCGCGCTCGGCGAAGAGGAGGGCGAGCAGGGCGGCGCGCTGCTGCCCCTGGGAGCCGAACCGCCGCAACGACCGGCTCGCCGCCATCAGCTTCAGCTCGTCGAGGTGGGGTCCCCAGGAGCTGCGGCCCATGCGGAGGTCCTGCTCGCGGCGCTCCTCCAGCCCCCGCTGGATCTCCTCAGACGACCCCGAGGCCCGCGGCGCGTACTCCAGCGCGCCTTCCTCCAGCCCGAGCTCGGCAGCGGTGGCGGTGAACGCGGCGCCCAGCTCTGCCACGGCCTCCGCCCGCGCCTCGATCAGCGGCGCGGCGGCGTTTGCCAGGCCTGCATCCCATATGCGCAGATCTTCTGGCGAGCCATACCCGGCGGACAACCGCGACAGCAGCGCGTTGCGTTGCGCCACCGCCTGCCCGTAGCGCTTGCGGAGCTCCGCCCGCGCCGGCCAGCGGGCGGCGACGAAGCCGTCGAGGTGGGCGCGGCGCTCGGCCGGCGGGCCCTTGACCAGCGTCAATCGGTCGGGTGCGAACACGGCGACCGGGGGACGGCTGCGGGCGATGGTCGCGGGATCGGCGGGGCTGCCGTCGAGTAGGTGGCGACGGCCTTCCGTACGGCTTACCGCGGCCAGCAGCTTGCGCTCGAGGCCGTCGTCGTCGCGGATCGTCGCTTCCGCCCGCGCCAGGGATTCGCCGAAGGGGATCAGGTCGCGGCGGTCGGAGGTGCGGAAGGAGCGCCCGGTGAGGGCGAAGTAGAGGGCCTCGATCAGGTTGGTCTTGCCGGTCCCGTTTGGGCCGATGACGCTGACGATTCCGGCGGTCAGCTCGACCCGGACCCGATCGAGACTGCGCAGCGGCTTTGCCTCGATCGCGGTGACGAGCACCGGGTCATTCTCCTGGACGCGACTAGACGTTGAGCCGGATCGGCATCACGAGGTAGCGGAACTCGTCTCCCTCGACCGGTTCCAGCAGCCCCGGGCGCAGCGGTGAGATCAGTCGCACGAGAACCTCATCGCCGGAGACGCTTTCGATTCCTTCGCGGAGGAACTCGGGGTTGAAGCCGATCTCCAGCTCCTCCCCCTCGAACGCCGCCGGCATCGTCTCGCGGGCGTCACCCACGTCCGGCGTCTCCGCCGCCACGGTCAACTCACCCGAGTTGAAGGAGAGACGCAGCGGCGCGTTGCGCTGCGCCAGCTGGCTGATCCGGCGGACGACGTCGAGGAAGTCCGGGCGCGGCAACCGCACGTCGTGCTCGTAGGACTCCGGCAGGAGTTGGCGAAAGTTGGGGAACTGCCCGTCGATCAACCTCGTCGAGAGGAGGATCGCCCCTGCCTGGAAAACGGCCTGGTTGGGAAGCAGCGAGATCGTCGTCTCGCCGGCCCCTTCGGAGGAGAGGACGCGGCTCAGCTCTCGCAACGCCCGGGCCGGGATGTTCGCCTCGAGATCGCCGCCCAGGTCCGCCTCGAGCTCGGTCCGTTTCACCGCCAAGCGGTAGGAGTCGGTGGCGACCATCGTCATCTCCCGCCCGCTGGCGGTCACGAAGACGCCGGTCAGAACCGGGCGCATGTCGTCTCGAGAAGCAGCGCGGGCAACCAGCTCGATGCTGGCTTCCAACGCCGCGGCCGGGATCTTCAGCCCGCCCTCCTCCTGCGGCTGAGGGAGCTTGGGGAAGTCCTCGGCCGGGAGCACTCGCAGGTGGAAGCTGGAGCCGCCGCTACGGATCTCCACGTCGTGCTCGGCCTCCCGCGATTCAATCTCCACGGTCGGATCAGGCAGCGAGCGGGCGACCTCTGCGAAGAGGCGGCCGGGGAGCAGGACGGCACCTTCGTCCGCGACGTCGGCGTCGAGCGTCGTCTCCAAACCCAGATCCAGGTCGGTGGCGGAAAGGGCGACGCGCCCGTTGGAGGCGGTGAGGAGGACTCCGGAGAGCGCCTGGGTCGCAGCGCGGGTGGACACAGCCCGGGAGACGATCGAGAGCTTGGAGACGAGGTCTTCTCGTTTGGTCGTGAGCTTCAAGTTGATGAATCCCTTTTTGAGTTGAGTTAGGGCTTGTGGAAAGTCGTGGATAAAGGCGGTTCTGCGCGCTGCGCTGCGGTTTGGCGGGTGTGGAAGGTGCTGTGGGAAGCTGGGGATTCTTACAGTGCCCGCGGCTGCTAGCGCTCCTCGGCCACAGGGTTGTGGATAGCGCCGCGCAACTCCTGCACCTTCTCGGCGAGCTCCGGGTCGTCGTCGAGGCCCGCTTCGACGCGTCGGAGGGAGTTGAGGACGGTGGTGTGGTCGCGGCCGCCGTAGAGGCGACCGATCTGCGGCAGCGAGAGGTCGGTGAGGTCGCGGGTGAGGAAGATCGCCACCTGCCTGGCGCGAAGGGGGGTGGCGGCGCGACTGGAGCCGACCAGCTCGGCACGGGAGATCCCGTAGCGCTCGGCCACTCGCTGCTGGATCTCCTCGACCGAGGTCGACTGCGATGGTCGGGATCGCGGAATCACTTCGGCGATCAGCTCGGAGCTGAGCGGACGGGCCATCAACGAGGCGTGGGCCAAGACCCTGGTCAGCGCGCCGTGCAGCTGCCGGACGTTGGCTTCGATGCGGTTGGCGAGCTCGGTGAGCGCGCCCTCATCGGCGATGTCGACCCCGGCCTCCTCGACGAGCCGGCGCAGAACGGTGAGCCGCGTCGCCAGGTTCGGACGCTCGACCGCCACGGTCAGCCCCCACTCGAAGCGATCTCGCAGGCGCGAGGCGAGGGTGGAGAGCTCGCTCGGGATTCGGTCGGCGGAGAGGACGAGTTGGCTGCCGGACTCGTAGAGGGCGTTGAAGGTGTGGAAGAACTCCTCCTCGGTCGCTGGCTTCCCCTGCAGGAACTGGACGTCGTCGATGAGGAGGACGTCGATGTCCCGGTAGCGGGCCTTGAAGCCCTCGCTGCCCTTGGACTTGAGAGCGGTGACGAACTCGTTGGTGAACGACTCGGCGGTCGTGTAGCGGACGCTGAGCCCGGGGGCGTTGTCGCGCAGGTAGTTGGCGATCGCCGCCAGCAGGTGGGTCTTCCCCAATCCGGGCGGGCCGTGGAGGAAAAGCGGGTTGTAGGCCTCGGAGGGGGCCTCGGCGACGGCGAGCGCGGCGCCGTGGGCGAGCCGGTTTCCGGGCCCGATCACGAAGCGCTCGAAGGTGTAGTTCGGATTCAGCTCGGGATCGCCCGCCAGCGGCTCGCCGCCCGCCCGCGGTTGCGCGAAGCTCACGCGTCGGAGACCGGTATCCGAGTCGGCCAGCGCTTCCTCGATCAGCGACGAGTAGCGCCGCTCGGTCCAGGCGCGGATGCTGTCGGGACCCGCGAGAAAGAGGGTGTCTCCCTCGATGGCCACGGCCTCGAGCGGCTCCAGCCAAAGCCGAAAAGTCGACTCCGGGACAGAGGCTTCCAAGCGCTTCTGGGTCGCCTGCCAGAGGGCGGCGGCCTCATGTCTCGGGGAGTCGTCAGGCACGAGCCGGCGACCATAGCGCCGTGCCTGAGCGCCCAACCCAGGGGCTTCGCAAATGCCGCAGAAAAGATTTTCGCCCCTCTCCCTATACTCCCGCCGGCAATGAAGCGCACCTATCAGCCAAAGAAGCGGAAGCGGGCCAAGACCCACGGGTTCCGGGCTCGGATGAGCACTCGGGGTGGCCGCGCCATCCTCAAGCGCCGCCGCCGCAAAGGCCGCAAGCGTCTCACTCCCTGACCCGATGGCGTCGAAGCGCCGACGCCTTTCGCGCAGCGGCGAGTTCGACCGCGTCTATCGCGACGGCTCCTCCCATGCGACGAGATACCTCGTCCTCTATACGTTCCCGCGTAGAGACGAGGAGCGGGAGGAGGTGCGACTCGGCGTCTCCGTCAATCGCAAGGTGGGAGGCGCGGTCGAGCGCAACCGCGTCAAGAGAACTTTGCGGGAGGCTTTCTGGGCCCTCAACGAGCAACTGCCGCCTCGCCACGACTTCGTGATCGTCGCCCGGCCTGACATCAAGGATCTGATCGACCGCGAGGGGATGGCAGGCGTCCAGCAGAACCTGGAAGAGGCGCTGGCCGGAAAGCGTTCCACGTGAAACGCAAAGGTGGGATCGCCGGGAGCCGTTCCACGTGAAACGGTTCTTCCTGGCCCCGATCCGGGGCTACCAGCGGTGGATCTCACCTGCCTTCCCCCGTCGCTGCCGCTACGAGCCGACCTGCTCCAGGTACGCCGTAGAAGCCGTCGAGCGCTTCGGCGTGATCCGCGGCTTTCTCCTCGCCGGATGGCGGATTCTTCGCTGCAACCCCTTCAGTCACGGCGGCTTCGACCCCATCCCCGATAGATTCACGCTCCGCACCGGCCCAGTGCATCCGGCCGAGTGGCACAGAACCCACTGATGACGCCCCTAACGGCCAACATCCTCCAGCCGCTGATCGACATCGCGAACGCGGTGTTGCAGTTCTTCCACGACGACGTCGGCCTCAGCTGGGGAGGGTCGATCATTGCCTTGACGGTCGTCACTCGGGCTGTGCTGCTGCCGCTGACCTACAAACAGCTGAAAGGGATGCGAGCCCTTCAGGCCCTGCAGCCGCAGCTGAAAGAGATTCAGGAGAAGTACAAAAACGACAAACAGCGCATGCAGCAGGAAATGATGCGCTTCTACAAAGAGAACAAAGTCAACCCGCTCGCCTCCTGCATCCCCTTGCTGGCGCAGCTGCCGATCTTCATCACCCTCTTCTTCCTGCTCCGGGACGAACTTCCCGACGACATCCTGCCGGGCGAAGAGTCGTTCCTGTTCATCAACGATTTGACGGAGAAGGCGGTCGGCGGCGAACTGATCCTCCTCCTGGCCCTCTACATCGGCACCCAGTTGATCTCCGGCATGGTGATGTCGATCACTGCTGACAAAAGCCAGAGGATGCTCCTGTTCGCGCTGCCGATCATCTTCGTCCCCTTCATCCTCAGCTTCCCGGCCGGCCTGATCCTCTACTGGATCACCACCAACATCTGGACGATCGGGCAGCAGCTGGTGATCCAGAAAGTCGTGCCGCCGCCGGCCACCGCCACGGCTGGAGCGGCGGCGGTTCAAGAGGCGAAACCTCCGCCTCCGCCTCCGCGGAAAAAGAAGAAGCGGCGCTGAGGTTTGGCGTGGAGAAGGGGATGGATACCCCTTCTCTCAACTTGCTCGGGTGGGGCGTCCCCGGCAGTCCTAGACTGCCTTGACCGAGAAGTACAAGACGTTCAGGGGGTATCCATCCCCTTCTTCTGGCCGCTGCAGCGCTAGAAAACGCTAGCCCTTGGGGCGTTTCTTGGCCATTCCGGGGTTGCGGGGGAGATTTGGGGGGGTTGGGCCCTTCTTGCGGATCAGGTGGAGGTGGCGATGCTCGCTGCCGGCTCGGTTGCCTACGTCGAGGATCTGGTCGGGGTGCATGGCTAGGTCTTCGGCGGCGTTAGCGAGCTGTCGCTCTTCGTCTTCGTCGCGTTTGCCCTTCCAGGCTACGAGGACTCCATTTGGCTCCAGAAGCGGGGATGCGAGCTCGGCGAGGGTTGAGAGACGTCCGACTGCGCGGGCGGTGACGGCTTCGTAGGCCTCGTGGCCCGCGCCCTTGGCTTGATCCTCGGAACGCGCGTTGACGACGTTGGTGTTCGCTATCTCCGCCGCCTCGATGGCCCTGCGCATGAACTCGCACTTGCGCCCCACCGACTCGATTAGATCGACTTGCGCGGCCGGTAGGGCAACCGCCAGGACCAGCCCGGGAAATCCGGCCCCGGCCCCGATGTCGGCGATCCGCTCCGCTCGGCTCAGATCCGGGATCTCGAGCCCGGTGAGGCTGTCGACCACGTGCACCTGCCAGGCCCGCTCGTCGACCACCGAGCTGACCGACGCACGCTCCTCGGCGAGAAGAGCGAGGACGGTTTCCAGCTTCGCGCGGGCCTCGGTGTCCAGCAGCTCGGCTGGACCCGAGCTCACTCGGGAAGGAGCGGAGCGACGATCACGCAGCGCCGCGGCTCGTCGCCCTCGCTGTAGGTCTCGATCCCCGGGCGCTCTTTCAGCCGTTCGTGGACCACGCGCCGTTCCTGCGCGCTCATCGGATCCATCTCGATCACCCGGTTGTTGGTCAGCGCCTGCTCGGCGGCGCGGTCGGCCCGCCCCTCGAGCGTCTCGCGCCGACGCGCCCTGTAGCCGGCGGCGTCGACGATCACGCGCTTGCGTTCGCGCATTCCTTTGAAAGCCGCCTGGTAGCAGAGCAACTGGAGGGCATCGATCGTCTGGCCGCGTTTGCCGATCAGGAGGCCGTAGTCGTCCTCCCCCTCGATCGTCAGCAGGATCCGGTCGTCGTCTTCCTCGACCACGACCTCGCCGTCGAGATCGAGCTCGTCGAGCACGCCCTCCACGAGCTCTTGCGCTCGGTCGGCGGGATCGTCTGGCCAGTCGTAGCTCTCGGACACGGGCGGGAGGCTATCCCACCGCCTGAAAACGCGCCGGGAATCCACCATCTAGTCTCAACACCGATGGGCAAGGTCTATGCCGTGGCGAACCAGAAGGGCGGGGTCGGGAAGACGACGACCGCCGTCAACCTGGCCTCCTGCGCGGCCGCGGAGGGCAACCAGACCCTCCTCGTCGACCTCGACCCCCAGTGCAACGCGACGGTGGCCCTCGGCGGGGAGCGGGACCTGCACCCGTCCTCCTACGACTGCCTCACCGGCGACACCTCGGTTGCCGAGGCCGCCCGCCCCGCCGGCCCCGACAACCTCTGGCTGGTTCCCGCCAGCCGCGACCTCGCCGGCGCCGCGGTCGAGCTGCCCCGGATCGAGGGCTCGGAGACGCGCCTGCGTGAACGGCTTGGCCCGCTGCGGGAGCGCTTTGCTGTGACCTTGCTCGACTGCCCTCCCGCCCTCGGCCCGGTCAGCGTCAACGCTCTGACCGCCGCCGATCGGGTGATCGTCCCCGTACAGGCCGAGTACCTGGCGCTGGAGGGGCTGGTCCAATTTCTCGAAACCCTCGGGCTGATCAGGCGCGAGTTGAACCCTCAACTAGAGGTTTCGGGTCTATTGATCACGATGCACGACGAGCGCACCCGCCTCGCCCAGGACGTCGAGGCCGAGCTGCGCGACCACTTCGACGGGATGGTGTTCGAGACGGTCATCCCGCGGAGCGTGAGAGTCGCCGAGTCGCCGAGTTATGGTCTGCCCGTGACCGAGCACGCGCCAACCTCCCGTGGCTCCGTGGCCTACCGCGCCCTGGCGAAGGAGCTGGCGAGCCGTGGCTAGGCGGCATCGGCACAATTCCCGCGCACGTCTGGCGGTGCCGGACACACTTCGCGGGGCGTCGTCCCCAGTCGGCCGAATGGCGCTGCCATTCGGCCTCCCTGCGTCCTACCCCTGCTCGGTCCTGCCCTCGCCAGCCGCACACGGGGGTTGTGCCGATGCCGCCTAGCGGTCGCCGCGGGATCGGCCGCGGCCTGGCGGCGATCCTGCCCGAAGCCGAGGCCGTAACCGCCGGCGAGCTGCGAGAGCTGCCGGTCGAGCTGATCAAGCCCAACCCCTCGCAGCCGCGGACGAACTTCGACCAGGAGGCACTCGACGCGCTCGCCGACTCGATCGGCGCGAGCGGCGTCGTGCAGCCGCTCCTGGTCCGCCCCCTCCCCGACGGCAGCTACGAGCTGGTCGCCGGCGAGCGCCGCTGGCGCGCCGCCCAGCAGGCCGGCTTGGAGAAGGTGCCGGCGGTCGTCCGCGACCAGGCCGAGGCCGAGCGGCTGCAGGCGGCGCTGATCGAGAACATGGTCCGCGAGGACCTCAACCCGGTCGAGGAGGCAAAGGCCTGCGACGCCCTCGTCCGTGAGCTGGGCCTGACCAAAGAGGAGCTGGCGCGCCGGGTCGGCCGCAGCCGTCCCGCTGTCTCCAACCTGATTCGCCTGCTGGAGCTCCCCGACGAGGCGCTGGAGCTGCTGGAGGCCGGGGACCTCAGCGAGGGCCATGGCAAGGCGCTGCTAGGGGTCCCGGGCAATGACGTCCGCCGTCGCCTCGCCCGCGACGCCGCCCGCGGCGGCTGGTCGGTGCGGGAAACGGAGGAGAGGGTTCGGCTGGCTGGCCAGCCAAAGACTCGGCCGCGGCGGGCTACGGTCGATCCCGACGCCCAGGCGGCCCTCCGCGACGTGGCCGACGCGCTCGAGGAAGCGATCGGCCACGAGGTCATCGCTCGCGTCAAGGGCGACGGCATCGTCGCCGAGCTGCGCTTCGACGACGTGCGCGACGCGCACGCGCTGGCGCGAGCGCTCCGCAAGCGCAGCGGCTGAGCTCCCCGTCCCGCCGCTATCATCGCCGTCCCCCGGGCGATTAGCTCAGTTGGTTAGAGCGCGTCTCTGATAAGGACGAGGTCCCTGGTTCGAATCCAGGATCGCCCATCGGCCCCTTCTGCCGCCGCCGTTCCCCGTCCTCCGGGAGCGGGTAGAAGCCGGACCTATACTTTTGGCCGTCCAGCTAGGTCCCAGGAGCTTCTTTTGCAGCAGATGCAGATCTACGGCGTTAGCTTCGACATGGTCGGCAAGCAGCCGATCGTGTTGTTGAAGACCGTCGACGGAAACCGCTTCCTGCCGATCTGGATCGGGCACCCGGAGGCTGCGGCGATCCTGATGAAGCTGCAGGGCGCCTCGACGCCCCGGCCGATGACCCACGACCTGCTCTCCGACGTGCTCGAGAACCTCGACGCCAAGTGCGAGCGGGTCGCCGTCACCGAGCTGAGGGACAACACCTTCTACGCCTCGATCACCGTTTCGATCAACGGCTCCGAAGTCGAGATCGACTCCCGCCCGTCCGACGCGCTGGCGCTGGCGGTTCGCGTCGCCGCCCCGATCTTCGCCGCCGAGGAGGTCATCGAGGAGTCGGCGATCGAGTTCGAGCACGAGGTCGAGGACACCGAGGAGGTCGTCGACAAATTCAAAGAGTTCCTCGACGAGGTAACGCCGGAAGACTTTGCTCAAGGCGATTCTTAGGCCGCAGCGGGGCGCAGCGCCAAGTCGAGGATCCGCTCGACGAGCTGCTCGAAGGTGAGGCCCGCCGCCTCGGCGGCCTGGGGGAGGAGGCTGGTGTCGGTGAGCCCTGGGATCGCGTTCGCCTCCAGCAGCCAGGGACCGTGCTCGCCGAGGATCAGGTCGATGCGGGCGAAGCCGGTGCAGCCGAGGGCGCGGTATGTGGCGAGGGCGGCCTCGGTGACGGCGCGCTCCTCTTCCTCGGTCAGCTCCGCCGGACAGGCGAAGCGGGTGCGGCCGATCTCGTAGCGGGCCTCGAAGTCGTAGCGGTCGCCCTCGAGCAGGATCGCCTCGACGACCGGCAGCGGCTCGTCGCCGAGGACGCTGACCGCCAGCTCGCGCCCGTCGACGAAGCGCTCGAGCAGAACCCGGTCGTCGTAGCTGAAGGCGGAGACGAGCGCCTGCGGGACCTCGCTTGGAGAAGCCGCGAACTTGACCCCGAGCGAGGAGCCGCCGCGACTCGGCTTGACCACGAGCGGGAAGCCGAGCGTCTCCTCCAGCCGGCCGAGCGCGTCGGCGGCGCCGAACTCGCGGAAGGCGGTCTGGTTGAAGGCGAACCACGCGGGGGTGGGGAGGCCGGCGTCCTCGATCGCGTCCTTCGCCTGCACCTTGTCCATGCAACGGGCGCAGGCAGCGGCGCCGGGCCCGGTGAAGGGGATGCCGAGGATCTCCAGCAGCTCCTGCACCGTCCCGTCCTCGCCGCCGACGCCGTGCATGGCGACGAAGGCGACATCGGGCCGCTCGGCGCCCAGGCGCTTGACCAGGTCCGAACCGACGTCGATCGGCAGCACCTCGTGGCCGAGCCGCTCGAGCGCGTCCTCGACCCGCGCTCCGGACCTCAGCGAGACGCCGCGCTCCAGCGAGCGACCGCCTTTGAGGACCGCGACCTTCACCCGGCCTCGCCCGCCTTGCGGAAGGGAACGACGTTCGGGGCCGACTCCTCCTTCTGCTCGGACGCGCGGGGCTCGCCGGTCAGGGTCCCGTAAAGCTCGACCTGCTCGGCGATCACCTTGCCGATCCGCCGCACCCCCTCGACGATCTCCTTCTCGTCGACCCCGGAGAAGTTGAGCCGCATCGAGTGGCTGCCGCGCCCGTCGACGTAGGCGGCCTGCCCGGGGACGAAGGCGACGTCGGCACGCAGCGCCTTCGCCAGCAGGTCGCTGGTGTCGATGTAGTCGGGCAGCGTCGCCCAGATGAAGAGGCCGCCTTCGGGCTCGGTCCAGGTCGCCTCTGCCGGGAAGTAGGTGCGCAGCGCCTCGAGCATCGTGTCGCGGCGGCCGCGGTAGATCTCCACCAGGTCATCGACGTAGCGCTGCCAGCGGCGTTCGGCGAAGTACTCGCGGACGAAGTACTGGGTCAGGGTCGAGGTGCAGAGGTCGGCGGCCTGCTTGCCGAGGACGATCTTCTCCATCACCGGCGGCGGCGCCACCGCCCAGCCGAGGCGGATCCCGGGGGAGAGGATCTTCGAGAAGGTGCCGAGGTAGATGACGAAGTCGCCGCCGTCGAGCTGGTAGAGCGGTGGCATCGGCTCGCCGCCATAGCGCAGTAGCCCGTAGGGGTTGTCCTCGACCACGAGCAGCTCCTGGGCCCGCGCCAGCTCGACCAGCTTCTGGCGCCGCGGCAGCGACATCGTCACCCCGGCCGGGTTCTGGAAGCTCGGCACCGAGTAGACGAACTTCGGCCGCCGCCCTTCCTCGCGCAGCTCCGCCAGCAGCTGCTCGAGGACCTCGACCTGCATTCCGTCCTCGTCGCATTCGACCTGGACCACGTCGGCCTGGTAGCTGCAGAGGGTCGGGATCGCCCCGGGGTAGGTCGGCGCCTCGCAGATGACGACGTCGCCCGGATCGAGCAGGGTCTTGCAGACGAGGTCGATCGCCTGCTGGCCGCCGGTGGTGACGATTATGTCGTCGAGATCCGGGAGCATCCCCTCGGCCCCCATCACCTCGAGGATGCAGTCCTTGGTCTCCTCGAAACCCTCGGTTGGCCCGTACTGGAGCGCCTTCGCCGCCGACTTCTGGGCGATCCGGGTCATCTGCGCGGCGAAGCTCTGCGGCGGGAAGGTCGAGGTGTCGGGAAGGCCGCCGGCGAGCGAGATCACCTCCGGCCGCGCGGTGATCGCCATCAGGTCCCGCATCGCCGAGGAGCGCATCACCCCGGTCCGCTCCGCGAACAGCCCGGCGTAGCGCTCGAGGTCGCGGGTACCGGCGTGGGAACGCCTTCTGTGGGTCGGCTCGGGCACTTCGCTCATCTGGGAAGTGTGGCGGATCGACGCGCGGCCATCGCGGTTGGTTAGGTTTGGGGCATGGACCTTCTCACCGACCTCGGGATCGGCATCGCGATCGGGATGCTCGCCGGCACCGCCGGCACCCACGGATCCGCTCGCGGGCGGATGACGATCCTCGCCGCCGTGATCGGTCTGATCGCCGGCTTCCTGATGGACGATCTCGGCGGCGCGGCGGCCGCTGCCGTCGGCGCCGCCCTCGGCTGCATCGTGATCAGCGACCTCGTCTACGGCGCCAGCCGCCGCGAGGGCAGCGGTGCCGGCGCCCTCGCCTTCATCGTCGCCCTGGCGGCGGCGGTCGTCGCGGTGGTCGCCCTCTTCGTCCCGATCGTCGTGATCCTCGTCGTGCTGGCGCTGATCTGGCTCGGCGTCTCCCGCCACCGTCGCGCCCAGCGCAAGCACGCCGGCCTCCGCGTCCTCCGCTAGCCGCGTTCGCCCGGCGGGCATCATTCCGACGATGCCGAAGCGCAAAAAGCTCGTCCTCACCTACGTCGACTCGCTGCGCACCGACATGCTGGAACGCGCGGTCGCCGAGGGGCGGGCGCCGACCTTCGCCGCCCTGATCGAGCGCGGCGTCCTCGTCCCCGACTGCGTCTCCAGCTTTCCCTCGGTGACGCCGGTCGCCAGCGCCGAGATGGTCACCGGGGTCAGCGCCGACCGCCACTGGATCAGCGGCATGAACTGGTTCCACAGGCTCGAGCGCCGCTACGTCGAGTACGGGTCCTCGCTGGAGGCGAGCCGGGCCTTCGGCGTCTTCCGCGCCCTCTACGACCTCGTCTACAACATGAACCTGGCCCACCTCAGCCCGGAGATCGAGACGGTCTTCGAGAGCCTCGAAGACGTCGGCGAGCGGACCGCCTGCACCCCGTTCCTGATCTACCGCGGGAGGCAGCGGCACGAGGTCTCGTTGGAGGGGCTGCTGCGGCGCGCGGTCGACGCGACGAAACTGAAGTTCCACCACCACACCTGGGGCCCGACCGACCTCTTCTACGGTGACCTCTACGCCAGCCGCAAGGTGCCGTGTCGCTCGACCTCCATCCCCGGCAACCGCGACGGCTACGCCGCCTGCTGCGCGGCCGAGCTGCTGCGCGAGGACCTCTACGACTTTCTCCTCCTCTCGTTGCCGGACAACGACCACTACTCCCACCAGCACGGGCCGGAGGCGAGCGTCGAGTCGATCGCCGGCGCGGACGCCGCCTTCGCGACCTACGTCGAGGCGGCCGGCGGCCTTGACGAATTCCTCGAGACGCACGCGGTGATCCTGCTCGCCGACCACTCGCAGACGGACGTGAACCGCGGCCTGCCGCTGACGGAGCTGCTGGCCTCGGAGTGGTCGGTGCTGCAGCCCTCCGAGGAGCGGCCCGAGCTGGCCCAGCTCGCGGTCAGCCCGACCGGCCGCGCCGCCCACGTCTACCTGCTCCCCGGCCCGGGCGCGCGGGCGGTGGCGGTGGAGGGGCGCCGGCGCCTG
>DATEOT010000075.1:0-16658 GCA_035273795.1 Solirubrobacterales bacterium | reverse complement strand
AGCCGCAGCAGGTCCCGCGGCGGTTCGCCGTCCTCGCCCTGCCAGAGCAGCAGCGCCGTCTCCGCGTCGCGCACCCGGCGGCGGCGGAGCTGCCGCTCGAACCAGTCGACGCGCCCGGGGGAGAAGCCGGAGGGACCGCGCAGGTAGCGCAGGAAGTCGGCGGCGCGGCGGGCGCCGAACTCCACCTCGAGCAGGGCGACGAGGGCGCCGCCGACACTCGTCCGCGCCACCGGCAGCTCCGCCTCCAGCGCGGTGGCGACGCCGTTCGCCTCCAGCGCCGCGGCGATCTCCTCGCCGCGGCGGGAGGGGTCGCGGAGGGCGATCGCGATCTCGGCCGGGTCGGCGCCGCGGTGGACGAGGCGGGAGACGTGGGCGGCGATCGCCTCGGCTTCGGCCCGGGTTCCCGCCGAGCGCAGCAGGGTGAGGCTGCCGTCCGCTTCGGCTCGCTTCGGCTTCGTGGCGCCGAAGGAGATCGAGAGGTGGAAGAGCAGCGGGCTGAGGGTGTTCCCCGGGTCCGCTTCCGCGGCGATCTCCTCCGCGACCCCGATCCGCTCCCGCAACCGGCCGAGCAACCGGCCCCGGGCCTCCAGGGCGGCGTTCCCCTCCTCGTAGGGGAGGGCGGCCGTCACCTCGGTCAGGCCGGCGAAGGCGGCGAGTAGCTCGAACTGGTTCTCGGTCAGGTCGTCGAAGCCGTAGAGGAAGAGCGGGCGCCCGCCCCAGAAGGAGCCGTCGCGGCGCAGCTGCGCGATTGCCGCCCTGGCGATGCCGTGCGCGTCGCTGCGGCCGGTGCGCTGCCGCACCTCCTCGTAGCCGCCGTACAGCGCGGCGATGTCGCTGAGATAGGCGGAGCCCTCCAGCGTCGCCGCGCTCGCCTCGACCGCTTCCGGCTCGACTCCGGCCGCCTGCAGCTCGTCGATCAGCCGCTCCAGCGCCCGAGCGAAGCGGGGGCGGGAGGCGGAGCGGCGCAGCGGCCCCAGCCGGCCGCGGCTGCGCTCGACCGCGAGGGCGACGGCCCGCAGCCTCTGCGCGGGGGAGAGCTCGGCGCCGGGTGGCGCCCCCGCGGCGGTTGCGACGGTGCGAAAGAGGGCGCCGAAGGTCATTGCCGACCCTCCTAGAACCCCGCCCCCCGCACACAGCTCCCGCTCGAACCAGAAGACGTCGTCGACGGTCGGAACGACGAGGATCGGATCGCGGTCGCGGGTCTCGGCGAAGGCGCGGCGGATCAGCCCGGCGCGGCCCGAGTTGGGAGGTCCGTGGATCAACATCAGAGGCACTCGCCCGAGCCTACGGACGGCTCCGGCGTCGACCGCGGGGCTTCTCCCACGACCCCGCAAAGTGGGGGGTTAGCGGGCATCTTTTGGCGTCTTCGGCCGCCTCTAAATTGCTCGCAGCCGATGTCAATCTGCTTCGTAGACCCAGCCGACGCCATCCGCGTCATCGCCGACTCTGTCGGTCGCGAGGCGCGCCGCCAGCTCCTCGGGGAGGCGGTGCGGGCGTGGGTGGACGAGATCCCTGACTCCGAGCTCGAGCTCCACTACGCGAAGGCGATCGCCGAGCTCGACGAGCACGACCTCTCGATGCTCGCCGCCTGGCACGGCTCTCTCGAGTCCGGCCAGCCGGTCCCCAACCGCGACTTCCTCATGGCCGCCTTCAACTCGCTCGGCGACAACCGCCGCGAGGCCCTCAAGCTCGCCGCCGGCTTCCGCGGCGAGGAGGCGGTCGACTCCGGCGTCACCGAGGAAGACGCCCTCGAACTCGTCCTCAGCCTCCTCGGCCCCCCACGCCTGATGCAGCTCGCCACCGAGGCGCTGGAGCTGTACGTGTGGGATAGGGCCGGCTCGGATAACTGACGGTCCTCGCGAGGCCCCTCCACCGAGGGCTCTAAGCTCGACCTCTTGGACGTTCCCCCGCAAGCGATCGTCATCTTCGGCGCCACCGGCGACCTCGCTCGGCGCAAGCTGCTGCCGGGGCTGCTGCGGCTGTTCCAGGCGGGGCTGATGCCGGAGTTCCGGGTGATCGGTGTCGCCAGGAGCGAGATCAACGATGCCCGCTTCCGGGCGATCGCCGAATCGGCCTGCCGCGAGTTCGCCCGCCACGCCTTCGGCGGCGAGGAGTGGCACGAGTTCTCGCGCCGTCTCTCCTACGTTCCTTTCTCGAACGCGCCGGAGGGGTTGCGCGACGCCGTCCGCGACGCCGAAGGGGAACTGGGGCCGGAGATGCGGCTGCTCCACTACCTCAGCGTGCCGCCCGCCGCCGCTCCCGACGTGATCAAGATCCTCAGCACCTGCGGCATCTCCCAACGCTCGCGGGTGGTGATGGAGAAGCCGTTCGGCACCGACTTCGCCAGTGCCCGCAAGCTCAACGAGATGGTCCACGAGGTGCTCGACGAGGACCAGGTCTTCCGCATCGATCACTTTCTCGGCAAGGAGGCGGCGCAGAACATCCTCGCCGTGCGCTTCGCCAACGGCCTCTTCGAGCCGATCTGGAACCGCAACCACATCGCCCACGTCCAGATCGACGTGCCGGAGACGCTGGGGATCGAGGGCCGCGGCAGCTTCTACGAGGGCACGGGCGCCTTCCGCGACATGGTCGTCACCCACCTGTTCCAGATCCTCGCCTTCGTCGCGATGGAGCCGCCGACGGCGTTGGCGCCGGATTCGATCACCGACGAGAAGCACAAGGTCTTCCGCAGCCTGCAGCCGCTCGATCCAAAAAAGGTGGTTCGCGGGCAGTACGAGGGCTACCGCGACGAAGAGGGGGTCGATCCCGATTCCAGCACGGAGACCTTCGTCGCTCTCCGCTGCGAACTCGACAACTGGCGCTGGAGCGGGGTCCCCTTCTACCTGCGCACCGGCAAGCGGATGGAGGAGGGGACGCGGATCATCTCGATCGCCTTCCACGAGCCGCCGCACGCGATGTTCCCCGAGCACTCGCGGGTCGGCCGCTACGGCCCCGACCACCTCACCTTCGACCTCGGAGAATCCTCCCGCGTCTCCCTCTCCTTCTACGGCAAGCGGCCGGGGATGGGGATGGTGCTCGACAAGGCGAGCATGCAGTTCTCGCTGGAGGAAACCGAGTACCACGGCGAGACGGTGGAGGCCTACGAGCGGCTGATCCGCGACGCGATGATCGGCGACCACACCCTCTTCACCACCGCCCGCGACATCGAGCGGCTCTGGGAGGTCTCCGAACCGCTGCTGCAGGACCCGCCGCCGGTCAAACCGTACCCGCAGGGCTCCTGGGGCCCGACCGAGATCGGCGGCCTGATCGCACCGCACAGCTGGCGCCTTCCCTTCGCCCGCCGCTGGCGGGAGGCGCGGGTGCCCAGCGGCGACGGCGACGGGGCCGCCGCCAGCCGCCAGCGCGTCTAGGAGCTACTCCTGGCTCGCCGCGCTGGGCTGCCCCAGCGCGGCGCGGATCTCGGCGATCGCCTGCTCGTTGTCGCGAAAGTGCACAGCCTTCATCCCGGCTGCTTCGGCGCCCTCGATGTTCGGCGCGAGGTCGTCGATGAAGAGGCAGGCCCCGGCGGGCATCCCGATCCGCTCCAGCGTCAGCGCGTAGATCCGCGCTTCTGGCTTGCGGCAGCCGACGAAGGCGGAGTCGACGATCTCCTCGAAGATCTCGTCGACCGGCAGCATCGCGCGCCAGAGCGGCTCCCACTCGCGCACGTTGTTGGTCAGCATCGCCATCTTCAGCCCGCTCGCCTTCAGCTCCCGCATCAGCTCGACCATCGGCTCGTTGGGGTGGAGCGCCCCCCAGAACTTCTGGCGGAAGTGGTGCAGGTGGGGGCGGTGGCCGAGGATCTGCTCCAGTCCGTCCTCGAGCCCCTCGATGAACTCGTCCTCGCTGATCTCACCCCGCTCCAGCTGGAACAAAGGGATCTCCTCGCCCTCCGCGAGTCCGACCCGCATCGCCTTGCCGAGGTTTTCGGGGGATATCCCGCTGTCGTCCTGAAAGGCGGCGAAGGCGGCGAGCAGCGGCGTCGTCAGGACGCCGCCGAAGTCGGAGACGATTGCCTCGATCTCAGCCATCAGCGGTACGGGCGACCTCGTAGGTGCCGAGCCCCTCGCGACCCTCGAGCGTCCAGCGGAAGAAGGCGATCTGGGAGTCGAGGGACTGGCGGCGCACGCAGACGGAGTTGATCAGCGTCCCGGCACCGCGCAGCGGCCGCAACTCCTCGACGTCGGGCCAGAGCTCGAGCGTAGCTCGGCGCTGAACCCCGTCCTCGCCGTACTCGGTCGAGAGCAGCGTTTCCTCGAACCCGACCGGAGCCCCGTCGGCGTCGCAGAAGAACGCCGTCACCTCCTCGTCGCCATGCGCCGCACCGCTCTCAGGCAGATTCGAGGTGAGGGCGAGCAGCCCCCCGTCGGCGAAGACGATCCCGATCGACCGCCGCACGATCTGACCATTCCCACTCATGCCCGGCAGCCTAGTGATTGCGGAGGGGTGTGGTTGAGCTTTGGGACGCTATAGGGGCCAAAGCTCAACCACACCCTCGCGGGCTAGATTGCCTCCCCATGTCCGAGCTGAGGATCCGCGACGCCGACCCCGCCCGCGACGCCGCCGCCTGTGCCGCGATCTACGCGCCGCATGTCGAGGGCAGCGCTGTCTCCTTCGAGGAGAGTGCGCCGGATGCGGCTGAGATGGCGGCCCGGATCGAGCGCTATGGCGCCAGCCACGTCTGGCTCGTCGCCGAGCGGGAGGGGGAGGTGGTGGGCTACGCCTACGCGACCGCCTTCAACGAGCGCCACGCCTACCGCTGGAGCACGAGCGTCTCTGTCTACGTTGCCGAGGAGGCTTCCGGCCAAGGGGTAGGCCGCGCCCTCTACGGCGCCCTCTTCGACCGCCTCCGGGAGCGCGGCTTCCGCATGGCCTGCGCCGGCATCACCCTGCCGAACGCGGCGAGCGAGGCCCTGCACGAGCGGCTCGGCTTCGAGCTGGTCGGGGTCAACCGGGAGATCGGCTGGAAGGACGGCGCCTGGCGCGACGTCGGCTGGTACCAGCTGGAGCTGGCGCCGGCGGGTGAAGGGCCGCCCGCGGAGCCGCGTTAGCGCCCGGCTACCATGGAGCGATGAGCGACAACCCCGCAGCCACCGAAGAAGCCCTCACCGAGGAGGACGTCTACGAGGCCCTCGAGGAGGTCATCGACCCCGAGCTCGGCCTCGACTTCGTCAACCTCGGCCTCGTCTACGACGTCAACATCGAGGGATCCGAGGTCTACGTCACCTTCACCCTGACGACCCCCGCCTGCCCGATCGGCCCCCAGGTCTCCGAGCAGATGCGCGAGTTCGTCGGCGACCTCCCCGGCGTCACCTCCGTCCACCCGAAGATGGTCTTCGACCCCGCGTGGAGCCCGGAGATGATGTCCGAGGAGGCGAAGTTCGCCCTGGGGTTCTAGCGACGCCGTGCGGCGACTGGCAGCCGTCTTTCTGTTGGTGATTGTGTGCGCAGCAGTCGGTGGCGCTATGACGAGCGCTGCTCCCGCTCAGGGGGTCAACCGCTCTTGCGGGAAGATTGACGGGGTCCCAGTACATGCACACCGGATTACCTGCAACACGGCGAGATACATCTATAGGGCCAATATGCGGGGAGACCTTCCTTCTGGATGGGTGTGCTCTGCCTCACTTGCCCGGTGCTACAAAGGGGGCTTCGAGTCCGGTCGCTTCATGTGGTGGAAGCGGACGGTGTACCGACTTCCCCTGATCTCTCCGGCAGGGACGACCTCAGAGGGAATCGTGCTTGGCGGCAAAGCGTTTGCTCCCAACGGAGTGGGCTTCGGAACCGAACGGCCCGCCGCGATCTCTAATGGGGGCGCCAGTGCCAGCGGTTCGATCAGCAGTGTCCGCTGGAACAGCTGGGGACAGGACACTGCGATCGGCTGGGGAAAAATCCCGCTCTTCAAGCCGCGCGGCGGCTACTACAAACACCGCGTCTGGATCAAGCTCCGCGCTTGGGTGGTGGGGAAATGTGAACGGCAGCGCGCCTATACGCGCCTTTCCATTCGCTACCCGCGTCACCCGGGCGGGCCGCTCGGTCCCTGGCGGCTTTGGTCAGGCGCCGCCTCCATCTGCTCTTGGCCATCCTGACGACGCTATTGAGCTTGTAACGCGCTGGCTTCCAAGCCTGGGCTTCAGTCCTAGGCCAAAAAAATCAGCGGACGCTGAATTGGTGCCCTTATAGGGGCTATAAGTCAGCGTTCGCTGAATTCGGGCCCAGCCGGAACAGCAGGTGCGGGAGTCCGGCGTGAAGCACCTCGCCGTCCTGCTTGAAGCCCGTCTTCTCTGCCACCCGCCGGGAGGCGGCGTTCGCCGGCAGCACCAGCGCGACAACCTCCTCGAAGCGCAGCTCCCCCGCCCACTCCACAGCCGCAGTGGCCGCCTCGGTAGCCAGGCCCTGGCCGTGCAGGCGGGGCTCGATGCTCCAGGGGAGCTCGACTCGCGCCACTCCCTCGACCGAGGTCCAGGCAAGCCCGCCGCGGCCGGCGAACTCGCCGCTCTCCCTCTCGATCAGGACCCAGGGGCCGAAGCCGTGGTCGGACCAGTGGTTGCAGTCGCCGTCGACCAGCTCGTCGAGGACCTGGGTCTCGAAGCGCGGCAGGGGAGGGGGGGGCGCAGCCAGCGCTCGATCTTCGGCTGCTTGAAGTGGACGTGGTAGGCCTCGCGGTCCTCAGGGGTCGGCTTGCGGGCCAGGAGCCGCCGCGTCTGCCGCTCCCCCTTCGCCACCTCAGCCCCGATCGCTGCGAGGGAGCCGAGGCTCCTGGTCTCCCTGCGGGGGCACCTCTTCTGCGGTCGCGTCGAAGTCGTAGTCACGGGAGGGGCGACGTCCGCCGGTGCCAGCGGGAGGGGGGGCGAACGGCCCGCCGTCGCTCCCCATGCCGACCACCATGAAGCGCCCGATCGTCAGCCGTTTCAGGATCCGCCGGGCGACCGCCCGGGTCGGCGGCAGCAGCAGGAAGAGGCCGAAGACGTCGGTGAGGAAGCCGGGCGTGAGCAGGAGGGTGCCGCCGATCACGATCAGCACTCCGTCGGCGACCTCCCTGCCGGGGAAGCGCCGCGCCGCCAACGCCTCGTTGAAGCGGCGCCAGGCGCCGCGACCCTCGTGCTTGAGCAGCCACGACCCCAGCAGCGCGTCGGCCAGCAGCAGGACCAGCGTCGGGACGACGCCGATCGCCTGCCCCACCTGGATGATCACGTAGAGCTCCAGGATCGGGACGACGATGAAGAGGATGACGAGGAGGATCGGCATGTTTGTCTCCCTCGCTACCCGGAGAAGGGGCGGCTACGCGGCCTTGACCGCTTTGCCCGCCGCCGCCTCGAGCTCGGCGAGCGATTCGTTGAGGCCGTTGCTGACGACGTCGATGTCTTCCATGCAGTCGTAGTCGGCGAGCAGGCCGAATCCGACCTTGCCGTTGTAGCTCATGATCGCCACCGCCAGGCTGTGGTTCTGCGGCAGGAAGGCGACCGGGTAGACCTCTTCCAGTTCCTTGCCGAGGACGTAGAGCGGCATCTGCGGGCCGGGGACGTTGGTGACGATCAGGTTGAAGAGGCGGGTCGAGAAGTTGATCCGCGCGGCCTGGGCGAGGATGGTCGGCGGCGCGAAGTCGTTGAAGCGGGAGATCACTTCCGCGCCCAGCGCCTGTTTGGAGCGCTTCAGCCCCGCCATCGCGTCGCTGACCGTGCGCAGCCGGCGCACCGGGTCCTCGATGTAGACCGGGAGCGGCCCGCGCATCAGCGCGATCCGGTTGCCGAGGTTGCCGCGCTCGTCCTCGCCGCGGACCGAGACCGGGACCAGTGCCCGCAGCTCGAGGCCCTCGGTGCGGATGCCGCGCCCGTGCAGCCATTTGCGCAGCGCACCGGTGATCACGGCGAGGACGACGTCGTTGACGGTGCCGCCGAAGGTGTCCTTGATCTGCTTGAAGGTGGCGAGCTCCGAGCGGGCCCAGACGTAGCGGCGGTGCGGCCCGATCTCCTCGTTCAGCGGCACGTCGGGTGCCGGGTCGGCGAAGGCGCTGACGATCTCACCCACGCCCTCCAGCCCCTCGACCAGCTTGCGCGCCGTCGTCTCCGGGTTGCGGACGACGTCGACCGCCCGCTCGGCGAGCTTGACCGGGGCGGCGACCGCGTCGGCGATTCCCCGAGCGACCAGCTCGGTGGTGCCGGGTTCGGGCTGCGGGACCCAGTCGTCCTCGAGGTCGAGCGGCTCCGCGTCGCGCTCGAGGTCGAAGAGGACGGTGCCGATGTCGACCCCCGAGATCCCGTCGACCATCGCGTGATGGGTCTTGGTCAGGATCGCGAAGCGGTCGCGCTCGAGGTTCTGCGCCAGCCACATCTCCCAGAGCGGCTTCGAGCGGTCGAGCTGCTGGGAGAAGATCCGCCCGGCGAGCCGTTTCAGCTGCGCCTCGCCGCCCGGATCCGGCAGCGCGGTGTGGCGGATGTGGTAGGTGAGGTTGAAGTTGACGTCGTCGGCCCAGAGCGGTCGGCCGGCCTCGAGCGGCGGCACCACCAGCTTCTGGCGGAAGCGCGGCACCAGCGGCAGGCGTCGACGGACGTGCTCGACCAGGTCGACGTATTTGGGCGGCGGTCCCTCGAAGATGAGGATCGCGCCGATGTGCATGTGGCTGCTCGAGCTCTCGTTGGTCAGAAACGAGGCGTCTACGGCGGTGAGGCGGTCGAGGTGGCGTCCGGAAGTTGCCATCCAGCAAGGCTACTTATGCCGCAATTTCGGGGCTCGCCGGTGGGAATTGCCGCAAGCGGCCGACCGGTACCCTGAAGGCATGCCTGCCACCGCCACCGCGCCCAAACGGGTGCTCCTCGCCGCGCCCCGCGGCTACTGCGCCGGGGTCGACCGTGCCGTGCAGACGGTCGAGCGCGCGCTCGAGCTCCACGGCGCCCCCGTCTACGTCCGCAAGGAGATCGTCCACAACAAGCACGTGGTCGAAGAGCTGGCCAAGCGCGGCGCGATCTTCGTCGAGGAGGAGACCGAGGTGCCGGAGGGCGCGATCGTCGTCTTCTCCGCCCACGGGGTCGCCCCCAGCGTCCACGAGAACGCTGCCGCCCGGCAGCTGCAGACGATCGACGCCACCTGCCCGCTGGTGACCAAGGTCCACGTCTCCGCCCGCCGCTTCGCCGCGGAGGGCTACACGATCATCATGATCGGCCACGAGGGCCACGAGGAGGTCGAAGGGACGACCGGCGAGGCGCCCGACAGCATCGTCCTGATCGAAACCGCCGACGAGGTCGAGAGCCTCGAGGTGCCGGACCCGAACAAAGTCGCCTTCATCACCCAGACCACGCTCTCGGTCGACGAGACCGCCGAGGTGATCGCCGCCCTGCGCGCCAAGTTCCCGGGCATCGTCAGCTCCAAGTCAGACGACATCTGTTACGCGACCACCAACCGCCAGATCGCCGTCAAGCAGCTGGCCCGCGAGTGCGATCTGGTGCTGGTGATCGGCTCCACCAACTCCTCCAACTCCAACCGCCTGGTCGAGGTCGCGCGCGAACACGGCGCCGCCTCCCACCTGATCGACAACCACTCCCAGGTCCAGGAGGAGTGGCTGGCGGGGGTGGAGACGGTCGGCATCACCTCCGGCGCGTCCGCCCCGGAGGGGCTCGTCGAGAGCCTCGTCTCCTTCTTCCGCGAGCGCGGCGCCGACGACGTCTCCGAGCTGCGGACCGTCCACGAGGACGTCCGTTTCATGCTCCCGAAGGAGATCCGTGAAGAGGTCGCGGCGCGGGCCTAAGCCCGCGCCGCTTACGAACTTCGTTTCCGCCTCAGCCCTTTGGGGTGCAGGGGCGGACAACCGTCGCCGCGGCTT
The DNA here is from genome assembly GCA_035273795.1 of Solirubrobacterales bacterium. GTDB lineage: Bacteria > Actinomycetota > Thermoleophilia > Solirubrobacterales > 70-9 > VAYN01. The sequence continues at coordinate 6,844 of DATEOT010000075.1, read as the reverse complement.
TGGTGCCGTCGGCGAAGACGGCGGTGCCGTTGGCCTGCAGGCGCCCGTCGGGACATTTCGCGAGGAGGATGCCCTTCTCGAACTTCAGCTTGAAATAGGTGACGGAGCCGCTGCCGCCGGCGATCTTCGGGATCGTCGCGATCGATTCGGTTCCGTAGCGGCCTTTCTTGACGTTCTTGATCTTCACCGTGGTGACGATCGCGGCGGTAACCGGTGCGGTCAGGAAGGCGTGGACGAAGAGAGTGGTGACGCCGCCCTTGACGCCGCCGTTGAAGGCGAGCAGTTCGCTTTTTACGTCGATCGGAGGTTGTTCGGGAAACTGGACCTCGACCTTGGTCGTGCCGCTGCCGACGAGGGCCGGACCACAGGCTTTTCTGGCACCTTCGCTCGGCTGGGCTTGGAGCTGACCCGATTTACACGTCGGCACGCCCTTGACGTCGATCTTGACGTTCTTGTCGCCCAGGAGCCGGAACTCTTTGATCGCGGGCGGGTGTTTCCCTTCGACCTGCCGGATCTTCGACCAGAGGAAAAAGCTGATCGGGGTGAACTTGTTCTTCGGCAGCGCCTGCGGCGAGAAGCCGCCGTCGTATTCGACTTCGATTTCGCCGACGATCACCTTCTCCGGCTTTGCGACGACGCTGCCCACCACAGTGAGTCCCGCAAGTGACAAAACCGCGACTGCGACCGCCAGGTAGCGGCCACTTCTCCCTAGTTTCATAGTGCCTCCTCCTTGCGAAGGACCGTACCATTACCTGTCAAGCCTTCTCTTGACAGTCAGGTTTTTTTATTACTTCTCGTACGGCGCGTAGCGGTTGTGCAGCATCAGGTCGTTGCCGTCCGGGTCGGTGAAGAGGGCCATGCGGCAGACGCCGGTGTCGAAGGTGTCCCCATTGAACTCGACGCCTTTCGCTTCCAGTTGCTTGCGGGCCTCTTCCACGTCCTCGACGTGCAGCGCCGGGTGGGCGTTTTTCTGGGGCTGGAAATCCATTCCCTGTTTGGCGGGTTCCCAGATTCCGAAGCAGGTATCGCCGACCCAAAACTCGAAACGGCTGTTTTCGTCGGGGCGAACGCCGAGGGTGTCGACATAGAAGGCTCGGGTGCGCTCGGCGTCGGTGGACGGGACGCCGATGAAGTCGGTCTTGGTGATCATTGTTCCTCCTCGATAGGCGGCTGGTTAGGGGATACCCGGGGCGAAGCTGATCGACCAGATCTTGACACCCGGGGCGGGGCGGAGGACGAGGTTGTGGGCCTCGTGCGCCGGGTGCTCGGCGAGGGTGCGCAGGCCCGGGGTGGGGCCGGCGGGGACGGTGCTCCACTCGCCGTCAATCTCGACCTGGACCTCGCCTTCTCCCTCGACCGTCGCGTAGGCCCCGCCGGCCTGGTAGTCGAGGGCCAGGTCCTCGCCGTCGGAGCCCGCCACCCAGGGCCGCTCCCAGGAGCCGCCGGGGAAGACCTCGGGGGTCGGCGGCATCACCCGGGCGCCGGGCCCGTCGGTCGCCCGCAGCGGCGTCATCGGCTCGGGCAGCTCCCGCAGCGCGTCCAGCTCCCGCAGCTCCGCCTGGATCGCTTCCTCGGTGGCGCGGTATTCGCCCTCGCCGAAGTGGACCCAGGAGAGGGCGCCGCCTAGGCTCCAGAGGAAGAGGCTGGGCCATCCTCCGCAGCCGTAGGCGCCCCAGAGCTCGTGCTCGGCGTCGATCGCGACCGGGAACTCGACCCCCAGCTCGGCCAGGCCGGCGGCGACCTGCTCCGGCTGGGCGGCGAAGGGGAAGCGCGGCGCCTGCACGGCGATCACGCTCAGCCCGGCCTCGCGGTAGCGCCGGTCCCACTCCGCCAGGTAGGGAAGGGTGCGGACGCTGTTCAGCTGCGCGTATTCGACGAAGTGGACCAGCGCCGGCCCGCCGGCGGTCAGCGCCGGCATCGACTCCGGTTCGGTGCCGACCCAAGCGAGGTCGGTCGGCAGGTCGGGAGCGGGGATGTTGTCACGTCCGGGAAGCACCGAAGTCGGACGTTATCCTGGCTGCGCCAGGCGCCGCCCAACCGAGAAGGGGATGCGAAGATGAGAGAAGCGAAGAGACTGACGATGGTGGCTGTTCTCGTGCTGCTCGCGGCAGCCGCGATCTCGGCTTGCGGCAGCGGCGAAGACAGCAGCACCGCCGGGGAGGCGGGCGAGGAAAGCCAGCCGGTGAGCGGGAAGTTCGCGCCGCTCCCGGGCGCCCCCGAGGCCTACTCCATCGTCGGCGGCGAAGCCGACCTCGAACGCTCCGACGGCGGCACCACCGTCTCGATCTCCCTCAACGGCCTGGAGCCGAAGACCCCTTATCTCGCCCACCTCCACATCGGCGGCTGCGAACAGTCCGACCCCGGCGGTCCGCACTTCCAGTTCGAGAAGGGCGGCTCGGAAGAGCCTCCGAACGAGATCCACCTGCGCTTCACGTCGAACGCGGCGGGCGAAGGTGAAGCCGCGGCTACGAGCAAGCGCGAGGTTCCGGTCGGCGAAGCAGGCTCGGTCGTCGTCCACGTCGACGAGTCCCACCACGAGATGACTTCATTCGGGGCGGGCGAGGCCACCTCGGAAGTGATCTTCGTCCACGAAGGGGTGGACCACTCGAAGGAAGGCGCCGGGCACACCGGAGGTAAACCGCAGCCCTCCCACAGCGACAAGATCGCCTGCGCCGAACTCGAAGGCCCCTGGGAAGAAGCCGGTTCGGCAGCCGCCGTCGAAGGCGACGTGCCGACGATCGTCGTTCGCGACGGCGAGCCGCTCGGCGGCGTCGCCGAGCTCGAGTACAGCGCCGGCGAAGAAGTCCGCTTCCGCGTCTCCTCCGACCAGGCGGAAGAGATCCACGTCCACGGCTATGACGTCTCCAAGGACGTTCCCGCCGGCGGCACCGTCGAAATCGCCTTTCCGGCTGACCTGGAAGGGATCTACGAGGCCGAGCTGGAGAGGCTCGGGGTCCAGATCGCGGAGCTGCAGATCAATCCATGAGCTTCCTGCCGCTGGCGCACGCGCTCTCGGCCCGGGAGGACCTGCCGGTCCCCGCCTGGCTCTTCGCCTGGGCGGCGTCGATCGTCCTCATCGTCTCCTTCTTTGCCCTGGCGGCCGGCTGGCGCAGCCCTCGCTACGAGGAGCTGCGGGAGCGACCGCTCGGGGAGGGCCTCTCCCGCGCGCTCCTCGGCCTGCCGGCGCAGATCGTCTGCGGGCTCGTCGGTGTCTTTCTCCTGGGTGTGGCGGTCTACGCCGGTCTCGAGGGCACCGCGGCCCCCGACCGCAACTTCGCGCTGACCTTCCTCTTCGTCACCTGCTGGCTCGGATTCCCCTTCTTCTCGGCGATCCTCGGCGACCTCTTCCGGCCGTTCAACCCGTGGCGGGCGGTGGGCCGCGCCGTCGGGGCCGGCTTCGGGCTGATCGCCGGCCAGCGCCCCGCCCACCTTCCTTATCCGGAGAAGCTGGGCCGCTGGCCCGCGGCGATCGGCCTGCTCGCGGTCGTCTGGCTCGAGGTCATCTACGGCAGTGGCGGGGTGATCCTCGAACCGGAGACCGCCGCCATTGCGACGCTCTTCTACACGGCGTACACGCTGGCGATGATGGGCGTCTTCGGGGTTGAGAAATGGTGCGAGCGGGGGGAGGTCTTCTCGGTCTATTTCGGGATGTTCGGACGGCTGGGGATCTTCGGCACGCGCGACGGCAGGCTCGAGCGCCGGCGCCTCTTCTCGGCCGCGACCAGCTGGGCGACCGTCCCCGGCTCGGCCGCCGTGGTGATCGCCTCGATCGCCACCACCAGCTACGACGGCGCCTCGGAGGGCGCTTTCCAGGACCCGATGGAAAGCGTCTTCGAATGGATCGCCGACGCGGGCATCGGCCTCACCGCCTCCCTTCGCATCACCGAGACGCTCTTCCTGCTGCTCTGCTTCGGCGGGGTCGCCCTCGTCTACCTGCTCGGCGTGCGCGGGATGAGGACCGTTCCCGGCGCACCTTCGCTGTCGCGACTGCGCAGCGGCTTCGCCCACACCCTGATCCCGATCGCCCTCGCCTATCTCGTCGCCCACTACTTCAGCCTCTTCGTCTTCCAGGAGCAGGCCCAGTTCACCTATCTGCTCTCCGACCCGCTGGGCACCGGCACCACCGACCTCTTCGGCACCGCCTCCTCGGGCGTCGACTACACGATCCTCAGCGCCAACGCGATCTGGTACGTCCAAGTGGCCGCGCTCGTCGTAGGACATGTCATCGGACTGATGCTCGCCCACGACCGCGCCCTCGTCTACTGGCCCGACTACCGCAAGGCCACCGCCTCGCAGTACTGGATGCTGGCGGTGATGGTCGCCTTCACCTGCTTCGGCCTGTACCTGCTTTCGGTCGCCAACGGGTAGGAGGGAGACGATGCTCCTCTACGCCCACGTCGGCCACCAATTGATCTGGCTCCTCTACGCGATCCCGGTGCTTATAGTCAGCGGCGCGATCGTGAAGAGCTTCATCTCCCAGCGGCGAGCGGAGCGGCAGGACTAGTTCGTCACGCGGGCGGCCTTGAGCAGTTGGGCGAGCCGCCCCAGCTCGCTTGCGGCGGGGCGTTCCGTCAACCCGCTCAGGATCGTCTCCCACATCTCCCCCATCTCGAGGAAGCCGATCGGGCAGTCGGGAAGGTTCGCGGCGATTTTCGGGTCGGACGACCAGCCGCTGGAATCGCCCACCAACCGGGTGACGGCGATCTTGTAGGTAAAGGCGCTCGCGCCGGTGCGGCTCTCGATCTCCGTCCGGAAGGCGTCGCTCCATTTCGGCACGCATAGCTCGCGGAAGTGGCGCCAGGTCTCCCGCTTTGGATTTTTCCTCTTCCCCTGCATCTGCTCGAGCAGCCTCGTCGCATGGAAGCCGCCCTGCCACGACTTGCAGGTGACGACCACGACCCGCTCCACGCCCCTTTTCCGGGGATTGAACCCGATCACGTCAATGTCGGAGGGGACGGAGTCTTCCCTCGCGTCGTAGTCGCTTCCCAGCTTGTCCGGGTGGAAGGGGACGTTGTGGATCGTGAAGTACCCCAGGAAGTTGAGGTAGTCGTCGACGATCTGCTCCAGCACGTCCTCCTTCACGGCGACGGAAGCATCGCCGACGGCCCCGACGGGATCGCGGGGGAGTACTAGAGAATCTCTGCCAAGCGCGTCTCGAGCGCCTCGGAGATGCTGTCGCGGACCGGGCCCTCGGCCAGCCGTTCGACCAGAGACTCGAGGAAGCCTTCGATGATCAGCGCCTTCGCGGTCTCGTCCTCGAGACCGCGGGAGGTGAGGTAGAAGAGCTGGTCCTTGTCGACCTGGGCGATCGCGGCGGCGTGGGTGCAACGGACGTCGTCGGCGAGGATCTCGAGGCCGGGGATCGCGTCGGCGTGTGCCTCGGGCGAGAGCAGCAGGTTGCGGCTCTCCTGGAAGGCGTCGGTCTGCTGCGCCCCCGGGTCGACCTTGATCATTCCCCGCCAGACGGCGGTGGCGCCGGCGGCGAGGACGCCGCGGAAGGCGAGGTCGGAGTTCGTGTTCGGCGCCGCGTGCTCCTGCAACGTGTCGAAGTCGAGGTGCTGGCCGGCGCCGCCGGCATAGCCGCCGGTCACCCGCGCCTCGGAGCCCGGGCCTGCGAGCTTGGTCTCCATCCGCACCTTGCCGCGGGCAGAGCCGAAGCCGAGCGCGGTCCAGTCGAGACGGCCGTCGCGCTGCACCTCGGCGCGCTGGGTGGCGAAGATCCAAGCCTTCTCGGAGATGTCCTGGGTGTTGACGTAGCGCAGGGTCGCGTCCTGGCCGACGGCCAGCTCGACCACCGAGTTCAGCACCGCGTCGACGTCGTCGGCCGGCGAGGACCAGTGCTCCCAGACCTCCGCTTCGGCGCCGTCCTCGATCACGATCAGCGTCCGCCAGTTGATCGAGGCCCCGCTCGTGTCGACCGGCAGCTCGATCTGGATTGGCGCGCTCAGCCGCACGCCGCTGGGGACGTAGACGAGCACGCCGTCCTGCCACGTCGCCTCGTTGCGGGCGACGAAGAGGTCCTCGACCGGCACCAGCGACCCCAGCCGCTCGTGCAGGAGGTCGTTGTGGCTGGCCAGCGCCTCGCTCAGTGGCAGGACCGTCGCGCCCTCGGCGCCGGAGATCACCGGCGCGGCGTCGGCCTCCTCGTAGGAGGAGAGGTCGAGGCTGGAGAGGTCGGTGAATTCCCAGCCCTTCGCCTTCTGATCGGGGAGGGGGAGCTCCTGCGCGAGAGAGGCGCCGCGCTGGCGCCTCTCGTCGAGCCAGGCCGGTTGGATCGCGACCTCAGCCAATGGAGCCCTCCATCTGCAGCTCAATGAGGCGATTCAGCTCGACCGCGTACTCCATCGGCAGCTCCTTGGTCACCGGCTCGATGAACCCGTTGACGATCATCTTCGAAGCCTCCTCCTCGTCGAGCCCGCGGCTCTGCAGGTAGAAGAGCTGCTCGTCGCCGATTTTGGAGACGGTCGCCTCGTGGCCGATGTCGGCGTCGTTCTCGTCGATGCGGATCGTCGGGTAGGTGTCCGAGCGCGAGTCCTCGTCGAGGAGCAGCGCGTCGCAGACGACCTTCGAGCGGGATTCGCTCGCCCCGTCGGCGACTTCGAGCAGGCCGCGGTAGGTCGCCCGGCCCCCGTCCTTGGAGATCGACTTGGAGAAGATCGAGGAGGACGTCCTCGGCGCCCCGTGGATGATCTTGCCGCCCGCATCCTGATGCTGGCCCTCGCCGGCGAAGGCGATCGAGAGGATCTCGCCGTGGGCTTCGGGCCCGAGCAGGTAGATCGACGGGTACTTCATCGTCAGTTTCGAGCCGAGGTTGCAGTCGACCCACTCCACCGTCGCCTTCTCC
>DATEOT010000074.1:0-16854 GCA_035273795.1 Solirubrobacterales bacterium | reverse complement strand
CAGGCGAGCTCGTCGCCGGCTTCGAGCAGGCCCACGAGGAGCGCTACGGCCACCGCGACCCCGACGGGGAGGTGGTGCTGGTCGACGTCGAGCTGGCGATGGTCGTCCCCGGTCCGGCGCCGCAGCCGGAAGCGGCGAGCGAAGCCGCGGTCGAGCGCACCAGCCGTCGCGTCCACTTCGGCGGCGAGTGGGTCGAAACGCCGGTCCTGCGCGGCGAGCCCGCCGCCGGCACCGAGGCCGAGGGTCCGATCGTCTTCGAGCTGCCGGAGGCGACCTTCGTAGTGCCGCCCGGCTGGACCACCCGCGTGGACGACCATGGCACGATCATCGCGCGGTTCCTTAGTCCGGATATAGAGGACAAAGGAACCACGGGATGACTTCGCTGGACCCGATCGCGCTCCAGGTCCTCATCGGCGGGCTGCGCGCCGCCTGTGACGAGATGGGAGCGACCCTGATCCGCTCCGCCTACTCGGCCAACATCAAGGAGCGGCACGACTGCTCGACCGCGCTCTTCGACCCCGCCGGCGAGCTGGTGATGCAGGCCGAGCACATCCCCGTCCACCTCGGCTCGATGCCCGACGCGGTCGCCGCCGTCCTCGGCGAGGAACAGCGACCGGGGCGCAGCTGGATCCTCAACGACCCCTACCGCGGCGGCACCCACCTGCCGGACATAACCCTCATCTCCCCGGTCTTCGCCGCCGATGAGCTGCTCGGCTTCGCCGCCAGCCGCGCCCACCACGCCGACGTCGGCGGCCCCACCCCCGGCTCGATGCCCGCCGATTCCCGCACCCTCGACGAAGAGGGAGTGGTGATCCCGCCGACCGTCGCCGATCCCGAGACGATGGCGGCGCTCGCCGCCCAGATGCGCGCCCCCGACCAGCGCCTGGCCGACCTCCGCGCCCAGGAGGCCGCCAACCGGGTCGGGGCGGCGCGGCTGCTGGAGCTGAACCAACGACTCGGCGGCGCGACGCTCCGCGCGGGGATGACCGAGATCCTCGCCTACAGCGAGCGCCGCACCCGCGCCGCCCTCGCCGAGCTTCCCGACGGCAGCTACCGGGCCGAGGACGTGCTCGAGGGCGACTGGGACGGCGAGGAGCGCGACCTGCGCCTGCGGCTGGAGGCGACGATCGCCGGCGACTCGCTCCGCCTCGACTTCAGCGGCAGCGAGAACCAGGTCGAGGGCAACCTCAACTGTCCCCTCTCGGTGACGAAGTCGGCCGCCTTCTTCGCCGTCCGCGTCCTCACCGACCCCGACGCGCCGCCCTCGGCCGGCGCCCACCGCCCGGTCGAGGTCCTCGCCCCGCCCGGCTCGCTGCTCAACGCTCGCCACCCGGCCGCGGTCGCCGCCGGCAACGTCGAGACCTCCAGCCGGGTCGCCGACCTCGTCCTCGCCGCTCTCTCGCAAGCCCGGCCTGGACCCGCCCAGGGTCAAGGGACGATGAACAACCTGACCCTCGCCAACGAGGACTTCACCTATTACGAGACCCTCGGTGGCGGCCAGGGAGCCTGCCCCGACGCCGACGGCCCCAGCGCCATCCACGTGGCGATGTCAAACACCCTCAACACCCCGGTCGAGGCGCTGGAGACCGAGTTCCCCCTGCGCGTGCGCGAGCTCTCGCTGCGCCAGGGCAGCGGCGGCGCCGGCGCTCACCGCGGCGGCGAGGGGCTGATCCGCGAGCTGGAAGCGCTGGCGCCGATGCGCTTCACGCTGATCACCGAGCGCCGCCGCCACCGGCCGCGCGGCCACGGCGGGGCCGAGGACGGAGCGGCTGGGATCAACCTGCTGAATGGCTCTCCCTTGCCCGCCAAGACCGCCGGAGGATTGCGCCCCGGGGACCGTCTGAAGCTCGAAACTCCGGGTGGCGGCGGGTGGAGTTAGGTCACATTTCGCAAATTTCGCGGTTTTTTAGTTGAGATTTCGCTGCACCCTCCCTAGAATGCGCGCCTCTGGCGAGCCTGAAACTGCCTAGGCAGGCCCTCTGGCAACGGCTCCGCCCTTCGAACTACGAACTTTCTTCCCTGGATTACTTCAATGCCGATCGCTCTCAAGGAATGGGCTGTAACGGTCCGCGCTCTCGCGGAGGGCGAGCAGCTGCTGACCCTGCGTAAGGGCGGCATCCGCGAGGAGAACAAGCACTTCGAGCTCGAGCACGAGCGGTTCTTCCTCTACCCGACTTTCGACCATCAGCGGAACAACCTGGTCCGCGAGTCCCACCACCCGGAGCTGCGCCGCGCGCTCGAGGAGGGTGTCTGGCCCGACGAGGAGCCGCCGCCGAAAGCGCTGCTCCAGGACGGCGGCATCCCCCAGCCCGACCGCGTCCGCCTGCGCGCCTGGGCCGAAGTCGTCGACCACGTCACGATCAACGACCGTCGCAGCCTCGACGCGCTCTCGCCGTACTACATCTGGACTCCGGATTACGCCGAAAAGCGTCTCGCCTGGAAGCGCCGGCATCCGCTTCACGTCCTCCTGCTGCGGGTCCACCGAATCCCGCGCCCGGTCACCGTCCGCGTCCGCGACGAGTACCACGGCTGCCGCTCCTGGGTCGAGATCGACCGCGAACTGCCCTTCGAGGGCACCCCGGTCATGGCCGACGAAGAGTTCGACCGCGCCCGCGAAGAGATTCGCAACAGGTGCGGCGCCCCAGAGCCTGCGCTGGCCTGATCCAGGCTTGAACCGCCACCGCGGCCTCTAACCTCGCCGCATGTCGTGGATCGAAACTGAGTCGCTGAGCTTTACCGCGCGCCACGACTCCGACGACTCCGCCTTTGCCGAGCGCACGCTGGACCGGCTCGAGCACCTGCGGCTGCGACTCGAAGACCGCTTCGAGCGGATCCCGGAGGAGGTGACGATCGTCGTCCACACCAACCCGGTCTGGTTGACGGCTGCCCATCCCTTCCTCCCCGCCGCCCGCTGGTCGGCGGCCCCGGCCGGCCGCCGCTACCTCGCCGGCTGGCCGATGTCGACCGAGCTGCACGTCCTCAACGATCCGCACATGGAACGGCGCGCGGCCGGCGACGACTCCTACGAAGCGCTGCGTGGGACGGCTGAGAGGCTCTACGCGCAACTGGTGATCGCCGCCAACAACACCGCGCTTCCCCCCTCCTGGACGCCGCGCCGCTTTGCCCGCTACCTGCGCTGGGCCTGGCTGGTCGAAGGCGGGGCCCAGTACTTCTCCCGCCAGGTCGGCCTCTACCGCGCCGCGACGATCCGCCGCCTGCGCGAGAGCGCCCGCCCCTCCTTCCCGCCCTCACGCCGCGACGCGGTCATCCTCGGCGGCACGATCTTCGACCTGCTCGAGAACGAGCGCGGGCCCGAGGCATGCGAGCGGTTGGTGGCCAAACTGCTCCCCCAAGGGCCCGAGGTCCAGCTGGAAGACGCCTTCGACGCCCGCTTTCGCGACATCGAGGACGCCTGGCGCGACTACCTGCGGGAGATGGTCCGCGGCCCGGTCGCGGTCTAGGTCGCCTGGTAGAGCAGCCAGGCGAGAAGGCAGCCGCCGAGGGCGATGGCGACGAGCCAGAACGCCAGCCGCGCGGGCGGGATCTCCCCGGTTTCGCCGCGGGCGAGGCGCCGTTCGGCTTCCAGCTCCCGCTGCTCGGAGCCCTCGTCCTCGACCATCGTCTCGGCGAGCACTTCGCGCGCCCGCTTCGCGTCGCTGGCGTTGACGAACACGTCGTGCGGCCCGCTGGCGAAGAACTCGGGGGTGTCGAAGCCGATCGTCCGCTTCAGCACGCTCGGGATGCCGGCCTCGCCGAGGAACCCTTGCAGCATCTCGGCCTCCACCTGGGTCCGGCCGAAGCCCACCTTGACCAGGTGTCCGCCGTTCCCGTCGCCGCCTCCGCCGCCGCCCTCTCCCCCGCCGCCGCCGGAGCCGCTGTCCCGCTGCCGACCGCTCGGGCCCCTATGCGACGTCGAGGTGGACATCGGCGATCTTCAGGTCGGCCAGGTCGTAGGCCTTGACGTCCGGCGCCCCTTCGTCCTCGAGCGAGACGATCACGTAGGCCTGTTCGGGCCACATCACCGCCTCGTTGACGTCGGTCTGGGAGGGATAGGCGGCGCTGCGGGTGTGCGAGTGGTAGATGCCGATCAGCTCTTCGCCGGCCCCTTCGATCGCTTTCAGCGCGTCGAACTGCCCCTGCGGGTCCATCTCGTAGCGCAGCGGGCTGGCCGCGGCGTTCTCCACCCGGACCACGCTCGTCGCCTCGCCGTCGCGGCCGCCGATCATCCCGCAGCACTCGTTCGGCAGGTCCTCGCGCGCGTGCGCGACCATCTCGTCGATCAGGGCCTGCGAGATCTTCATCGGTCGAGGCTAGCCGAGCCCGGCTACCACCAGACGGTGGAGTCCAGGTTTTCGATCTCCTCGATCGGCTTCGTGTAGACGCCCGAGGAGAGGTACTTCCAGCCGTCGTCGGGGATCAGGAAGACGACGTTGCCGGAGTCGAGCTCGCTGGCGATCCGGTGGGCGATGTAGGCGATTGCGCCGCCGGAGACGCCCGAGAAGACGCCCTCCTCGTCGAGCAGCTTCTTGGTCCAGAGGATCGCGTCGCGGTTGGCGACCATGATCTTGCGATCGAACATCGCGATGTCGATGATCGGCGGGATGAAGCCGTCGTCGAGCGAGCGGAGCCCCTGGACCAGCTCGCCCTGTTTCGGCTCGGCGGCGACGATCAGCGTCTCCGGGTTCGCCTCCTTGAGGCGGCGGCCGTTGCCCATCAGGGTGCCGCCGGTGCCGAGGCCGCCGACGAAGGCGGTCACCTCGTCGAGCTCTTCGAGGATCTCGACCGCGGTGCCGTTGTAATGGGCGAGCGGGTTGGCCTCGTTGCCGTACTGGTAAGGCATGTAGTAGCCGGGCTCCTCGGCCATCTCCAGCGCCACCTCGACCGCGCCGTTGGAGCCCTTCGGCCCCTCCGAGTAGACGATCTCCGCCCCGTACATGCGCAGCAGCTGGGTCCGCTCCTCGGTCACGTTGTCCGGCATCACCACCTTCAGCGGGTAGCCCTTGCGGCGGCAGATCATCGCCAGGGCGATGCCGGTGTTGCCGGAGGTCGGTTCGAGGATCGTGTGGCCGGGTTCGATCGCACCCTCGGCCTCGGCCGCCTCGATCATCGACCTCGCCACCCGGTCCTTGACCGAGCCGGTCGGGTTGTGCCCCTCGAGCTTGGCGTAGATGCGGACGTCCGGCTTAGGGGAGAGCCGCGGCAGCTCGACCAGAGGGGTGTTGCCGATCGATTCGACGACGTTGCCGAAGCGGCCACCGCAGGGTTTGTTGAGTATCTGCTCTCGCGCCATCCGCCCGCCCTTTACTTCAGAAAGTGTAGCGAGGGGTAGACGAGGCCTGGCCCACCGATTAAAAACTCCTGGAACGGGGACGTAACGCGCAGTCTGTATACCTACGCAGACGTCTGAACATTGTCGATCGGAGGGAACTCGATGAGAAAGACCCGGCTGACCGCGCTCTTCGCGGTCTTGCTCCTCGCTCTTGCGTCACTGGTCGTGGCCGGATGCGGGGACAGCGATGACGAGACCACCGCCAGCGGTGGCGGCGGAGGTGGAGGAGGCGAGGCCCTGACCGTCGGCTCCGACATCCCCTATCCCCCGTTCGAGCAGGGGAAACCCGGCGAATACACCGGTTTCGACATCGAACTGATGGAAGCGATCGGCGAAAAGATCGGCCGCAAAGCCGAGTTCCAGGACACCTCGTTCGAAACGATCTTCCGCGACGTCGCCCAGGGCAAGTTCAACGCGGTGATCTCGGCCGCGACGATCACCGAGGAACGCGAGAAAGCCGTCGACTTCTCCAACCCCTACTACCTCTCCGAGCAGGCGGTGCTGGTCAAAGAAGGCAGCGACGTCAAACAGATCTCTGATCTGGAAGGACAGACGGTTGCCGCCCAGCAGGGCACGACCGGGCTGGAACTGGCGAAAGAAGAGCTGGGCGACAGCGAAATCCGCCCTTTCCCGGAAGGCCCTGACGCGGTCAACGCGCTCAAAGCCGGCACCGTCGAGGGCGTGATCATCGATGCCCCGGTCGCCCAAAACGCGGTCGAAAAAAGCGGCGGCGTCGAAATCGCCGAGAAAATCCCGACCGAAGAAGAGTATGGAATCGCCGTTGCGCAAGGCGACACCGAGCTCCTCGACGAAATCAACAAAGGACTCGAAGAAGTGATGGACGACGGGACGTACAAAAAGATCTATGAAAAGTGGTTCAAGCTCGAACCGCCGGAGGAGATCTTCTCGGCGACCCACGAAACGGAATAGTCAGGGCAGCAGTTGAGATGAGACCGAAGGGGCGCCATCATGGCGCCCCTTCGTTTTCCCCGAAAGTCAGCAGGAGCCGGCGATGAGCGAATTCTTCAACCAGTACTTCGACTTCACGGTCATGGGAGACCATTTCGGCGAAGTCTTGGACGGCTTCCTGAAAAACCTGATGGTCTTCGTCGTCGCCGCGGTGCTGGCGCTGATCTGGGGGCTGATCCTCGCTTTGATCCGCCAGTTGCCCGGGAAGAAATTCGCTCCTCTGCGCGGCCTCACGATCGCCTACATCGACGTCTTCCGGGCGATCCCGATCCTGATCGTGATCCTGCTGATCTCGGGCAGCCTTCCCTTCCTCGAGTTCCTGCCGAAATCGATCCGGATCCCGCAGTGGTTCGGTCAGCCGGATCCCTACTGGTACGGCACCATGGCGCTGACCCTCGTCTACGGCGCCTACATGGCCGAGGTCTACAGGGCCGGAATCGAAGCGGTGCCGAAAGGGCAGGTCGAGGCGGCCCGCTCGCTCGGGATGAGCCACGGCCAGGCGATGCGAAACGTGGTCGTGCCCCAGGCGGTGACGAAGATCCCAGCGCCGATGCTGAACGAATTGATCTCCCTGCTCAAGGACACGACCCTGGTCGGGGTCATCGCCCTTGGTGAGGCGGTACTGATCGGCCGCGAAATCCAGTCGGAAACCTTCAACAGCTCCGCCTACATCCTCGCCGGCGTCATGTTCCTCGCCATCACCTTGCCGATGGCGCGCCTGGTCGACTACCTGATCAAGCGCAACCGCGGCAAAGTCGCTCGCGGCTCCCACATCGAGGTCGCCTGATGGCGGAGCCGATGGTCAAGTTGCAGGGCATCTGCAAGCGCTTCGGCAACCTCGAGGTGCTCAAAGGCGTCGACCTCGACGTGGCCAAAGGCGAAGTCGTCTGCATCCTCGGCCCCAGCGGCTCCGGCAAGAGCACGTTCCTGCGCTGCGTCAACCTGCTCGAGCCGCCCGAGGAGGGCGAGATCTTCATCGAAGGACAGGACATCTGCAAGGGCCCCGGCTCCGGCACGGGTGAGCAGAGCTGGGAGCTCGACTTCGTCCGCCAGCGGGTCGGGATCGTCTTCCAGCAGTTCAACCTCTTCCCCCACAAAACCGCCTTGCAAAACGTGACCCTGGCGCAGGAACGCGTTCTCGGCCGCTCGAAGGAGGAGGCTCGGACCAAGGCCACCGAGCTGCTCAAGCGCGTCGGCCTCGGCGACCAGCTGAGCCAGTACCCGGAAACCCTCTCCGGCGGCCAGCAGCAGCGGGTGGCGATCGCCCGAGCGCTGGCGATGGATCCGCAGGTGATGCTCTTCGACGAGGTCACCAGCGCCCTCGACCCCGAGCTGGTGAAGGAAGTCCTCGACACGATGCGTGAGCTGGCCGAAGAAGGAATGACGATGATGGTCGTCACCCACGAGATCGGCTTCGCCCGCGAGGTCGCCGACCGCGTCGTCTTCATGGACGAGGGCGTGATCGTCGAGGAGGGCCCGCCCGCGCAGGTGATCGACAGCCCGCGCGAGGAGCGGACGAAGAAGTTCCTCGGCCGGGTCCTAGAGCACTGACGGCCGCTAAGCGGCGCCGCCGGCCATCGCCGGCAGGATGACGACGGTGTCGCCGTCTTTGACCGAGGTCTCGAGCCCCTGCAGCACCCGCACGTCCTCGTCGTTGAGGTAGACGTTGACGTAGCGGTTGAGCTCGCCGTCCTCGCCGAAGAGCTGGGCCTCGGTCTCGGGATGCTCGCCGGTCAGCGACCGCAGGACCTCGCCGACGTTGCCGCCGCCGGCCTCGACCTCGGGCTGGCCGCCCGTTTTCGGGCGCAGGACTGGAGGGATCTTCACGGTCGCCATCGAGCGGGGATCCTAATGGAGGCGATGCTTTTTAGCGGTCCCCGCCCGCGCCGGCGCAGAATGCGTCGTAGTCGGGGAACTGACCCATCTCCGACTCGGAGATCTCCTCGGCGTTCTCGCCGCAGATCGGGCACTCGGGATCGCGGCGGACCTTGAGCTCGGTGAAGCTGGTGCCCAGTGCCTCGTAGAGGAGCAGGCGGCCGATCAGCGGATTGCCCTTGCCGAGGACGAGCTTGATCACCTCGTTGGCCTGCAGCGTGCCCATCGTCCCGGCCATCACCCCGAGCACCCCGTTGGCGGAGCAGCTCGGCGCCAGCTCGGCCGGCGGCGGCGTCGGGTAGAGGCAGCGGTAGCAGGGTCCCTCGAAGGGGACGAAGGTCGAGATCTGCCCGTCGAAGCCGAGGATCGAGGCGGAGACGACCGGCTTGCGCAGTCGCACCGAGGCGTCGTTCAGCAGGTAGCGGGTGGGGAAGTTGTCGGCGCCGTCGACGACGATGTCGTAGTCCTTCATCACGTCGAGGATGTTGCTCGCGTCGAGGCGGCCGTTGTGCTCGACGACGTTGACGTCGGGGTTGAGGCCTTCGATGAAGATCCGCGCCGAGGCGGTCTTCGCCATCCCGATCCGTTCGGTGTTGTGGATCACCTGGCGCTGCAGGTTGGAGGCGTCGACCACGTCGTCGTCGACGAGGCCGATCGTGCCGACCCCGGCTGCGGCAAGGTAGAGCGCGGTCGGGGCACCGAGGCCGCCGGCGCCGAGCAGCAGCACCTTCGCGTTCAGCAGCTTCACCTGGCCGTCGACCCCAACCTCCGGCAGCAGCGTGTGGCGCGAGTAGCGCTCGCGCTGCTCGGGAGTCATCCCGTGCTCGGCGACGACCGGCAGCCCCTGCTCCTGCCACTGCAGGATGCCGCCGCTCATCGAGGCGACGTTTTCGTAGCCGAGCTGCTGCAGCTGCGCCGCGGCGATCGCGGAGCGGTTGCCGGAGCGGCAGTAGAGGATCGTGCGGGCCGCCTTGTCCGGTGCCGCGGTGCCGATTTCGTCGGCGAGCAGCCCCGGCGGCACCAGTTTGCCGCCGTCCAGGTGGGCCTCCTGGTACTCGTGCGGCTCGCGCGTGTCGATCAGGACGACGTCGCCGCCGTTGATTTCCTCGGCAGCCTCGAAAGGTTCGATCTCCTCGATCGTCTGAACGCGCTCGGTGTCGATGGCCATGGAAGTGAAATCCCCTAATTCGGATCAGCTTTAACTTCAAAAAGTATAGCGAGCCTGAGCCGCAGGGTCTTGAGCAAAGAAGAGCGGCCCCGGGGAGAACCCCGAGGCCGCTTATCTTCCTTGAAGCGAATGTCCTAGGCGAAGCTGGGGCGCATCTGGCGCAGGCGGCGGACCCGCTCCTCGATCGGGGGGTGGGTCGAGAACAGGCCGGCGATGCCCTTGCCGCTGAAGGGCTTGACGATGTAGAGGGGCTCGGTCGCCTGGTTGGTCTGCATCGGGATCGCTTCCGCACCCTGCTCAAGCCGCAGCAGCGCGCTCGCCAGCGACTCCGGGTTGCCGCAGATCGCGGCGCCCTCGGCGTCGGCCGCGAACTCGCGCTGGCGCGAGATCGAGAGCTGGATGATCGTCGCCGCGATCGGCGCCAGCAGGACCATCGCCAGCGAGGCGACGAGGCCGAGCGGGGACTCGTCGTCGCCGCCGAACCACATGAACATGTAGGCGAGGTAGGTGATCGCCGAACCGATCGCCGCCGCGACCGACTGGATCAGGATGTCGCGGTTCTGGATGTGCGCGAGCTCGTGCGCGAGGACGCCGCGCAGCTCGTCCTCGGAGAGGAGTTTGGTGATCCCGCGGGTCACCGCCACCGCCGAGTGCTTCGGGTTACGGCCGGTGGCGAAGGCGTTGGGCTGGTCCTGGGGGATCATGTAGAGGCGTGGCATCGGCAGGTCCGCGCGGGTCGTCAGTTCGCGCACGATCTGGTAGAGCCGCGGCGCCTCCGACTCCTCGATCGGCTTGGCGCCGCTCATCTTCAGCGCCATCTTGTCGCTGAAGAAGTAGGAGAAGAAGTTGATCGCCAGGGCGATGAAGAGGAACGTGAGCGCGGTGCTCGGCCCGCCGATCGCGAAGCCGATGACCACGAGCAGACCGCCGAGGGTGGCGAACAGGATCGTGGTCCGCAGGGCTGCGCCCCAGGTGGATTGCTTGGTGGTGGTCATGCGTGGCGGCTCCTAGGTCGGATTGCCTTTCCAGTATGCGACGAAAGCGTTCATTCGCCTATAGGTGGAATCCCCCTACCCGGGCGGGGGGATCCCCTAGGCCGCCTAGGCTTGCCGCATGACCTTGACGCTGATCGGGCTCTGCCTGGTGGTCGTGGGGCTGATCCTCGCCCTGGTGCGGGAGCGGCGGCGGCTGCGGCCGCTCGAGGACCTGGTCGACGCGATGGAGAAAGTGGACCTCTCCAGCCCCCGACCCCTCCTCCCCGCCTCGATCGACGGCGTCGGGGAGACCGAGGAGGTGGCGCGGATCGAGCTCGCCTTCCTGCGGATGATGCGGCGGCTGGAGGCCGAGCGCCGGCGCGCCGGATCGGCGGCACTGCACGCGCAGGAGGAGGAGCGGGCGCGGGTGGCGCGCGACCTGCACGACGAGGTGAACCAGTCGCTGACCGGGCTGCTGCTGCGACTGGAGGCGGCGCGCGAGGCGGCCCCGCCCGAGCTCGAGGGGGAACTCGCCGAAACCAAAGCGCTGGCCAACCAGGCGATGACCGAGCTCCTCACCCTGGCCCGGCAGCTGCGGCCGACGGCGCTGGACGACCTCGGCCTGACGGCGGCGATCGAAGGGCAGGTCGAGCAGCTGAAGCGCGGCGAGACCGACGCCCGCTTCGAGGTGAACGGAAACTTCGCCGACCTGGGCGACGACGCGCAGCTGGTCGTCTACCGCGTCGCGCAGGAGGCGCTCAGCAACGCCACCCGCCACAGCGAGGCCGACCACGTCGAGGTGCGGCTGCGCCGTGGCGACGACGACGGCGTCGTGCTCGAAGTCAGCGACGACGGCCGCGGCTTCGCCTTCGACGAGTCCCAGCGCGGCCTCGGCATCGGCGGCATGCGCGAGCGGGCGCTGCTGGTCGGCGGCGAGCTGACGATCGAGTCGCGTCCGGAGCACGGCACCACCGTGCGCCTCGACGTGCCGGGAGAATCGGCGCGATGAAGGTGCTGATCGCCGACGACCACGGCATCGTCCGCTCCGGGATCCGGCTGCTGCTGGAGCGCCAGCCGGACATCGAGGTGATCGGCGAGGCAGGCGACGGGGCCGAGGCGCGCGACCTTGCGGTGCGGGAGCGTCCCGACCTGGCGATCCTCGACGTGAAGATGCCGAAGCTGACGGGGCTGCAGGCGACGCGGGAGATCAAGCAGCAGGCACCGGAGGTCTCGGTCCTGATCCTCTCGATGCACGACGACGAGCGCTACCTGTTCGAGGCGTTGAAAGCGGGCGCTTCCGGCTATGTGCTGAAGGCGCAGGCAGATACCGATCTCCTCGCGGCAATTCGCGCAGTGGAGAGGGGCGAGCCGTTCCTCACCCCCGAGGCGCAGCGGACGCTGATCAAGGACGTGCTCGAGCGCGGCTCCAGCGGCGAGGAGGAGCTGACGCCGCGCGAGGAGGAGATCGTCAAGCTCGTCGCCGAGGCCCACACGACCAAACAGATCGCCGAGCTCCTCCACCTCTCCGAGAAGACGGTCGAGAACCACCGCGCCAACGCGATGCGCAAGCTGGGGATGCGCGACCGGGTCGAGCTGGTTCGCTACGCGATTCGTCGCGGCTTGATCGAGCCCTGACACCGCGGCGAGGCCATAACCGACCGCTTCAGTAGGATTTGGATCGATGCTGTTCTCGACCAAAGCCGAGTACGGAGTGCGCCTGATGGTCGAGCTGGGCCGCCAGCCCGGTTCGCAACCCGTCTCGCTGGGCTCCGTCGCCGAAGCGGAGAACCTGCCGCTCTCCTACCTGGAGCACCTGGTGGCGAAACTGCGCAAGGCCGGGCTCGTCACCTCCACCCGCGGCGCCCACGGCGGCTACCGCCTCGCCAAGCCGGCGGAGGAAATCACGATGGACTCGGTGGTCGAGGCGCTGGAAGGGCAGATCGCGCCGATGGAGTGCTTTCACGACTCGCCCGAGGGCAAAGTCCTCTGCTCGCACGAGTCGGACGGCGACGACGCCTGCTCGACGAAGCTGCTGTGGATGCGCGTGCAGGGCGGCGTCACCAAGGCGCTCGCCGGCACCACCCTGGCCGAGCTGGTCGAGTTCTCGACGCGCAGTGCGCCGACCCGGGCCGCCGTGCTCGACAGCGTCGCCTAGAACTTCTTTAACCCCAGAAACGGAGCGAAATTGGCTGAGCTTGAGATCCGCAACCTGCACGTAGAGGTCGAAGACAAGAAGATCCTCAAAGGCCTCGACCTCGACGTCGAGAAGGGCAAGGTCCACGCGCTGATGGGCCCGAACGGCTCCGGCAAGTCGACGCTCGCCAACGTGATCATGGGACACCCGGCGCTCGAGGTGACCGAGGGAACGATCACCTTCAAGGGCGAGGACATCACCGAGGCCGCCCCCGAGGACCGCTCTCAGGCAGGCCTCTTCATGGCCTTCCAGTACCCGGTCGCGATCCCCGGCGTCTCGGTCAGCAAGTACCTGCGGATGATCATCAACGCCCAGCGCGAGGCCCGCGGCGAAGAGCAGATCAAGATCAAAGACTTCGCCCGCACCGCCCAGGAGGCGATGGAGCTGGCGAACATCCCCAAAGACTTCTCCAGCCGCTACCTCAACGACGGTTTCTCCGGCGGCGAGAAGAAGCGAATGGAGCTGCTGCAGCTGGCGCTGCTGCGGCCGGAGATCGCGGTTCTCGACGAGACCGACTCGGGCCTCGACATCGACGCCCTGCGCACCGTCGCCGAGGGGGTCAACAAGTTCTCCGGCCCCGACATGGGCGTCCTCATCATCACCCACTACCAGCGCATCCTCCACATGGTCAAGCCGGACTCCGTCCACGTCATGTTCGAGGGACGGATCGTCAAGGAAGGCGGACCGGAGCTGGTCGGCGCGCTGGAGGAGAAAGGCTACGGCTGGATCCGCGAGGAGGTCGAGGCAGGCGCGGCCGCCTGACCTCGAAGCGATGGAGCCGGTGAGCGCGAAGAGCCCCGCCGCGGCGGCGCCGTTCTCCATCGAGAAGGTGCGCTCCGCCTTCCCGGCGCTGGAGCGCGAGGTCCACGGCAAGCCCGTCGCCTACCTCGACAGCGGCGCCAGCGCCCAGCGGGTCCTGGCCTCGATCCAGTCGGTCGACCGCTACGAGCGGCGCCACCACTCCAACGTCCATCGCGGTTCCCACACCCTCTCGGCCGAGGCGACCGAAGCCTACGAGGGGGCGCGGGCCACGGTCGCCGACCACATCGGCGCCGCCGACCGGCGCGAGGTCGTCTTCGTCCGCAACGCGACCGAGGCGATCAACCTGGTGGCTCGCGCCTGGGGCGACGCCAACGTCGGCGCCGGCGACCGCATCGTCCTTACCGAGATGGAGCATCACTCCAACATCGTCCCCTGGCAACAGCTGGCCGAGCGGGTCGGGGCGGAGAGCGACTGGGCGAAGATCGACGACGAGGGGCGGCTCGACATGGCTGCGTTCGCGGCGCTGCTGGAGCGCGGGCCGAAGCTGGTCGCCGTCACCCACGTCTCCAACGTGCTCGGGACCGAGAATCCGGTCGCCGAGATCACCCGCTTGGCCCACGCCGCCGGAGCGAAGGTGCTGGTCGACGGCGCCCAAGCGGCGCCGAAGCTACCGCTGGAGATGGCCGAGCTCGGAGCCGACTTCTACGCGATCACCGGCCACAAGCTCTACGGCCCGACCGGGATCGGGGCGCTCTGGACCAGGCTCGACCTGCTGCGGGAGATGCCGCCCTTCCTCGGCGGCGGCTCGATGATCCGCAAGGTCAGCCGCGACGGGACGACCTACGCGGACCCGCCGGCTCGCTTCGAGGCGGGCACGCCGGCGATCACCCAGGCGATCGGGATGGCCTCGGCGCTGCGCTGGCTCGACTCGATCGGGATGGAGGCGGTGCGCGCCCACGAGGAGCAGGTCGCCGACTACGCGCTGGAGCGGCTGGAGGAGGTGCCGGGCCTGCGCGTCTTCGGCCCGCCCCGCGGCGAGGGTCGCCTCGGCCCCGTCTCCTTCGAGATCGAGGGCATCCACGCGCATGACGTCTCCGAGATCCTCGACCGCCACGGCGTCGCCGTCCGCGCCGGCCACCACTGCGCCCAGGTGCTGATGGACCGGCTCGGGATCGCCGCCACGGCACGCGCCAGCTTCGGCGTCTACACGACGACCGAGGAGATCGACCGCCTCGTCGACGGCCTCGAAGACGCGCGGCGGGTCTTCGGCCTGTAGCTCCCGATCAGCCGATCGGGACCACCGACGATTTGTCGCCCTTGCAGTTCTTGGTCTTCGCGACCGTCGCGTAGTAGGACCCGGACTTGAGGTTTTTCCCCACCGGGATCTTCCACTTGCCGTTGGCGTTGCTGCGGTCGCGGCCGAGCAGAACCCTCTTGCCGTTGCTCTCGCGGAACATCTTCACCTTGCGGTTACCGAGACAGGACTGGCGAGGAGAGGTGAGCTTCCCGTGGAAGGCGGGGAATTTGAGGCTGACGACGACCTTCGTCTTGAAGGCGGCGGCGCCGGTGGCGGGGAAAACGAGCAGAGCACTTGCGCAGAGGACGACAAGGGCAGCAAGCAGGGTGCGGCGACTGGTGAACATCTTCCCTCCCAAGGTTGAAGTAGACCGACCACTCTAAATGCCTTGAAAATCGGCTGCGGTAGCCTCGATATATGGACGAGCTCTACCGCGACCAGATCCTCGAGCACTACAAGCGGCCGCACAACTTCGGACGGGTCGAGGACCCCGACCTCGAGTTCGAGGACACCAACCCGTTCTGCGGCGACGAGCAGCACGTGACGATCCGGCTCGACGAGGACGATCGCGTCGCCGAGGTCGCCTTCGACGGCAAGGGCTGCGCGATCTCCACCGCCGCCACCTCGCTGCTGACCGACGAGCTGGTCGGCAAAAGCCGCGATGAACTGCTGCGGCTGCCGAAAGAGTTCGTCCTCGAGCTGCTCGGGATCGAGATCTCCGCGACGCGAATGAAGTGCGCGATGCTCGGCCTCAAGGTCGTGAAGAGCGCCTCCCTCGGCAAATCGGCCGAATGGGAGGACGAGGGCGAGGCCGGCGACCCAGCCGAAGCGGTCGTCGACCTCGGGCAGATCTAGATCAGGCCCTGCTCCCGCGCCCGGGCGAGCGTCTGCTCGCTCGGCTGCATCACCGCGAAGCCGGCGCCGTAGGGATCGGCGACCATCGCGAAGCGGCCGGCGGGGATGTCCACCGGGCCGAAGTGGACCTGGCCGCCGAGCTCCTTGATCTTGTCGACGGCCTCGTCGGTGTCGACGCTGCCGAAATAGACCATCCAGTGCGCCGGCACCTCGTCGGGAATCCGTCCCTCGATGTCGGCCATACCGCCGATGGCCTTGCCGTCGACCTGCCATTCGGTGTAGGTCATCTCGCCCATGTCGTGATCCTGGAACTCCCAGCCGAAGACGGCGCCGTAGAACCGTTTCGCCCCCTCGGGGTCGCGGCTCTCGAGCTCGTTCCAGCCGACGGCGCCTTTCTCGTTCACCAGTTCAGAGCCGGCGAAGTCGGCCGGCTCCCAGATTCCGAAGAAGGCGCCCTCGGGGTCGGTGAAGAGCGCGAGCCGCCCGTAGTTCGACACCGCCATCGGCTCGGCGATCATCGTGCCGCCGTTTTCCTGCACCGCCCGGCCGATCGCGTCGGCGTCGTCAACTGAGATGTAGGTGCTCCAGGCCGACGGCTGTCCCTCCTGCATCAGCGGCATCACGCCGGCGACGTCGCGGCCGTCCTTTTTGGCCCGCCGGTAGCCGGCCATTTCGGCCGAGTCGGGCAGCTCCGGGATCTCCCAGGCGAACAGCTCGCCGTAGAAGCGCTCGGCGCCCTCGATGTCGGGCGTCGCAAGGTCGACCCAGCAGGGGGTGCCGGGCACGTAACTGGTCCTCTCGCTCATCTCTGCTCCTCTCGAAGGGGTACGGAGATAAGACCACAGTTTCGGCACGAACTCATCGCTTTCGTGGGAATTGCCGGAACGTGTCTGAGCTCAACCCCCATATAGGACCCTCAAGCTCAGACACGCCCGCTGCCCGATGGAGCGTCCCGCTAAAATCCGACCGTAGAAGTAGGATTAAGTCTCGATCCGCACTATGCCGCTATCGCGGCGACTGGAGCACCCCACCCTCTTGACCGACACCGCAGGAACCAAGATCCCCGTCTGCCCGGCAGCCGAGCTGTCGCCGGGCGAGATGCGCCTGGTCGAGCACGAGGGCGTGAAGATCGGCGTCTTCAACTGCGATGGCACGCTCTACGCGATCGAAGACCGCTGCTCGCACGACAACGGGCCGCTCGCCGAGGGCGAGTTCGACGCCGCCACCTGCACCGTCGAGTGTCCCCGCCACGGCTCCCTCTTCGACCTCAGCACCGGCAGGCCGAAGACGCTCCCCGCTTTCCAGCCGGTCCAGACGTTCCCGGTAGCGATCGAGGACGACACCATCACTTTGGAGGTCAACTGACATGGCAACGCCCGAGGTTCTCGCCGAGAAACGCGAGCTGGCCGGCATCAACGCCGACTACAAAGA
>DATEOT010000073.1:0-12307 GCA_035273795.1 Solirubrobacterales bacterium | reverse complement strand
GCCGGCGTTGATCCGCGGGCCGAGCAGCCCGAGCAGCGCCGGGATCGCGACGGTGGAGATGACGATGCTGATCACCGTCACCACCGCGGTGGCGGTCGCCAGCGAGAGCAGCAGCGACCCCGGCTGCAGAAAGGCCGAGAAGACGAGGGCGACGATCAGGGTGACGCCGGCGAAGAGCGTGGTGCGGCCGGCGCTGGAGCGGGTCGCCGCCGCTGCCCGCCAGGGATCCGGGTCCCGCTCCAGCTCCTCGCGGAAGCGCGAGACGATCAGCAGCGAGTAGTCGACTCCGAGGGCGAGGCCCATCATCGTGCAGACGACGAGGGAGAGCGCGTCGATCGTCATCGCCTCGGTCAGCAGCGCGAGGACGCCGCGGCCGGCGATCACCGTGAGGGCGCCGAAGGCGAGCGGGATCAGGGCGGCGACCAGCGAACGGAAGACGAGGAGGAGGACGAGGATCAGCAGCGGCGCCGCGAGCAGCTCGGCCCGCTCGGTCGAGGTCAGCGATTCCTCCTGCAGGGCGCGGGCGACGGAGGCGAAGCCGGACTCGGTGGCGATCACGGGCTCGCGGACCTCCGCCTCCAGCGTCCGTTCGAGCTGGGGGACCGTGTTCCGCATAGCCGCCTCCAGTGGTACGCGGAAGTCGACTAAAACGAGGGCCTTGTCGCGGTCGGGCCGAAGTGCGGCGAGGGAGCCGGGGTCCCAGGGAGAAATCACCGTCGCCTCCGGATCGCGGCGCAGAGCAATGACCAGCCCGGGGCCCTGGCGGTCGATGGCCGCGGCCGGCCCCTGGAGCAGGATCACGAAAGGCGTGGACTCGCCGAAGTGGCTCTGCTCCAGGGTTTCACCGTTCGATGCAGCGGTTCCCGGGATCTTCAGGGAGAACGGCGAGAGCCGCTCCTCGACTTGGAGCCCGACGACGCCCAGCGCCAAACAGGCGACGAGCACTGCAATCAGAGCGGCGACCGCGCGGCCGCGCTTCACCTACGACATCCCTTCCCCATTGGACAGCGAGTCTACGAGAGACTCGCTATCCGGGCGGTACGTCTGTGTTTCGTTATCTCCCGCCCGGGCCCTTCCCGCAGCCGATCCTCACCAGCGGGTTGGCGACCGAGCGCTTGCCGTTCTGCCCGGTGAACACCGCCCGCGCCCGCGGCTTGGCCCTGCAGAGCTCGGTGTTGTTGACGAGCAGGCCCTTCCTGCCGCCCTGCATCCGCAAGACGAACTTGGAGACCGGGGCGTCGGGGACCGCGGCGAAGCTGACCCGCATCCGCTCGTCGACCGAGTCGATCCGGCCTGCCAGCTCGATCTCGATCTGGCCGTTCAGGTCGGCGACGAGGTCGGGCAGGGTGTTGTTGGAGCTGCGCAGGTAGACGGGGCCTTCCAGCGGCCTGTCGAGCAGCGGCGTCCAGGCTTTCGCGTAGCCGTAGATACTCCCTTTCGGGCAGTCGTCGGCCGCGTACTGCACCCGGGTGCAGATCGTGCGGATGTGGCCCTGCTCGAGGAACTGCGTCCTCGGCAGGGTGACGACCGCTTTGCCGATGTTGGCGTCGCCCTTGCGCGCCTTCAGGGTCGCGGTGACCGCGGGATGGGCGCCGCGATTGGTCTTGCCCTTGTAGCGGAAGGAGAGCTTGGGCTTGAAGCCGAGTCGTTCGCAGCCGGCGACCTGGAAGCGGTCGGAGGGGCTGGCGGTGGCGCCGGCGATCGAGGTGATCGTCGAGGTCACCGACTCCGGCTGGCAGGAGGTCGGGTTGAGGGTGAAGCCGGGGCGGTCGATCTCGACGCGGATGTCGCGATAGGCGATCGGGATCCCCTGCAGGATCTGCGGCAGGGGGTCGGATTTGACCGAGACCGCGGTGCTGACCGGGTCCACGTAGATGCCGGAGCGCACCGCGACCGTGCCGAGGTCGAAGGGCCCCGCCTGCGCCGGCACCTTGACAACGAGGCTGTAGGGGGCGCCCTTGTAGGGGCCGGCGAGGTAGACGCCGGTCGGCGCCTTGCCCGCCTGGGGGACAAACAGCGGGCTGGCCCCAGCACCGATGCCGACCGTGGTGGTGCCGATCTGGCTGGCGGCCGGGCAGGCGCCCGTGCCCGCCGCGGCATCGCCGCAGAGCGGCACGCCGGCGAGCTTGGCGAGCAGGCCCGGCGGCAGCGTGGCGTCGATCCGCGAGACGTTCTGCTGGCCGTCTTCGCGGGTCACCCGGAGGACGAAGGGAGAGTGCTGGCCGGCGAGGGGGTTGATCGTGCCAGCCCGCAGCGCCGGGGTGAACCGCGCCGCGGCTTCGCAGTTCCGATCGATCGTGAAGGTCGACTCGGATTCGACGGCTTCATCGGGCATCGCCCAGCTGGTCAGTTCCGAGCGGGTCTTGTAGGTGCCGCAGGCTGCCGGAGTCACCAGCGGAGCGCGCGGACCGGCATTCAGCTCCACATGCAGGCTGGAGAACGGCAGCTGCGGGTTGTCGTCGAAGGTGACGCGAAGCTGACCGGTGTCGGGATCCGGGACGGCCCGGCCGTCGAGCTTGATCACGAAGCCGGGGCCGTCGATCACCAGCGCCAGCCTGAACAGTTCGCCTGGCTGCGGGGTGCGCAGGATGACGTCGCCTGAAAGCGGGTCCGGCAGGACCGGGGTGGTCAGCAAGAGCGAGCCGATCTTCGAAGCGAACGGGCAGGTCGGCTCCGCCGAGGAGCCCAGCTTGAGGTCGGCGTCCGAGCAGCCCTCGAGGCCGTCGGCCGAGGGCGGGGCGATCGCCACCCCGCGGGGGAAGGTGATCACCGCTTTCTTCAGCGTCGGCGTTGCACGGCCATCTGGGTTGTCTGCCTGCGGCACGGCGAGGTCGACCGTCATCCCCAGCGGGGCCTCAGCACTCCTCGTGTTGGAGGCAGCCTCCACCGTCGGCTCGAACAGGAGCTCGTCGCAGCCGGTGAGGCCGGTGGGCGTGGTCGAGACCGCGGACTTGAAGTTGCCGGGTTCCTGCCAGGAGTCGACCGTCATCACAGTGCTGAGAGGGTCGCCGCAGACGCTCGGGTTGGTCAGGAAAGCCTCCCGCGGGGCAGAGCTCGGGCATTCGGACCCGCCACCCGGTACGTCGAATGCGGCATTGCACACACGCAGCGGGGTGTGCTTGGGGTCCATCGGGTAACCCCAGAAAGTGACTTCAGCCCCGACGATGGGGACGCCGCTGGTAGTGCTGAGACTGGAGACGTCGATCCCGTAGTCGCCGTCGCTGCGGATCTGCGGCACGAGGTGCACCGGCACTCCGGCGAGGATGAAACCGAAGTCGGCGATCTCATTGTCTTCGGGCTCGATGTTGTACAGCGCATAGGCGTTGACTTGGTCCATCCCAAATTGGTACACGATTACTTTGATCACCCCTACCTGAGCCTCGGGGCGACACCCCTGACGGATATCCGGATTGATCGTGTTGAGGAATTCTGCCCTGGTGCATTGCGGCAGCGCCTGCGGGTTGCCGATGAAACCGGCGGGCAAGCTCGTCCGAATGTCCTTCGGGACGCCGGAGGCGTAGTTGTCCGCCTTCCTGGTCAGTTGGAAGTTCACCTCGATCGCGTCGGGGTGGGCGGCGGCGCGGGTCTCGAGGTCGCCGGCCGAGTTCTCGACCCGGGTTTCGAAGGATTCGATCCCGATCTCCGCATGCGCCGTAGCGGGGGCCGTCAGGGCCGCCAGGCCCACGAGCACCGCGATCATCCTGTTTCGTGCCCCGCTCATCCCTGGACCCTCCCGTCGGCGTTCGTACATTTCTTTCCGCAGCGGAACCTGGCGATG
Organism: Solirubrobacterales bacterium; assembly: GCA_035273795.1. GTDB lineage: Bacteria > Actinomycetota > Thermoleophilia > Solirubrobacterales > 70-9 > VAYN01. The sequence goes on along the minus strand of DATEOT010000073.1, from coordinate 8,529 downwards.
GTCGTGCGCGTGACCGCGCTCCCCTCCGCCGGCGCGAACCGCACCTTGATCCGAATCTCGAGCTGTCCCTTGGCAAGCAGGCGTTTCTTAGCTGCCCGTTCCAAAGACAGCTTCAGCTTGTAGGCACCGCCCTTCTTCACTGACTTCCTGGCCCGGGAGAGGCCGGGGCCGCTGGCGCTCAGCACTCCCGCCTCAGCGACTCGAGCCCTGACCGTCACCGAGTAACCGTCGACCCGCCCGGAGACCGAGCTCAGCAAGCGCCTCCCACCATCCTTCGAGCCGGGGACGTTCACGGTCGCGCTACCGACTTCCGCCGCGGCGGGCTGGGACGACGGATCGCCCTGGCAGGCTTCACCCGCACAGCTCGATTGCGCAGGAGGGTGGAAGCCGCCGCCCAGGCGGACGTCGTAGATGTCGTTCTCGCCGTTGTCGATGTCCTGAGGCACCAGGCTGGCCTGAGTTGCCACGAGGACGTCGCGGCCGTCTGCGGATGCATCGAAGAAGGAGGACCCGTATTTGGCTTTCCCGTCAGTGAGTAGCTGCGCAGCGCCACCGGGGACATACGTGTAGACGTCGAGCGTCCCGTTTACGTCTCGTTTGACCAGCGCGGCGGTCGTCTCGAAGAACACCCGGCCGTCGTCGAGGAGGTTGCGGCTGTCGTGCTGGTATTCCGCGCCGAAGGCGCTGCCGCGCTTGGACCGCAGGGTGGCTTTTCCCGTAGGCGGGTCCCCGGACGGATCGCAGGAGACGCACACCATCTCCCCGTCCTCGTCCCAGAGGTAGGCCTGAACGGTCCCTTCCGCCTCGTAGTCGGTCAGGTCGGCTCGCGAGAGAATCAGCAGAGTCGAGCCGTCGGAAGTGATCCGCGCCTCCCTCAACTCCGCCACTCCGGTTAGACCTTCGCCTCCTACCTCCTGAACGTCCGCGGCGGCCAAGGTGGTGACGAATCGCACCGACCCTGGCGTCCAGAGATAGAGATTCTCCCCCCCGGCAACTCCTTTGCTGCCATCCAGCTGCCCTTTGGCGATGAAGTACACGTGGCTGCCGTCGTCGGTGCTTCGAACCACTCCGTCGACTTCCGCCCCACCGGGACCGGTGGCTCCGGTAGAGAGGAAGCTCAGCACCTCGCTGTCGACGTCGTAGGCGTAGAGCCCGCCCCCTGGGGTGGCGTCGTCGGTGAGGCGATCACCGGAGGTGAAGAAGACGCGGGAACCGTCCCCGGTCGCCGCCTCGAAAACCGCGCCGGCGACGATCGGGTCGGGGGTTTCCATCTGGCTTGCCGAGACGTTCATCACCGCGTCGCCGTCGCGCATATAGACCTGCGGAGGAACTTCGCAGCCAGGCGGGAGCGGGCCGCCCCCGGCTGCGACCCTTGGTTCTTCGTCCGGGACTCGAAAGAAGATGCGCTGCCCGTCGGAGGAGACGGCATTCGTGGCTCCCTTGCCCGCGAGCCAGTTGTCGCCCAGGGTCGCGCCGCATTCACCGATCATGGCGCCGCCCTCGTCAACGTTGACCAAGGTGGTTCCATTCGCTTCGCGAACGTAGAGATACCTGGCAAAGGGAGGAATCGGGTCGGCCTCCGGAGTGAGGGGCTCTCCGGTCTGGAAGAGGACCTTCGAGGCATCGTCCGAACGGCCGGCATAGGAAGCAGTGAAGGGGCCGGTTGCCGGGACATCGTCACTCGCCCGGGAGACGAGCTCTGGAGGCGCCCCGACACTCTGCTTGTACGTGTCCTGGTAGAAAAGCGTGAAGCCCGGGAAAATTTCCTGCGCATCCTGGTCCAGGGGACTCAGCACCGCCGACGTATCCATCAGGAAGGTCGAAAAATCGTCGGTGGAGTCGTAGGCGTTGACGCGATCGAAGGTGCTGGGATTGGGGGACAAGGTGGTAGATCCCATCGCGATCGTCTCCCATCCGGCGCCGGTCCGCGAAGACAGGTACGGCTGAGTCCCTACTCCGTTTTTCGACTGGGGGAACGGCTGGTAGGAGCTGTAGACGACCTTTTCGCCGTCAGCGGACGCCAGGAACATTCCGCCCGTCGGCAGTCCGCCCGCGCCCCAGAGGACGGAGCCGCCGTTCTTGTCCGCCGGAGAGACCAGCTCGAAAGCACGGCAATCGGGCAGGTAGGCAGAACCCTGCAGCCCCCGCAGCTCAGCGTTGGAACAGTCGTCTGCTGCAGACGCCGCCGTTGCTCCCAATGCGAAAGTGGCGAGCAGGGCAACCAAAACCCCGAAAGCCGACACCGGCCGTTTCAAATCAATCCTCCGTCCCTTGTTTCCCGTTGCCCGACCCGCGGACCCCTAGCTCCGCAAATAAGAACAGATTCAGACCGTTATGTCAATGGACATCTTGTCTACACGCCCTTCAAGCGCCTTGTTCTGATGGTCACTTGCGTACCACTTTGCCTCCCTAAAGCGTTCCAGACTTATCTTCGTTCGACTGCCCCGCGAGCGAGGACGGCCGCCGCAGGCGACCGTCCTCGCGCTGGGGTCCGTTCGTGTTGCGCTTATTTGGTGAGGACCGTCAATCCACCCGTCGAGCTGGTGAAGTACACCGTCCCGGTGGCGAACACATTCGTCATCGCTCCCCCTGCGGTGTAGGTGAACCCCATTGCCTGTTTGCTGAAGGTGACGCGGGAGGTTTTTTTTGCGTCACCATTCTGGAATTCGGGAAGCAGTCCACCCGAATACCATTTGGCCGAGCTCCAAGGGTTTCCTTCGAAGGTACCGCTCGCCTGGCCCATCAGGTAAAAGGTCAGGTTCAAGGGGTTGGTTTGGGTCCAGATCGGCGTCACTTCGTAGCCGCCGATCACTCTTCCGGGGCAGTGCCAGTACCAGGGGCGATTGGTTGCCGAGAAGGTCTCTTCGACGGTGCAGGTGACCGGGGCGACCGCTCCGTCACTGCGTTCGAACGTCACCGACCCGGCGACTTTCACCGGATAGCCGGGGCTCCATTTGGCGTATCCGCTTTCCGCCATCGCGGGCACCGCCAGGATCGCGGCGATCGCGAAGCTGGCGACGATGACCGTTGCCATCTTCGCCAGGGATCGTCTACCTCTGCTCACTTGATGCTCCCTTCGTTGATTGCGAGACCGCTTGCGACAGGCCTTCTGACGCAGCGGCTACCCCCCGCCCCGGAGGGACGAAGGGAAGACTGGTTGCCGTTGCTGCGACTAGGGCCGCTGGGCGCGGCGGCTCTTGCTCGAGCAGTCCACCTTCACGACTGGGTTGAGTCGATGCACCCGGTTGTTCTGCCCGGTGAACATCACCGACGCGCGTGGCCTGGCCCTGCAGAGCTCGGTGTTGTTGACGAGCAGGCCCTTCTTGCCGCCCTGCATCCGCAGGACGAACTTGGACACCGGAGCGTCGGGGACCGCGCCGAAGCTGACCCGCATCCGTTCGTCGACCGAATCGATCCGCCCGGCGAGCTCGACCTCGATCTGGCCGTTCAGGTCGGCGACGAGGTCGGGCAGGGTGTTGTTGGAGCTGCGCAGGTAGACGGGGCCCTGCAGCGGCTGGTCCAGCAAAGGGGTCCAGGCCTTGGCGTAGCCGTAGACCGAGCCTTTCGGGCAGTTGTGGGCCGCGAACTGCACCCGGGTGCAGATCGTGCGGATGTGGCCCTGCTCGAGGAACTGCGTCCTCGGCAGCGTCACCACCGCCTTGCCGATGTTGGCGTCGCCCTTGCGCGCCTTCAGGGTCGCGGTGACCGCGGGATGGGCGGAGCGATGGGTCTTCCCCTTGTATCGGAAGGAGAGCTTCGGCTTGAAGCCGAGGCGGGTGCAGTCGGCCGCCTGGAAGCGGCTGGAGACCGGGGCCGCCGCCCCCTTTATCGAGACGATCGTGCCGCTGACCGCCGTCGGATCGCAGTTGGTCGGGTTGAGGGTGAAGTCATCTCGGGTGACGTCGACCCTGACGTCGCGGTAGGAGATCGGAATCCCCTGGATGATCTGCGGCAGCGGGTCGGACTTGACCGTGACCCGGGCGTTGACCGGGTTGATCTCGATCGTGTTGCGCACGGTCACTTGGCCGAGGTCGAAGGGGCCGGCCTGGGCCGGGACCTGGACCACGAGGCTGTAGGGAGCGCCCTTGTAGGGGCCGGCAAGGTGGACGCCGGTGGGCGCCTTGCCAGGCCCGGGAACGTAGAGCGGGTTGGAGCCCGCCCCCGCGCCAACCGTGGTGGTGCCTACCTGGCTCGAGGCCGGGCAGGACCCGGTCGCCGCTTGGGAGTCGCCGCAGAGCGGCACACCGGCGAGCTTCGCCAGCAGCCCCTCGGGCAGGGTCGTCTCGATCCGCGAGACGTCCTGCTCGCCGTCTGCGCGGGTCACCCGCAGGGTGAACGGCGAGGACTTTCCGGCAACGGGGTTGGCGGTGCCTGCTTCGAAGCCGGGGGCGAACTTCGTCCCCGCGTCGCAGTTCTGGTCGATCGTGAAGCTCGAACTAGCCCTCGCGATCTCCTGCGGGTTCGCCCAACCCGTCAACTCCGCCTGCGTGGAGTAGGTTCCGCACGTGCTCGGATTGACCAAAGCGGCCCGGTTGCCACCCTTCAACTCGAGAGTGAACTCGGTGAAGGGCAGCTGCGGGGCGTCGTCGAACCGCACCGTCAATCGGCCGCTCGCCGGATCCGGGCTGACCTCGCCGGGAATCTTGAGGACCACCCCGGTGAGCGGATCGTCGACCGAGATGTAGAGAGCGATGAGCGAATTGAAGGGGTTGGTCCCCTGCGTCGCCAGATAAACCGAGCCCTGCAGCGGCGTGGCGAGCAGCGGCGTCTTCACCTCGACCGTGCCAAGTTGCGAGGCCGCGGGGCAGGCCGCCGGTTCAGCCGATCCGAGCCTCGCCTCCGCTTCGCTGCAGCCGACGAGCCCGTCGGCCGAAGAGGCGTTGACGGTCATCCCCGGCGGCAGCGTCACCGAGGCGTCTTTCAGCGGCGCCTGCCCGAGGCGGTCCGGATCCTCGAGGCCGTACTGGGGGATCGCCAGCCTCACCTCGATACCGGTTGGCTTGCCGGCTTCGGAGGATTCAGGCGTCAGCTCCAGCGTCGGTTCGAATCGAACCTGGTTGCAGCCGCTGATCCCGATCGGGCTGCCGCCTTCTTCGAGGGTGTCGGCATCGCTGTCGGTCGAGCCGGCCCACGACTCCGCTTTCATGTTGACCAGGAAGGCGCCGGCGGCGCAATCGCTGGTGTTGGTCAGCAGCGGCTTCGCCGGGATGTTGGCGGGGCGAGGAGTCTCTGCCGGTTCTCCACCCTCACATTGTCCTGGGTTCGGATTGGAGCTCGAAGGGAAGGCGTAGCAGCGCTGATCGTCGTGGGACGGATCCGCGGGGACTCCCCAGAAGGTCGCCGTGGTCGAGAGGAGGGCAAGCGTCTGATTCGTTTCCCGGGCTTCCACGCTCACGCCGTAGTCGCTCTCGGAGCGAATACGGGCGTCCATGTAGACGGGGACGCCGAGCACGTTCGCCCCGAAGCTGGCCGGCGTGCCCGGTGCCGGGACGAGGTTGTAAATCGGGAAGTATTCGGTGACGACGTTGAAGGCGCTGACCTCGACGGCCAGCATGCCGACTTGGGAATCGGTGCTGCATTCGGCGACGATCCCGATTCCATATAGCTCGCTGTTGGTGCACCTCGGCACCGCGGTGGTACTGCCGACGAACCCGGCCGGCATGTCGACGATCACGTCTCTGATGCTCTCGTCGGGGACGGGTATGCCGAAGCGATTGGGGGTCCGGTTGAACGACAGGGCGACGGTGACTTCGTGCGGGTGCCCGGCCGCCTGGGTAGCGGCGGTCCCGTCTTCGTTCTCCAGCTCCGCCTGGAACGAAGTAACTCCAAACGCTGCCTGAGCCACGGGTGCCATCATCGCCACCACGGCGAGCGCGATGCCGACTCCGATCGTCATGCGGGCGATTGGATTCCTCTTACTGTTGTCCTGCTCGCGCATCTCCAGATCTCCCTGTCTCGTCCTCGTCGTGTGGATTCGCAGCCGCTCGGAGAAACGCATCAGCGCCTACCTCCCTTGCCGTCGGCCCTTCTCTTGCCGGGCTTGACACAGCGGTGCTTCTTCTTGCCGACCTTGGGGCTCTTCGCGCCCTTGGAGCCCTTGGGACGCGGGCAGCGAGCCCGCTTCTTCCGCACCGCGTTGCCGGCGCCGGCAACGCGAACCGAGCCGGGCGCCGCCCAGGCGGGGGCGGCGGTTGGACGGCTCTGACAGGCATCGCCCGTGCAGCCGACAGGAGGCTCGTGGAGAAAGCCACCGCCTGCGCGAACGGCATAGGCGTCTACGAAATTGTCGGTGTCCTGGGACACCAACCGAGAACGGGTGGCGATGAAGACGAAGCGCCCGTCTCGACTGGAGTCCAGAAAGTGAGTGTCGTACTCGCCCTGACCCGAGCTGACCAAGTTGATCTGGCCCTCGTGCCATTCGTAGACGTCGATGAGGTTGTTGGTATCGCGCCCGACAAGAGGCTCGGCGGTTTCGAAGAAGGCCCGAGTCCCGTCACTGCTGAGGACGTTCCATCGGTACTGCTGTCCCGGGAGCCCGAAATAGCCGAGGGGCGCGGTCTTCAAGGAAGCCGATTTGGTGGTCGGACCGTTCGGGTTGCAGGAGAGGCACTGCCACTGGTCGGCAGGCGCGTCGTAGAGGTAGATCGCCTTGAGGCAGTTGGGCTCCACATTCGAGCAGAGGGGGCCGTCGGGAGTCAGCGCGGGACCGTTACGGGGGGCCTCCGCGCGGACCAGGAAACGCTTTCCGTCGATGCTCACTCTCGTCCTGGTGAGCTCGGAGTAGCCACTGACGGAGGTATTTGGAGGGTAGGTACCCGGGGGTCCGAGCGCCGTCAGCTCACCGTCGTGCCAGAGGTAGAACTGCGGCCCTTCAGCTCCCGGCGTGAGACCGCCGCTAGCGATGAAGTAGACGTAGCTGCCGTCGCTGGAGGCTTCTACCCAAGCGCTGTAGACCAGAGCGCTCGGCACGGCCGAGGGACTGGTGCGAGGGGTCATGAAGACGAGCTCTTCGGTCTCGACGTCGTAGGCGTAGAGCTCCTGTGCTTCGAAGACGGATGGGTCGCCCTCGGCATCGTCGGTGAGGGGGTCGGGGCTTGCGAAGTAGATCTTCGTCAGCTTGCGACCGTCCTCGCTCGAGCTTCCCATGAAGGTGGCGCCGTTGGGGGCGGCCGTACCCTCTTCGCCCGACACCTGGGAGGCGGAGATCAGCTTAGACTCGCCGTTCTCGCGCAGGTAGAGCTGGCTGGGAGAACCCATGGTCAGCACGACCTGGGTGCCGTCACCGGAAACCGCCGGTCGCGTGTCCGGCTTCGCTCCTGACCCCAAGCTTCCCTGGCCGATCTGCGCGCCGCCGGGGGCGACGTCGCCGTTGGGAAGGATCCCGATCAGGTTGAACTCCCCGTTGTGCCATTCGTAGGCCTCGGGGACGGCGGCCGGAGATTCAGGGGTGAGGGATTCTTCGCTTTCGAAGAAGACGCGGCTCATGTCCGTGGAGGAGCCGGCAAACTTAGGGCCGACTTCGAACAGCGGCGGGGAGGGCGCAAGCGGCCCCATCGGCGCAAATCCGGACACCCCCTTCTCCCAGAGATAGAAGCGCTTCCGGTCCTGGCTTATGTCTCCGCTCCTGTCGCTCGGGTTGTGACTAGTCAGCATCACGCCCTTGCTGAGATCGCTGGTGAATTCGACGTAGCCGGCGTTGAAGGTGACGAAGCCGAGCGGATCGGGCGTGACGTACGCGTTGACGGCTTCGGTCTCCCAGCCGGTCGGCGTGCGCCGGCCTATGTACTGGTTGGTGTGGTTGGCGCTTTCGGCCCCGTTGAAGGCCGTCGGCACTTCGTAGGCAAGCCCGCTGCCGTCGGCGGCCGCATGGCTGGGGTTGGCCGGAGCGACGTCGCCGTTGTTCTTCTGCAGCGGCGAGACCATCTCGTAGGCCCGGCATTCGGAGAGGAACTGCGCTCGCTGCTGGGCGCGGATCGCGGCGTTCGGGCAGTTGTCGACGCCTCCTTCGCTCGCAACCGTCGTGAAGGTCAGGTCGCCGCTCTCGGAAGAGCCCAGGGAGTTCGACACCACAACCTTGAAGTGGTAGGTGGAGGTCGGGGCAAGGCCCGGCAAGCTCGCCGCGATCGAGACGGAACCCTCGTCTGCCGCGAGCGTCCTCTCCGGCGTGCTCTGCCCGTAGCTCGCGGTCGGCCCGTACTCAAAGTGGTAGATGGTGTCGAGGCCGCCGGGGTCGACCTGCGCCCGCAGGCTCGCTTCTTTCGAGTAGGGCGTGACTTCGGTGCCGAGGATCTGCGGGGCGGTGGTCAGCGTCGTGAACGACTCCGGCCCGGCGCTGGCGGAGCCGCCGGCGTTGGTCGCGACCAGCGTCACCTCGTAGGCGGTGCCGAATTTCAGACCGCTCGCGTCGGCTTCGACGGTGTGCGGGTCGCTGTCGGCGGGGATCGTGCCGCCGGCAACCCCCGGGCAGGCCGGGGTGCACTCGAAGCTCCAGCTGACGTCGAAGGCGGCGGGGTTGCCGGGCGGGGCTTC
>DATEOT010000072.1:0-13363 GCA_035273795.1 Solirubrobacterales bacterium | reverse complement strand
CAGTTCGTCCGGGCCGGGACCCCCGTCGATCCGGTTGTCTCCCGCGTCGCCGCGGATCACGTCGTCGAAGGCGGAGCCGGCGACGTCCTCGATCCCGCGCAGGATGTCGGGGCGCCCGTCGCCCCGGGCCCACCCGTTCCGCAGGTCGACGAGGACCCCGTCGATGGCGGCGGGGCCCGGCGGCGTCGCGAGCGCGAAGGAGGCGACGTCGCGGCCGCGGCCGCCGGCGAGCTCGTCGGGGCCGAAGTCCCCCCTGAGCAGATCGTTGCCGGCCTGGCCGTAGAGGTGGTCGATGCCGAGGCCGGCGATCAGCACGTCGTTGCCGTCGCCGCCGCCGAGGGTGTCGTCGCCGAGGGCGCTGTCGACGAAGTCCGGGCCAGGGCCGCCGCGCATCCGGTCGTTGCCGCGATCGCCGACCAGCCGGTCGCGGCCGGGCCCGCCGGCGATCCTGTCGCTCGCCCGGCCCCCCTTGATGCGGTCCTGGTCGGCGCCTCCCCAAAGACTGTCGACACCGCGGCCGCCGAGGATGCGGTCGGCGCCCGCGCCGCCGCAGATCCGGTCGTTGCCGCCGCGCCCCTCGATGGCGTCGCTGCCGCCGCCGGCGACGATCACGTCGGGGCCCTTCGTCCCCCGCAGGCGGTCGGCGCCGGTCGAGCCGACGACGGTCGCCACCGCGCCCTGGCAGCGGGCAGCGCGCTCGGACTCACCTCCCCAAGCAATTGCGACCACGCCGAGGACGAAAACGGCGGCGACTGGGAATAACCGCATCACGTGTTTGTAGCTACCCGCGGTCGCCGGCTTGCAACTTCCCGCGTGACAGATGCTCCGCCACTACAGTCGTGCCCTTGCACCGGCCCGCCTTCGAATCCACCGCACCCCTCCCCTATCTCGACCTCCGGACCATGCACCTGGAGCTGGAGAAAGACCTGGAAGCGGCGTTCGGGAGGGTCCTGCGATCGGGCTGGTATCTCCTCGGCTCCGAGCTGGAGGAGTTCGAGCGCGAGTTCGCCGCCTTCTGCGGCAGCCGCCACTGCGTCGGCGTCGCCACCGGGGTCAGCGCGATCGAGCTCGCCCTGCGCGCCCACGGGATCGGGCCCGGCGACGAGGTTGTCGTCCCCGCCTACACCTGGATCGCCACCTGGCTGGCGGTCTCGCGAACCGGCGCCCGGCCCGTCGGGGTCGACGTCGAGGAGGCGACCTACAACCTCGACGCCGACCTGATCGGCGCGGCGATCACCGACCGCACCGCCGCGATCGTTCCGGTTCACCTGCGGGGGGAGCCCGCCGACATGGACGCGATCGCGGCGGTCGCCGGCTCGGCCGGGTTGCTCGTGGTCGAGGACGCCGCGCAGGCCCACGGCGCCAGGCACCGCGGCCGCCGGGTCGGCGGCATCGGCCACGCGGGGGCCTTCTCCTTCTACCCGACCAAGAACCTGGCCGGGATCGGCGACGGCGGCGCGGTCACGACCGACGACGACGGGGTTGCCGAGCGGTTGCGGCGGCTGCGCAACTACGGGATGCGGGATCGCTACGAGATCGTCGAAGCCGGCGTCAACTCCCGCCTCGGCGAGGTCCACGCGGCGGCGCTGCGGACGGTGCTGCCGCGGCTGGAGGATTGGAATCGCAGCCGGGCGGCGCTGGCCGAGGTCTACCTGGAGGCGTTCCGGGGCCACGAATCGATCTCCGTCCCCGCCGCGCCGGCCTGGGCCGACCCCGTCTGGCACCTGTTCGTGATCGGCCATCCCGACCGCGACTCCTGCGCACGCCTGCTGGACGAGCGCGGGATCGGGACCCTCGTCCACTACCCGGTGCTCCCGCACCGCGCTCCGCCCTACCGGGAGCAGTGGCCGCAGGGCAGCTTCCCCACCGCCGAGCGGCTCGCCGCCAGGGCCCTGAGCCTGCCCCTCTACCCCCAGCTCGAGCCGGCCGCCTGCGAGCGGGTGGCCGCCGCCGTGCTCGCGAGCGTGGCTTCGCCCGCTTAGCATCGGGAGGACCATGTCCGAGCAACCCCGATCCCGCGGTGTCCTCCGGCGCACCGCCCGGCGCCTGCGGTCGAAGCTCCACACCGACGTGCTCGAAAGCGTCGTCGACCTGCACCGGGCCATGATCGACCAGAACGAGATGCTGCGGCGCGAATTCGACCGGATCGAGGCCAGGCTCGAGACGGTCGAGGCCGAGGTCCGTCGCAGCGGTGAGATCAACCGCCACATCTACGACGAGGAGCCCGCGAACAGGCGCAGGCTGCACGAGTTGCGCAGGAGCGAGGAGTACGAGGCCGCGTTCACCGAAGCCGAACCGCTGGTCACCTTCATCGTCCCCACCTACCAGTCGTTCGACAGCCTGCGCGACGTCGCCCTGCCCTCGATCCTCGGGCAGACCTACTCGAACCTGGAGGTGATCGTCAGCGGCGACTGCGCGCCGCCGGAGACCGCCGCGGCGATCGCCGAGCTGAACGACCCGCGCGTCGCCTACCTCAACCGCACGATCAGGGGGCCCTACCCGGACGACCCCGCGAGACGCTGGTATCCGATCGGCGGACCTCCCTTCGGCGACGCGCTGGCGATCGCCCGCGGGCGCTGGATCGCCGGGCTGGGAGACGACGACGCGGTCCGCCCGAATCACACCGCCGACCTGCTCGCCGCGGCGCAGGAGCATCGCTACGAGCACTGCTACGGGCGCCAGCAGGTCAACTTCGCCGAGGGAGAGCCCCTCGTCCTCGGCGAGTTCCCGCCGCGGATCGGGCAGTGGGGCACGCAGGCGGCGCTCTACCACTCGGGCCTGAGGTTCTTCGAACCGGAGCTCGCCGACGCGATCTACGAGGAGCCGAGCGACTGGTCGAAGTGCCGGCGGATGATCCGCGCCGGCGTCCGCTTCGGGATGATCGACGAGGTCGTCGTCGACAAGCACGAGACCAGGCGCCGCTCGGCGCGGGAGTGGGCGGCGGGCGAGGTTCCCGCCGTCGAGTAGTAGCGAGGCTCAGGCGGCAGCGGCCGCGCGGACCCGCCGGAACTCGTCGTAGTCGCGGACGTAGTCGCCCTCGTCGAAGGGTGCGGAGGCAAGCACGAGGTAGACGGTGCCGGGAGAGAACTGACCGATGTCGTGCCAGACCAGCGGCGGCAGGTACAGCCCCCGGCGCGGGTCCTCGAGGACGTGGGCGCGGCGGTGCTCGCCGTCGTCGACCACGATCTCCATCCGGCCCGCCAGGCAGAAGACGGCCTGCTCGAGGGCGAGGTGGGCGTGGCCGCCCCGCTTCGCGTCGACCGGGATGCCGTAGACGTAGAAGGCTCGCGCGATCGGGAACGGGACGTGGCTCTCCTCCTCGGCGAAGGCGAGATCACCCTGCGGGTCCCCCACCACCGGCAGCTCGATCGGCGTGCACTCCTCGATTCCCATCCTGGGCTGACCCTAGTGGACGCCCTGACCGGGCCCTGTCCGTAGGATGCGGCGCGATGCCGGGTATCCACTCCAGCGCGATCGTCGAGACCGACTCGATCGGCGAGGGGGTCGGGATCGGCGAGTTCGCCGTGGTCCGGGCCGGCGCGATTCTCGGCGACGGGGTCGCGATCGGACCCCACGCGGTGATCGAGCCCGCGGTGGAGATCGGCGCCGGGACCGAGGTCCTGCCGGGGGGCCACCTGGGTCAGCGCCCGCGGGCGGTGGGCACGATCGACCGTGAGCACGCCTTCGAGGAGGGGCTGCGGATCGGCGCCGATTGCCTGATCGGCACCCACGCGATCGTCTACTTCGACGTCGAGATCGGGGCCGGCACCCTGGTCGGGGACATCGCCTCGATCCGGGAGACGGCCCGGATCGGCGCCGGCTGCACGATCGGCCGCACCGCCGTGATCGACCGCGAAGTCCGGATCGGCGACCGGACGCTGATCGGCTTCTCCTCCGTGATCGCCGCGAAGTCGACCGTGGGCGAGGGGGTCTTCGTCGCCCCGGGCGTGGCCACGAGCAACGACAACCGCCTCGGCGCCCACGGCTGGGTCGAGGAGAAGGCCGCGGGGGCGACGATCGAAGACGAGGCGAGAATCGGCGTCAACGCCACCCTGCTGCCGGGGGTGACGATCGGCCGCGGGGCGGTGGTCGGGGCGGGGTCCGTCGTCACCCGCGACGTGACCGGGGAGACGACGGTGGTCGGCAACCCGGCGCGGCCGCTGCGGCGGTCCTGACCGGCTCAGCGCGCGGTTGCCTCGACGATGCTGAGGACCCCAGAGCCGGGATCGCTGCGCGCCTCCGCGGCGGCCGGGTGCCGATCGCCGCGATGCAGCCGCACCTGCTGGAAGCCCGCGGCACGCAGGGTCGCTTCGGCCGTCCCCTCGTCGCCACGGTAGGCGTGGACCTTGCCGCGGACGAAGGCGCCGAGGATCAGGTCGAAGGCACGCTCGGGTAGGCCGCGGTCAGGGCGGGCGAAGCGCAGATCGGCGAGGTAGGCGCCCTGGTCGAAGCGCGCGAGCACCCTCGCCAGGCGGGCCCACAGTGCCTCGACGGTGGGGTCGTCGAAGTAGGTCAGCAGCCCCTCGGTGATGACCACCAGCCCCTTGGCCGGGTCCAGCTCCGCCGCCAGGGACTCGAGGCTGCCGGGACCGCCGTCGCGGAGGACGTCGAGGTCGGCGACGCGGTGGTGGTCGCTCAGCGACCCCATTCGCGCCAGCGCCTCGCGCTTGCGCCGCGCCATCGCCGGCAGGTCGGCCTCTACGTAGGTGAGCTCGTCCCCGTAGCGCTCGCCGAAGCGCCAGCCACGCGGGGACATCCCGCAGGCGGCCTCGACCACCTGGCTGACGCCGCCCTCGATCTTCTCCTCGAGGATCGAGTCGATGATCCGGTGGCGCGCGAGCAGCAGCCCCTCCAGGGTGGGGCCGCCGAACGCCTTGCTGGCGGTGGTCGGCAGGGCGAGCGTGCGGTGCAGGGCCCGGCCCTGCCAGGTGGCGAGCTCGGGGTGCGAGAGCCCGTTGCGGACCCAGGTCTCGCCCGTGTAGTGGGCGGTCGGGGAAACCGCGCCGGAAGCTTCGCTGTCGCTCATCGGCGTAAGTCTTACGGCTTAGGTCAGAGCAGGCGCGGCACGTCACCCTCCGTGCCGCCATTTCGCGCTCCCCAAGAGCGCTGGTCACCCCGGCGTGTCGATCCAGCGGGCGATCAGCCCGCCGCGCACCTCGTGGTAGGCGGGCGGCGCCGGCGGCGGGTCCTCGCGGAGGAGGGCGATCACCTGCGCGGGGCCGTGCAGGTGCTCCTCCACCGCCGTCGTCCAGTGGACCCCGGGGTCGAGCAGGCGCTCCAGGCGCGCCCAGTCACGCCGCTCGATCGCGTCGAGCACGTTGGACACGGCTGGAACCTGCTCCGCCATCGCCTGGCGATTCTAGGTCGGCGACGGCCCCGGGATTTGCGCTCCGCCAAGGTGGCAGATAGCTTCAGCTAATTAGAAGTTCCTGAATAAATATTGGAGAGTTCCATGAATGAGCAGCAACTTAGAGCAAAGGCCGCCTACGACCCCCGCTTCCTTCCCGGCGGGTCGGTGGTCGAGCTGCCCTCGGCAAACGACGAGGTCGAGGACGACTACGCCCCCACCCTGAGCGGGGACAAGATCAGGCACTACACCCATTTCTCCCTGGCGATGAGCGCCTCGCGCCGCTTCTGCCGCTGGGTCGCCTGGAACATCGACGGCAGCGGCCTGGTGCAACTGGACCGCAAAGGCCTCGACTTCGTCCTCGACGACGCCTTCGAGCCGCGGTTCCAGATCGACAACGACCTCTACGAGAACAACGCCCTCGACCGCGGGCACATGGCCCGACGCGCGGACCTCCTCTGGGGCAGCCGCGAGGAGGCCGAACAGGCAAACCGGGACTCGTTCTTCTTCACCAACATCACCCCCCAGCTCGAAGACTTCAACCAGTCGGGGAAGCGCGGTCTCTGGGGCCTGCTCGAGAACGCGATCTTCGAGGACGTCGAAGTGGAGGACCTGCGGATCAGCGTCTCCGCCGGCCCGCTGTTCAAGGACACCGACTTCCGCTTCCGCGACGTCCTCGTTCCCCGTTCCTTCTGGAAGCTGGTCGCCTACGTCGAGGACGGGGACCTGAAGGCGGCCGCGTACCTGCTCACCCAGGACGACCTCGAGAAGGAATTGGACTCCCGGGGGTTCGAGGAGTTCAAGCTCTACCAGGTGCCGCTCGGCGAGCTCACCTCGATCACCGGCCTCGACTTCGGCCCCCTTGCCGCAGCCGACGCGATGCCGGCGACGCTGCGGGCAGAAGGGCCGGCGGTGCGAAGGATCGAGACGCGCGACCAGGTAGTGGCGTAGCCCCTCCCAAAGCCGGGGCCGAAATACTCTGCGCGGATGGGGCTGATCACCGGGTTCTTCGACCGCCGCGCCCGCCGCAGGCACCTGCAGGGACTGGACCTGCTGCTCGAGGAACCGGGAGCGAACAGCTTCGGGGTCGAGTCGGGAGGGCCGTGGCAGGTCCGCGGCAACGGCAACCTGGCACTTACCGGGGATGAGCTCCTCTTCGCGCAGTGGGTCCCCGACCGCCTGCTGCGGATCCCGCGCCGCTCGATCGTCGCGGCCTCTACCGTCGACTCCCACCTCGGCAAGAGAATCGGCCGGCCGCTGCTCAGGGTGGCCTGGACCGCGGCGGACGGCAGCGAGGACGCGGTCGCAATCTGGGTCCGCGATCCGGATCGCTGGCTCGCCGAGCTGAACGTCTAGCGTTCAGCCATGGCCGACGCCTCCGTCCCCCTCTCGATCCTCGACCTCGCCGCGGTCGGGCGGGAGGAGACGATCGCCGAGAGCTTCGCCGGCAGCGTCGAGCTGGCGCGGGCGGCGGAGCGCGGCGGCTACCGGCGGATCTGGTACGCCGAGCACCACAACATCAGCTCGATCGCCTCCTCGGCGACGGCGGTGCTGATCGCCCACGTCGCCGCGCATACCGAGTCGATCCGGCTCGGCGCCGGCGGGGTGATGCTGCCGAACCACTCGCCGCTGGTGATCGCCGAGCAGTTCGGGACCCTGGAGACGCTGCACCCGGGGCGGATCGACCTCGGGCTCGGCCGCGCGCCCGGCACCGACCAGCGGACCTGGATGGCGCTGCGTCGCGACCCGCACGCGAGCGAGCGGTTCCCCCGGGACGTCGTCGAGCTGCAGAAGTTCCTCGGCGACGAGAGCCCGGTACCGGGGATCAAGGCGATCCCCGGTCAGGGGACCCACGTCCCGCTCTACATCCTCGGCTCCTCCCTCTTCGGCGCCGAGCTGGCGGCCGAGCTCGGCCTCCCCTACGCCTTCGCCTCCCACTTCGCGCCCCGCTTCCTGCACGAGGCGATCACGGTCTACCGCGAGCAGTTCGAACCCTCCGAGCAGCTGCGCGAGCCTTACGTGATCGCCGGCGTGGGCGTGATCGCAGCCGAGACGGCGGAGAGCGCCGCCGGCCAGCTGGAAGCGGCCCGCCGCATCCGCGCCCGCGCCCTCTTCGGCCGCGGCAAACGCCTCGGCGAGGAGGACGTCACCGCCCTGCTGGAGTCTCCCCAGGCCGCCGTCGTCGACGAAATGCTCGCCTACACCGCCGTCGGCACCGCCGAGGAGGCCGGTGCCTACCTCGGGAGCTTCGCCGCGGAGACCGGCGCCGACGAGCTGATCACCGCCCACTACTCCGACTCGGTCCCCAACCGCCTGCGCTCGGTCGAGCTGGTCGCCGAAGAGCTGAATCTGGCTGCGGAGAGCTGACCGCCGGCGCCTGCATAATGGCTCCGATGCGCCGTCTCGCCTTCCTACTGGTCATCGTCGCCTCCCTCTGGACGCCTGTTGGCGCACTCGCCGCCGAACGCACGGTGAGCGTCCAGGCGACGGTCGAACGGGAAGTGCCCAACGACGCCGCCGAAGTCCGCTTCACGGTCAGCAAGGAGCGGCACGGGCGCGCCGCCGCGCTGCGGATCGTCGCCCGGCGGGCGCGGGCGGTGATCGCCGCCGCGCAGGAGACCCCTGGGGTGGGCCCGGGCGACGTCAGCACCGGGTCGATCTCGGTCCGCCGCGTGGAGCGCGGGAAGCGCCCGATCTACCGCGCGAGCGAGAGCGTCACCGTCGTCACCCACCGCCCGGATGCGGCGGGGGACCTCGTCGCGGCCGGAGTCGCGGCCGGGGCGACGAGCACCCGAGGGCCGAACTTCTTCGTCGGCGACCGCGAAGCCGCCTACAACGCCGCCCTGGTCGAAGCGCTCCAGCGGGCCAAGGCGAAGGCGGAGATGCTGGCCACGGCAGCAGGCGCCACGCTCGGACCCGCGATCACGATCACCGAGAGCGGCAACGTGATCCCCGTCCCCGGAGAACCGCAGGCGTCGGAGCCCGCGTCGGGGAAGGCGGAGTCGGAACCCGCCCCACCGGTCAAGCCGGGCACCTCAACCGTCAGAGCGACGGTCGCCGCCGTCTTCGCGCTTCAGTAGTCGCTAGCGGCTTCGGTACAGGCGGTTGGTGATCGGGAGGAAGACCGCGGTCAGCGCCGCCGCTACGGCAAGCACGATCGCGATGTCGCTCGCCGCCGCGTTGCCCTCCATCAGGCCCCGCGAAGCGGTGGCCAGGATCGAGATCGGGTTGACTTCGACGAAGGCCTCGAGCGCGCTCGGCAGCGTCTCCGGTTCGACGAAGACGTTGCTGAGGAAGGTGAGCGGGAAGATGCCCATGAAGCCGGCGTTCATCACCGCGTTGGGCGAGCGCATCAGCAGCCCCAGCGTGGTGAAGACCCAGGAGAGGCCGAAGGAGAAGACGACGACCAGGGCGAGGGCGGCGATCACGCCGAGGGGACCGGCGCTGGGCCGGAAGCCGAGGATCAGACCGAGGACGATGATCACGATGCCGGCGAGCAGGTAGCGCACGGTGTCGCCGAGCAGGGCGCCGACCAGCGGCGCCGGGCGCCAGATCGGCAGCGAGCGGAAGCGGTGGACGACCCCTTTGGTCAGGTCCGTGTTGACCGAGACCCCGGAGTAGACGGTGGTGAAGAGCACCGACATCACGAGGATGCCGGGGAGGATGTAGTCGAGGTAGGCGCCGGTCGAGCCGGCGATCGCGCCGCCGAAGAGGTAGGTGAACATGAGCACGAACATCACCGGCGTGATCGTCACGTCGAGCAGCTGCTCGGGCACGTGTTTGACCTTCAGCATCCCGCGCCAGGCAAAGGCGAGGGTGGCCTGGAGGGCACTGGCGCGCGGCGGGCGCGGCGCCGAGGTGAGGGCACGGCGGACGGCCTGCGCCTCGATCGGGCGCTCGGAGCGCTCGGGGGTCGGCGCGGCGGTGCTCACGCGACCTGCTCCTCGGCGGCGGCGTCCTGCTCCTCGGCGGAGTGCCCGGTCAGCGCCAGGAAGACCTCGTCGAGGCTCGGCTGACCGAGCGTGAAGGCGGCGACGCCCACTCCCGACCGGCTCAGCGCGGCGACCGCCTCGGCGGCCCGCTCGCTGTCCGAGCAGGGGCTGCTGAGCAGGGCGGGGTCGGGCTCGAGGTGGGCCGAGCCGAGCTCGCGGCTCAGCAGGCGCTCGGCCTGCGGGCGCTGCTCGGGATCGAGCAGCCGCACCTTCAGCGCGGCGGACCCGACCGAGGCCTTCAGCTGACCGGGCGTCCCCTCGGCGATCACCCGGCCGCGGTCGATCACCGCGATCCCCTCGGCGAGCTGGTCGGCCTCCTCGAGGTACTGGGTGCAGAGCAGGATCGTCGCCCCCTCCTCGGCGAGGGCGCGGATGATGTCCCAGACCAGGTTGCGCGAGCGCGGGTCGAGCCCGGTGGTCGGCTCGTCGAGGAACATCAGCTCCGGCGTGACGACGATGCTGGCGGCGATGTCGAGCCGGCGTCGCATCCCGCCCGAGTAGTTCTTGACCAGCCGCCCGGCCGCGTCCTCCAGCCCGAACGCCTCCAGCAGCTCGCCGGCGCGTGCCTTCGCCGCCGCCCGCTTCAGCCCGAGCAAGCGGCCGATCAGGACCAGGTTCTCCCAGCCGGTGAGGTCGTCGTCGACCGAGGCGAGCTGGCCGGTGAGGCTGATCAGCCCTCGCACCTCGTCGGCTTCGGCGACCACGTCGTGCCCGAGCACCCGCGCCGAACCGGCGTCGGGGGGCAGCAGGGTGGCCAGTATCCGGATCGTCGTCGTCTTGCCGGCGCCGTTGGGGCCGAGCACGCCGTAGACCGACCCGCGCCGCACGCCGAGGTCGACGCCGTCGACCGCTCGCACCTCGCCGAAGGTCTTGACCAGGCCGCTGGCTTCGACCGCAAGGTTTGGCTTCGTCGCCATACCTTCACTTTAGATCGGTTGCGACTAGAGCGGTTGAAGCCTGTTGCGCCTACTCATCAGCCAGGCGAAGGCGCCGCCGGTGAAGAGCATGAAGGAGCTGTAGACGGCGGCGGGGATCGCCAGCTCGTCGAGGAGCGAAGCGCCGACGGCGATCGCCAGGGCCGAGTTGTGGATCCCGAGCTCGAGGGCGATCGCGGTCGCCTGGCGGTCGTCGAGCCGGGCCAGCTTCGAGATCGCGAAGCTGAGCGCCATCGCCGCCAAGTTGAGGGCGAGGGCGGCGCCGGCCACCGCGGCCAGGTTTTCGACGACCGTGTCGTGCTCGCTGGCGATCGCGCCGAGCACGACCACGGCGAAGAGCGCGAGTGAGATCTGCCGCACCCGCGGGTAGACCTCGTCGACCCGTTCAGGCCGGCGCCGGCGCAGCTCCATCCCGATCGCGACGGGGATGACCGTGATCGCGAACACGCGCAGGACGATCCCGAGCATGCCGACGTCGCCAACCTCGGTGGCGTCGAAGTGGCTGCTGGCGAGGCCGAGGAAGAGCGGCACCGTGATCATCGCGCCGACGCTGCTGATCGCCGTCATCGTCACCGAGAGCGCCGTGTCGCCCCGCGACAGGTGCGTCAGCATGTTGGCCATCATCCCGCCGGGGGAGGCTCCGAGCAGGACCAGGCCGACCGCCAGCTCCGGCGGCAGCTCGAACAGCTCCGCCATCGCCAGCGCCAGCAGCGGCGAGATCAGAGCCAGGTTGAGCATCCCGATCGCGACCCCGCGCGGGGCGGTGAGGACACGGCGGAAGTCCTCCCGGGTCAGGGTCATCCCGAGGCTGCACATGATCACGGCGATCGCGGCAGGCAGCAGCACCGAGACGATCAGCGGGCTGTCCATCCGGGGAGCATCCCCCAGAAGCGTCGAAGAACGCTTTGCGGGTAGAAGAAGGCGGCAAGCCAGTCGAGAGGCAGGATGGACCCGAAACCCGAGGCAGGTCGTGACGACGAACAAACGGGGCTCCGCCGGGTCGTCTCCCGCCGCCTGCTCTTCTTCTTCATCCTCGGCGACATCCTCGGCGGCGGCATCTACGCGCTGGTCGGCGAGGTGGGCGCCAAGGTCGGCGGCGCGATCTGGGCCTCGTTCGTGGTCGCGCTCGTTCTCGCGGCGCTGACCGCCGCCTCCTACGCCGAGCTCGTCACCAAGTACCCGCGGGCGGGAGGCGCCGCGCTCTACGCCAAGAAGGCCTTTTCCAACCAGTTCGTCGCCTTCATGATCGCCTTCGCGGTAATGGCCTCCGGGATCGCTTCGGCCAGCACCCTGGCCCGCGGCTTCGGCGGCGACTACCTCTCCGAATTCGTCGAGATGCCGGTGGAGGTGGCGGCGCTGGTCTTCATCGCGGTCATCGCCGTGATCAACCTGGTCGGGATCCTGCTCTCGGTTCGCCTCAACGTCGTCCTCACGATCGTCGAGCTGGGCGGGCTGCTGCTCGTCGTCCTGATCGGCGCCTTCGCCCTCGGCGACGGGGTCGGCGAGCCCTCGCGGGCGTTCGAGTTCAAGGAGGGAATGGCGCCGCTGGCCGCGATTTTGGCCGGCGCCACGGTCTCCTTCTACGCGCTGATCGGGTTCGAGGACTCGGTCAACATCGCCGAGGAGACGAGGGACCCGCGCCGCTCCTACCCGTTCGCGCTGCTCTTCGGCCTCGCCGCCGCCGGCCTGATCTACATCGCGGTGACGGTGATCGCCTCGATGGCGGTGCCGACCGAGAAGCTCGCCGCCTCCGATGGCGCCCTGCTCGAGGTCGTCCAGCTGGGACCGCTGGCGATGTCGACCAAGGTCTTCTCCGCGATCGGGCTGCTCGCCCTCGCCAACGGCGCCCTGATCAACATGATCATGGCCTCGCGCCTGCTCTACGGGATGGCGGAGGAGGACGTCCTCCCCCGCACCTTCGGGCGGCTGAGCAGGTGGCGGACGCCGCTCGTGGCGATCGTCTTCACCACGGCGATCTCCTTCGCCCTGATCCTCACCGGCGACCTCGGGGAGCTCGCTGACACCACGGTGCTGCTGCTGCTCGGCGTCTTCATCGCCGTCAACGTGTCGGTCTTGGTCCTGCGCCGGGACCCCGTCGACCACGACCACTTCCGGGTGCCCTCGGCGCTGCCGATCCTCGGAATCCTCGCCTGCGTCGTCGTCATGAGCCAGGTCGAAGCGGTGACCTTCGCGCGCGCCGGAGCCCTGCTCCTCCTCGGCCTCCTCCTATGGGCCCTCGAGCGCGTGGCCACCCGCGGCGACCGCTACCCGCGGCCCGTCTGAGCCCGGCCCGGCGTCCCGCTTTACGCCTGAATCCTGATGCTCCCGGTACGGCAGCCACGGCAATACGGTGGTATTGCCGTTGTCGGGTCCCCCGCAGAGGGCGAGGCTGTCTCCATCGAAAAACCCCATCCCAGATGGACGAAGAAGGAGGACCCGATGGACCTGTACGTAATCCGCCGCCGCAGCAACTGGAAAAGTCCCGCCGAGCTCGAGGCAACCGCGGCGAAATCGAGCGCCGAGGGCGAGAAGATGAGCGACGAGGTGCGCTGGATCCGCAGCTACGTCGCCGAGGAGGCCGACGGCAAGCTGGGGACGGTGTGCATCTACCAGGCCACCAGCCCGGAGGCGATCCGCCGCCACGCCGAGAACACCGGCATGTCCGCCGACGAGATCGTCAAGGTCGCCGACACCGTGATCGTCCGCGACGATCCGGTAGCCGAGACGGCCGCCGCCTGATCGGAGCCTGCGAGACGGGCGCTACTGGGCGACAATGCCCGGTAGCGCCCGCCGAGCATCGCAAGACCTTGTGGAGCCGAAACTCGAATCCCGCGAGATGGCCGATCGCGATCTGATCGGGCGCGACGACGAGCGCGCCCGGCTCCAGGAGCGCTTCGATCGGGCGATCGCCGGCGAGGGCGGGCTGGTCCTCGTCGCCGGCGAGGGGGGCGTCGGCAAGACCAGGCTGATGGACGCCCTGGCGTCCTCGACCCCGGCGGCTGTCCTGCGGGGCGGCGCCAGCCGCGACGCCACCCCCGCCTACGGGCCGGTGGTCGCGGCGCTGCGCTCCTACCTGCGCGCGCACCCGG
>DATEOT010000071.1:0-33542 GCA_035273795.1 Solirubrobacterales bacterium | reverse complement strand
GTCCCAAGGGTTGGGCTGTTCGCCCATTAAAGCGGTACGCGAGCTGGGTTCAGAACGTCGTGAGACAGTTCGGTCCCTATCTGCTGTGGGCGTTGGAGAATTGAGAGGAGTCATCCCTAGTACGAGAGGACCGGGATGAACATGCCTCTGGTGTATCTGTTGTCCTGCCAAGGGCATCGCAGGTTAGCTACGCATGGAACGGATAACCGCTGAAAGCATCTAAGCGGGAAGCCGTCCTCGAGATAAGTTCTCCCATCCCCTTGAGGGAGTAAGACCCCTGGTAGACCACCAGGTTGATAGGCCGGCGGTGCAAGCGCAGTAATGTGCTCAGCCGACCGGTACTAATGGGTCGAGGGCTTGACGGATATTAATTACCCAAATTGGCCTGTGCAGTTTTCAAGCTCCACCGGGCGTAGCGTCTCGCAAAATTCCGGTGGCGCATAGCGAAAGGGAAACACCTCTTCCCATTCCGAACAGAGCAGTTAAGCCTTTCAGCGCCGATGGTACTTGGGGGGCAACCCCCTGGGAGAGTAGGTCGCCGCCGGTTCTTCTTGAAGTCCGGGCCGCGCTTAGTCGCGGCCCGATTTCGTTCTGATAGCGGCGCGCTACGGCCCCGGCGAGCGGCTTGCGTAGCGCTGCTACGCGGCGCCCCTCGCCGTGACCGGATCGCTTGCTCTCAGAACGTCTCGGGCTCGCGCCTAAGCGCGGCCCGGACTTCGGATAGCTCCCATAAGCAACCTCAGCCTCGAACAGCCGCGAGGGACGGAGAACCGGGTGCTTTAGGCAGGCTGGCCTGGGCGGGTCTGGCGTTGACGGAACAGGCCGGATTCCTCTGCGAGGGTGCAGTGGGCGCTGCGGGCGTTGGCTCGCGTCGTCGGCGCGGTGGGGCGCCGGCGCGTGCTTGCGGCGGGCAGATCCGCGCAACCCGGGCGAGTTCTCCCAACGGGCTCCAGCCCGTACTCGCCCAGGGTTGCGAAGTCGATGAGGAGGTCGGCGGCGTCGGTCAGCCGGTTGGTGATCTTGGTCTTCGAATCGAACATGGGTTCGTACGTTAGGGGGGGTCCCGGACGGCATTGGGTTTCTGCAAGGACCCGTGCAGAGGGTACCCGCAAACGGCTCTGTTAAGCCAAAGCAGCGTCGTGGCATGCCGCAGCGCTACTGACCGCCAGTAGCGCTGCGAACCCCAGAAGCGCGTTTCGCTGACGTCTCCCGGGAGCTTCGCTGCGGCTGCTTGCCGCGCTCCGTGACGTCGCGCACAGAAGATCCTATGCCTTTCACCGCTTCGTTTGCAAATCGGAGCACCAATTTGGCCGTCAGAAAGGGCCGCTCGACGTTGGGAGAATGGCCCGCATCCGCGATCAGGTGCGTCTCGGCCCCGGGGGCGCCCTGCGCGTACTGATCGAGGGCCTGCTGCGGGTCGTCGACGATCCGCTCCTCGGCTCCCATGAGGACCATCAGCGGCTTGCCGGTAGCCGCCATCCGCAGCTCCAGCGGTCTCTCGTCGAGGAAGTCCTCGTTGCCGCCGGGTGAGTCGTCGTAGGCCGTGTAAGTCATGCGCTTCACGTCCTCGACGAAGCGGTCGGGCACCTCGAAGCCGGGGGCGAAGGCGACCTCGAGCCCGTCGCGCACCGAGAAGTCCGGCTTGATCTTCCACAGCGCCTCGCCGATCACCGGCTGGAAGGCGAGGCCGGCGATGAAGCCGAGGTCTCCGTAGGAGTTGTCCGGCGGCATGTCGAGGATCACCAGCCGCTCGACCAAGCCCGGGCTGCGCTCGGTCAAAGCGACGCCGACGGAGCCGCCGAGAGAGTGGCCGACGACGGTGGCGTTTGCCACTTGCAGGCTCCCCAGGGCTTCCGCCACCACCTCGGCCTGGTTCTCCGGCGTGTAGCCCGAGCCCGGCTTCTCGGAGCCGCCATGGCCGAGGAGGTCGACGGCGACGAGCCGGTGGTCCCGCTGGAGCAGCGGCATCATCTCGTCCCACCAGTCGATCGCGCAGCTGAAGCAGTGGATCAACACGATCGGCGGTGCCTCGCGGGGTCCGCGTTCGGTGATCTGGACTTCGCCGGCGGGGAGGTCGAGGATGCGCCCGCCCGCCACCGTCACCTCCGCCTTCTCGGTTTCGCCATCCGTCCAGAGGGCATTGAGGAGCAGCAGCGCGAGCAGCGCCACGATCACACCGATTCCGATCTTCAGTCGCCTCCCCATGGCGGTCGTTACCCTAGCCGGACCGATGGAGAAATTCGTGATCCAGGGCGGCGTCCCCCTCTCCGGAGAGGTAACCGCCGCCGGCAACAAGAACGCGGCCCTGCCGATCCTCGCCGCCTGCCTGCTGACGGAGGAGGAGGTGCTGTTGCACCGGGTGCCGCGGATCCGCGACACCGAAGCCCAGATGGCGCTCCTGGAGAACCTCGGCGTCGAGGTTGCCTGGGTTGCCGACAACAGCGTCCGGCTCTGCGCCCGCGACGTGGCCGGGGGTGCGGTCGACGAGGAGCTCTCGGGCAAGATCCGCGCCTCCTTCCTGCTCGCCGGGCCCCTGCTGGCGCGCTTCGGCGAGGCCCGGATGCCGCCGCCCGGGGGGGACTTCATCGGCCGCCGGCGTCTCGATGCCCACCTCGACGCCTTCAAGGACCTGGGGGCGAGGGTGGACGGCAGCCGCTGGATCGAGCTGAGCGCGCCGGCCGGCTTGAAGGCGTGCGAGATCTTCATGGACGAGCCTTCGGTGATGGGGACCGAGAACGCGCTGATGGCTGCGGCGCTGTGTCCGGGGGAGACGCAGATATCCAATGCCGCCTCCGAGCCTCACGTCCAGGACTTGGCGCGTCTGCTTACGAGGATGGGTGCCCGGGTCGACGGCATCGGCTCCAACGTGATGACCGTCCACGGGGCCGAAAGCCTCGGCGGAGCCGAGCACTCGATCTCCTGCGATCACATCGAGGTGGGCAGCTTCATGGCGCTGGCCGCGGCAACCGGGGGCGAGGTTCGCATCCGCGACGTCGAGCCAGCCGACCTGACGATGGTGCGGCGCCAGTTCAAGCGTCTCGGTCTGCAGTCGGAGATCGACGGCGCCGACATGCTGGTCCCGGCCGGCCAGCACCTCCAGGTCGAAGCCGACCTCGGCGACGCGATCCCGAAGATCGAGGACGGGCCGTGGCCGGCTTTCCCCGCCGACCTCACCTCGATCGCCCTCGCCCTCGCCACCCAGGCCGAGGGGGAGGTCCTGATCTTCGAGAAGATGTTCGAGAACCGTCTGTTCTTCGTCGACAAGCTCGTCGCGATGGGCGCTCGGATCACGCTCTGCGATCCCCACAGGGCGATCGTCAGCGGTCCGAGCCGGCTTCATGGCGAGCGGGTCGAGAGCCCGGACATCCGCGCCGGGATGGCGATGCTCATCGCCGCCCTGGCGGCGGAGGGAACCTCGGAGATCGGCAACATCCGCCAGATCGACCGCGGCTACGAGCAGATCGACGAGCGGCTGCGCGCCCTTGGGGCCCAGGTCGAACGCGTTTCTGCGGAGGTCCCCGCCTAGCGGGGGATTCCGGCGAGCTCTCGTAAGGTCGGCCCGATGAGCATCTATCCGATTCCCCCGGGAACGCGTGACGTGCTGCCCGACGAGATGCGCGAGCTGCGCAGGCTCCAGGGCGCGCTGATCGAGGTCTTCGAAGCGCGTGGCTACGGCGAGGTGGCGACGCCGGCGCTCGAGTACGACGAGGTGATGGCCCGCGGCGACGGTCGCGCCGCCCGCTCGTCCTACCGTTTCTTCGACGAGAGCGGTGAGCTGCTGTCGCTGCGCTCCGACATGACGGTCCCGATTGCCCGCCTGGCAGCCACTCGCTTCGCCACCGGCGAGCCGCCGTACCGGCTCTGTTACCTGGCCAGCGTCTACCGGGCGGTACGGCCCCAGAGCGGTCAGATGCGGGAGCTGCTGCAGGCGGGGGTCGAGCTGATCGGCGCCTCCCCTGCCGAGGGGACCGTCGAGGTGATCGAGGTTCTGGAGGCGGCGCTCGACACCGCCGGCCTCGACCGGGCGGTGATCGGCCTCGGCGACGCCGACCTCTACCAGCAGATGCTGGAGGAGCTGGGGGTCGAGCCGCACGCCCAGGACGGGGTCCTGGCGAGTCTCGCCACACATGACCTGGTCGGCCTCGAGCAGAAGCTGATCGATGCGGGGGTCGCCGCCGAGCGGGTGCCGGCCTGCGTCCAGCTGACCCAGCTTCGGGGTGGCAGGGAGGTTCTGGAGGAGGCCCGGGGGTTGGGTGGCGCCGCGGTGGAGCGGGCGCTGGTCCGTCTCCGTGAGACCTATGACGAGCTGGAGCGCCGCGGAGCCGTCAAGCGGGTCCAGATCGACCTTGGCCTGCTGCGCGACCTCGGCTATTACAGCGGCGCCATCCTCGAGGTCTATGACCCCGCCCTGGGCCACGTTCTCGGCGGCGGCGGTCGCTACGACGGGCTGATGAAGAGATTCGGCCTCGACCTTTCCGCCGCGGGCTTCGCCCTCTACCTGGAACGGGTTCACACCGCCCAACTCGAGGAGGCACGCCGTGGCTGACGCGGCACTTAAGCTGGCGATCCCCCGCGGCGCCCTCTTCGGCGAAACCCTGGACCTTCTCGACGCGGTCGGGGTCGACACCGCCGAGCTGCGCGGCGACTCGCGCTCGCTGATCTTCGAGGCCTCGGGACTGACGCTGGTCACGGTGCGCCCCTCCGACGTTCTCATCTATGTCGAGGCCGGCGCCGCCGACCTCGGCATCACCGGCAAGGACGTGCTGCTCGAGCAGTCCGACCGGGTCGTCTACGAGCTCCTCGACCTCGGCTATGGCCGCTGCCGGATGGTCCTCGCCGCCCGCGCCGGAGCCGACCACCTGGCGGAAGCGCAGCGACGGCTGGGGAAGATGCGGATCGCGACCAGTTACCCGCGGATCGCCGAGCGCTACTTCGAGTCGACCGGCCGCCAGGTCGAACTGGTGGAGGTCAAGGGCTCGGTCGAGCTGGCGCCGTTGATCGGCTTCGGCGACGGGATCGTCGACCTGGTCGCCACCGGCAGGACGCTGGAAGAGAACGAACTCGAGGTTCGCGAGGAGATCGTCGAGTGCACCGCACGCTTCGTCGCCAATCGCGTCGCCCACAAACTGCGGGCCGCCGAGATCGACGATTTGACCGCCAGGCTGCGCGAGGCGAGCCGGCGATGAAGGTCCGCCGCTTCGGCTGGGAAGGGGCGGAGGAGACCGCTTGGGAGCTGCGTGAGTGGGCGGCCGAGGAGAGTCCCGAAGTCGACGTCGCACCGATCGAGCAGGAGGTCGTGGAAGGCGGAGACGAGGCGGTCCTGCGCCTGACTGCCCGCTTCGACGCGCCGCTGGCGGGCCCGGAGGGGCTGCGGGTGGACCGCGAGGAAGCGTCCGCCGCGCTCTCGGTGCTTGACCCGGACCTGCGCAAGGCGATGGAGGTGGCGATCGCCAACGTGCGCCAGGTCGCCGAGGCGCAGCTCTCCCGGGATCGCCAGGTCGAGCTGCCGGCGGGACAGACGGTGACCCTGCGCGAAGTTCCGGTGGGAGCTGCTGGGATCTACGCCCCCGGAGGGCGCGCCGCCTACCCATCGAGCGTGCTGATGTGCGCGATTCCCGCACAGGTGGCTGGAGTCGAGCGGATCGCCCTCGCCTCGCCGCCCGGACCGGATGGCCGGCTGCAGCCGTTGATCCTCGCCGCGGCGATGCTTTGCGGGGTGGATGAGATCTACGCGATGGGCGGGGCGCAGGCGATCTTCGCCCTCGCCCACGGCACCGAGACGATCCTCCCGGTGGACGTGATCGCCGGTCCGGGCAATGCCTGGGTGAGGGAGGCGAAGCGCGCCGTCTACGGCAAGGTCGGGATCGACTCCCTGGCGGGGCCGTCGGAGCTGATGGTTGTTGCCGGCCACGACACCGATCCAGAGTGGGCGGCGCTCGACCTCTGCGCACAGGCCGAGCACGGTCCGGAAAGCCCGCTGGTGCTGGCAGCAGTAGAGGAGCGGGTGCTGAACGAGATCGCCGGCGCGACGGAAGCGGCTGCCTCGATGCGGGACAGCGTCGCCGAGGCTCCCCTGGCTCTGGTCCAGGTTCCCGACGTCGATGCCGCGATCGACCTCGCCAACGTCTATGCACCGGAGCACCTGGAGCTGCTCGAGACCGACGCGGCGCTGATGGCCGACCGGGTCACCAGCGCGGGCTGCGTCTTCGTCGGCCGCTACGGCGCGACCGCCTTCGGCGACTACCTGGCGGGCTCGAACCACGTCCTGCCGACCGGCGGTGCCGGCCGCTACGCCGGCCCGCTGGGGCCGGGCTCGTTCCGGCGTCGCATCGCCAACGTCGAGCTCGATGCCGACTCGGCGGCCGAGCTCGCCCTGCACGTCGACGCCCTCGCCGAGGCCGAGGGCTTCCCCGTCCATGGCGAGTCCGCGATGATTAGGAAACGATGAGTACGACGATGAACAGGATTTCCGAGAAGCAACGAGAGACGGCCGAGACCCAGATCCGGCTCGCCCTCGACCTCGACGGGGGGGAGGCGAGCGCCGAGACCGGCGTCGGCTTCCTCGACCACATGCTCGACCTGCTGGCGCGGCACGGCCGCCTCGGCTTGAAGGTGAAGGCGAACGGCGACCTGGAGACGGGCGCCCACCACACCGTCGAGGACGTCGGGATCGTGCTCGGGCAGGCGCTGGACGAGGCGCTCGGCGACAGGGCCGGGATCCGTCGCTACGGCTCCGCGGCGGTGCCGATGGACGAGTCTTTGGCCGAGTGCGCGATCGACATCTCCGGTCGGCCGCTCTGCGTCTTCCACGCCGATCTGCCGCCGACCTCGATCGCCGGCTTCGACACCGAGCTGGCGGAGGAGTTCTTCCGCGCGGTCGCCAACAGCGCCAAGCTCACCCTGCACGTCTCCGTCCGCTACGGCACCAACGCCCACCACATGATCGAGGCCTGCTTCAAGGCCTTTGCCCGCGCCCTCCGCGTCGCCGTCTCGATCGACCCGGAGGAGAGCGGCGTGCCGTCCACCAAGGGGACCCTGAGCCAATGAGCACCCGCATCGCGATCCTCGATTACGGGATGGGCAACCTGCGCTCGGTCGAAAAGGCGCTGGAGCACGTCGGCGTCACCGCCAAGGTCACCGGCGACGCCGGGGAGGTACGGGCCGCCGACGGCGTGATCCTGCCGGGAGTGGGGGCCTTTCCGCGGGCGATGGAGAGGGTGCGCGAGCTTGGCTTGGACGAGCTGGCCTTCGAGCGCCGCGACGCCGGCGTGCCGATTCTCGGCATCTGCCTGGGGCTGCAGCTGCTCTTCGACTCCAGCAGCGAGCTGAGCGGAGGGAGCGGGCTGGCGATCCTGCCGGGAAAGGTGGAGGAGCTCGACGCGCCGGACCTGAAGGTCCCGCACATCGGCTGGGCGCCGGTGCGCTGGGAGCGCGATTCGCGGTTGACCGAGAACATCCCCTCCGAGACGCCCTTCTACTTCGTCCACTCCTTCGCGCCGCGGCCGGGAGAGGAAGAGCTGCTCGGCAGCGCCGAGTACGGCACCCGCTTCGCCTGCGCCGCCGAGCGCGACGACGTCTTCGGCGTCCAGTTCCACCCCGAGAAGTCGAGCGCCGCCGGGCTGCGTCTGCTCTCCAACTTCGCCGGCATCTGCGCCAAGTCGCCCGTCGCCGGCTGACAGCGGCGTGATCCTCTACCCGGCCATCGACATCCGCGGCGGGCAGGCGGTGCGCCTGTTGCAGGGCGACTACGAGCGGGAGACGACCTACGACGCCGATCCCGTCGATGCGGCGAGGCGCTGGGCTGACGAAGGGGCGGAGTTCCTCCACGTCGTCGACCTCGACGGCGCCAAAGCGGGGGAGCCGAAGAACCTGGAGGCGATCCGGCGGATCGCCGCCGCGGTCCCCTGCCCGATCCAGGTTGGGGGAGGGCTGCGGGACCTGGCCTCCGTCGACGCTGTCCTAGGTGGGGACGCAGCCCGAGCCGTAATCGGAACCGCGGCGCTGCGGGATCCCGACTTCCTGTCCCAAGCCTTGGCGGAATACGGCGATCGCATCGTCGTCTCCGTCGATACCAGGGGTGGCAAGGTCTCCCTCCACGGCTGGACCGAAGTCAGCGACTTGACCGCCGTAAGCGTGGTGCAGGGACTTACCGGTCTCGGCGCCCAGCGTTTCCTCTGCACGGCGATCGAGGTCGACGGGACGATGGAGGGCCCGGCGATCGATCAGCTAAACGAGATCGCAGCGGCGACCACGGCCCAGGTGATCGCCTCCGGTGGGGTGGGGAGCCTCTTTCATCTGGAGACCCTTGCTCGTGGGGCGGCTCCAAACATAGAAGGCGCGATCGTCGGCAAGGCACTCTACGAGCGCAAGTTCACCGTCGCCGAGGGCATCGCCGCCCTAACCTGAAGCGATGGCACTGAAGCGCGTAATCCCTTGCCTCGACGTCAACGCCGGGCGCGTCGTCAAGGGCACCAACTTCGTCGGACTGAAAGACGCCGGCGATCCGGTCGAGCTGGCCGAGCGCTACGACGCCGAGGGGGCCGACGAGCTGGTCTTCCTCGACATCACCGCTTCGCACGAACAGCGCGAGACGATCGTCGAGCTCGCCCGCCGCACCGCCGACAACGTCTTCATCCCGTTCACGATTGGCGGCGGCATCCGCTCGGTCGCCGACGCGCAGGCGGTGCTGGACGCCGGCGCCGACAAGGTCTCGGTCAACTCGGCGGCGCTGGCGCGGCCGGAGCTGCTGGGCGAGCTTGCCGACCAGTTCGGCGCCCAGTGCGTGGTGATCGCGATCGACGCCAAACGGGAGGGAGAGCCGCCCCTTGCTTCTTCGCCCTGCGGCGCTGCCGCCACCTGGGGCGTCTACGTCAACGGCGGTCGCAAGCGCGTCGAGGAGCGGGACGCGATCGGCTGGGCCGAAGAGGCGGTCGAGCGCGGAGCCGGGGAGGTCTTGTTGACGAGCATGGACCGCGACGGCACCAACGACGGCTACGACCTCGAGCTGACCCGCGCCGTGGCAGAAGCGGTGAGCGTGCCGGTGATCGCCTCCGGTGGGGCCGGCGAGCTCTCCCACCTCAGCGAGGCAATCGCCGAGGGCAGCGCCGACGCCGTCCTCTGTGCCTCGATCTTCCACTACGGCCACTACCGCGTCCGCGAGGCGAAGGAGCGGATGGCGGCCGACGGGATCCCCGTACGGCTTTGAGCGCCGTGGGCGGCCATCCGCGCAATCGATCATCGTAGGCGCTATGAAGGACCTGGCCGCGACGCTGCGTCGCGCTCATCCGGAGCTGGAGGCCGTGCGGAGGGAGGCGGAAGGGCCCGTCTACCTGGTCGGCGGCGCGGTTCGCGACCTGCTGCTCGGCCGGCCTGGGGCAGATGTGGACCTGGTCGTCGTCGGCGATGCCAATGCGCTGGCAGCTCGGCTGGGAGGAGCCGAGGTCGAGCACGAGCGCTTTCGGACGGTCAAGGCCGAGGTCGAAGGGCACGAGGTGGATATCGCCGCCGCTCGCACCGAGGCCTATCCTGAGCCCGGAGCCCTCCCGGTGGTCGCGCCCGCGGAGAGCATCGACGTCGACCTCGGCCGCCGGGACTTCACGATCAACGCGATGGCGATTCCGCTCGGCGAGGACTCTCGGCTGATCGATCCCCACGGCGGCGAGGCGGACCTCGAGCGTGGCCTGCTGCGCGTCCTCCATCCGCGGTCGTTCGCGGACGATCCGACCAGGGCGATCCGCGCGGCCCGTTATGCGGCCCGCTTCGGCTTCACCCTCGAGTCCGAGACCGACCGACTCATGCGCAGCACCGACCTGGCAACCGTCTCGGCCGATCGCCGCCGCGCCGAGCTGGAACGGCTGGCGGCCGAACCGACGGGCCGCGTCGCCTTCGGACTGCTCGCCGGCTGGGGACTGATCCATCTGCGCGACGGCGGCCTGGAGCTGGTCGCGGCCGTCGAGCAGCTGCTGAGGGCGCCGCACTGGGCAGAGCTCGTACCGCGCGAGCGGGCGCTGGTCGCTGCGGCGCTGGGACCGGAGGGTGCAGAGCAGGTCCTGGCCTCGATGTGGCCGCCGAAAGCCGGAGAAGGAGTGGAGGTGGCGGAGCGGCGGGATCCGGTCGAGCTGATTCTCGCCCGGGCGATGGGCGCCGACTGGCTCGATCACTACCTGACCGTCTGGAGCAAGGTCGAGCTGGAGATCGACGGCAGCGACCTGCTCGAGGCAGGGGTTCCCCAGGGTCCGGCAATCGGACGCGGCCTGCGGGCGGCCCGCCAGAAGCGCCTGGAAGGGGAAATCGTCAACCGCGACCACGAGCTTCGCGTCGCCCTGGAAGCGGCGCGGGCGGAGTAAGCCGATGGAGTGGCGCGAACGCAACGGCGTCCGATGGCTCGAAGCCGACCTCGGTACCGGCGGGGCGGCGTTCTCGACCCGTCTCGGCGGTGTCAGCGAGCCGCCCTACGACAGCCTCAACCTCGGGCTGTTGACCGACGACTCCGAAGCCGCGGTGGTCGAGAACCGCGGGCGTCTTGCCGCCGCCCTCGGCTTCGAGCCCGGCCAGATCGCCTTCGCGAGCCAGGTCCACGGGACGCGGCTGGTGGACCACCGGGCCGGCAGCCCGGAAGAGGTGACGGAGGCGGACGGGCACGTCGTCTCCGAGTCAGGCCTGGCGCCGCTCGTCTTTGTCGCGGACTGCCTGCCGGTCGCAATGTCCGGGCCCGGCGGGGTGGCGATCGTCCACGCCGGCTGGCGCGGCCTGGCGGGCGGCATCCTCGCCGCGGGTGCGGAGGCCGTCGCGGCAACCCGGGCGGCAATCGGCCCGGGCATCGGTCCCTGCTGTTACGAGGTCGGGGGCGAGGTTGCGGCTGCCTTTGCCTCCCTGGGGGAGGGGGTGGCCGAGGGGCGGATGATCGACCTGCCGGAGGCGGCGCGCCGACTGCTCGCCAGGGCCGGAGTCGAGGAGATCGAGTCCGCTGCTCTTTGCACCAGCTGCGAGGAAGAGCTCTTCTTCTCTCATCGGCGAGACAAGGGGAGAACCGGGCGCCAGGCGGGGGTCGCATGGCGGAGCTGATCCACGACATCGATCCGGTCAGGGTCGCGGCGAGACTGGGGGAGGTGAGGGCGGTTGCCGGCGGACGCGTCGAGATCCTCGTCGCGACCAAGTACGTGCCGCTCGAGGAGATGGGCAGGCTCGCCGAGGCAGGGGTCCGCCTGGTCGGCGAGAACCGCCAGCAGGACCTCGCCGCCAAGCGCGAGCGCTGGGGGGAGGCCTTCGAGTGGGATTTCATCGGCAACCTGCAGAGCCGCAAGGTCAAGCAGTTGCTGCCCCTCTGCCGGTTGATCCACTCGGTCGCGACGGATTCGGCGCTGGCTCAGCTGGAGAAGCACGCGGGGCCGGGGACGGAAGTCCTGGTCGAGGTGAACGTCGCGGGGGAGGAGGGCAAGGGTGGGGTCGACCCTGTCGAGCTGCCGGCTTTCGTCGAGCGTTGCCCGGTCAGAGTGGCGGGGTTGATGACGATGCCGCCGTTCAGCCCCGATCCGGAGCACTCGCGGCCCTACTTCGCCCGGCTGGCGGACCTTGCCGCGGCCAACGGGCTCGACCGGCTTTCGATGGGCACCTCCCAGGACTGGCGGGTGGCGATCGAGGAGGGAGCGACGATCGTGCGGCTTGGCCGTGGCCTTTTCGTGTGATTTCGCTCGAAATCTGGGAATAATGCGTAAAGGAGTCGGCCGCTAGAGGCCGAAACACGCGGGACAGATGGCCCTAAAAGACACCTGGCATAGAGCGCTGGTCTACTTCGGACTGGCCGAGGACCACGACTACGGTCCCGAATACGAGGAAGACTTCGAGCCCGAGACGGGAACCGAAGAGGCCTACGACGATCGTCGCGAACGCGGCGAGGGACGATCCTCGGTACGGCGACTGCCGACCTCGCGGCGACCCCGGCGCGACGAGATCGACGACATCTTCGCCGACGACGAGCCGATCGCCGCCAGCCGCACCCGCACCCTGCGACCCGTCGACGGCGGCGACAACGGCGGCGACCTCCAGGTCCACCTGGTCATCCCCCGCAACTTCAACGACGCCCAACAGGTCGCCGACCAGTTCAAACGGTCGGTGCCGGTGATCCTCAACCTGCAGACCGCCGATCACGAGCTCTCGAAGCGGATGATCGACTTCTGCTCCGGGCTCACCTACGCCCTCGACGGCGGCATGCAGCGGATCGCCGAGAAGATGTTCCTGCTGACCCCGCGGAACGTCGACGTTTCGGCCGAGGAAAAGGCTCGGCTGATCGACAAGGGCTTCTTCAACCAGTCTTAGGCTTGTGGCGCGGGCGTGGAACCCCTGCGCTGGATGCTCGGGGTCCCACGCCCGCGACTTGTAGCGCTGAGTAGGCTGCGCCCATGATCGTTGGCTTTGTAGGTGCTGGAAACATGGCCGAGGCGATGGCTCGGGGGTGGGTTGGCGAGTTCGAGGGCGTGCTTTTTTCCGATGGGGGCAGCGGGCGGGCTCGGCAGCTGGCCAAGGAACTGGGCGGGGAGGCGGTCTCCAACCAGGAGATGGCTCGGCGCGCCGACCTGGTGGTGCTGGCGGTGAAGCCCAACCGGCTCGGCGATGTGGCGCCGGAGTTGGCCGAGGCGAGGGAGGTCGTCTCCGTGCTCGCAATCACCACCCTGGAGCAGCTGCGGGCGGCGCTGCCCACGGCCGAGCACGTCCTGCGGCTGATGCCCAACGTGGCGGTCGAGGTGAGAAGAGGAGTGCTCTGCGTGGCGGGGTCGGTGAGCGACCGTGTCTGGGGGAAACTGAGCACTCTCGGCCAAATCGTGGAGATCCCCGAGGAGGATTTCGACGCCGCGACGGCGGTGATGGGCTGTTCACCCGCCTACATCGCGCTGGCGGTGGAGGCAATCGCCGACGCAGGCGCCGCAGACGGGCTGGATCCCCAATTGGCCCGTGAGCTGGTGGTGGCGACCGCGGCCGGAACCGCGGAGCTGTTGCGCCGTCACGAGCCCGCTGAGCTCCGCAAAGCCGTCGCCTCGCCGGGAGGCGCCACCGAAGCTGGCCTCGAGGCTCTTGGCCGTGAAGACGCGGCTGCTGCCTTCACGGCGGCGGTAGAGGCCTCGCTGGAGAGGATGCGTGGATGATCCCGCTGGCGATCAACCGCGGCGACGTCGCCGACTACGTCGGCGCCCTCTTCCTCGTCTACGTGATCCTGATCTTCGCCCGGATCCTCATCTCCTTCGTGCCGCGAATGCCCTACCGGCCCTGGTTGCGCTCGATTCTCGACTTCGTCACCGAGACCACGGACCCGTATCTCAACTTCTTCCGCCGCTTCCTGCCGCCGATCGGCGGCGGCGGGTTCGCGCTCGACCTCAGTCCGATGATCGGGCTGATCGTCCTATTCGTCGCCCAGGCGCTCGTCGTCGGCCTGATCGCAGGGTGACCGCCCCGGCCTCGCGCGCCTGGGCGCTCGCCGGTGCCCTCTGCGGCCTCGTGTTCGCCGCCGACCAGGCGGCCAAGGCGGCGGTCGAGGCGAACCTGGTGTTGGGGGAGAAGGTCGAGGTGCTCGGGCCGCTGGAGCTGACCCTCTCGCATAACCGGGGCATCGCCTTCGGTTTGGCCGGGGGAGGTGGGGCCGTGTTGATCCTGCTCGCCGCCCTCGCTCTCGGGGTGATCGGCTATCTCTTTGCCCGCAACGCGACCAAGCCGGGGGTGTGGGTGGCCGTCGGGCTGCTTGCCGGCGGCGCCCTCGGCAACCTCGCCGACCGCGTTCGCGCCGATGCCGTCACCGACTACGTCGACGTCGCCTCCTGGCCCCCGTTCAACCTCGCCGACGTGGCGATCACCTGCGGGGTGCTGCTGCTGCTCCTCCTCTACCTGCGCGATGCCGAGGCCGGCGATGGCTGAGGATCCGCGGATCCTCCACCGCGACGAGTTCCTGGCGGTGGTCGAGAAGCCGGCGGGGCTCGTCGTCCATCCGGCGCCCTCTCACACGGGTCCCACTCTCGTCGACCAGCTGGCGGAGATCCTCGGGGGAGGGGGTGATCCTGCGCGGCCGGGGATCGTCCATCGCCTCGACAAGGACACCAGCGGCCTGCTCGTCGTCGCCCGTGACGACGAGACCCACGCCGCGCTGCAGCAGCTGGTGCGCGAGCGGGAGGTCGAGCGGGTCTACCTGGCCCTGGCCGGCGGCCGCCTCGCCTCGCGGACGGGAACGATCGACGCCCCGATCGGCCGCTCCGCCCGGCAGCGGCACCGCATGGCGGTCTCGGGTGCGGCCTCGCGTCAGGCGCGAACCCATTTCACGGTGCTGGAGCTGTTGCCGCGCGAGACCTACCTGGAGGCGCGACTGGAGACCGGGCGGACCCACCAGATCCGCGCTCACTTCGCCGCCATCGGCCATCCTCTCACCGGCGACCCCACCTACGGGGGCGCCGCCCGCTACGGCCTGCGGCGTCAGTTCCTCCACGCCCACCGACTCGCGTTCAGGCACCCGCGAACGGGCGAGCGGCTCGAGTTCTCCTCGCCGCTCCCGGACGATCTCGTCGCGGCGCTGGAGGCGGCTCGCACCCCGTGAGCCGTCCTGGGGCGCACCGCTCTACAATCGCTCGTTCAAATCAACCCCCGTGCCCAGGGCGAACCGGATCCTGCCTGGTCAACACCAGGTCCCGGCGAGCGGGACGGGGCTTTCACCAAAACCAAGGAGAATCAATTGGCACAGGCAGAGCTAAAAGAGCTGCTCGAGGCCGGAGTCCACTTCGGTCATCAGACGCGCCGCTGGAACCCGAACATGCGCCGCTTCATCTTCACGGAGATGGACGGGATCCACATCATCGACCTGCTGCAGACCGAGGCGTTGCTGGAGAACGCGCGGAAATTCGCCGGCGAGCTCGCCACCGGGGGCGGCACCGTCCTTTTCGTCGGCACGAAGAAGCAGGCCCGCGACACGGTTCAGGAATGGGCCGACCGCTGCAAGATGCCGTACGTCAACAAGCGCTGGCTCGGCGGCCTCTTGACCAACTTCAACACGATGTCGGGCCGGATCGCCCGCCTCCACGAGCTCAACGGCTGGAAAGAGGAGGGCAAACTCGACCTCCTGCCGACCAAGGAGCGGATGGGGATGGAGGCCGAACTCGCCAAGCTCGAGTTCAACCTCGGCGGCGTCCGCGACATGGACCGGCTCCCCGACGCCGTCTTCGTCGCCGACCTGAAAACCGAGGAGATCGCGGTCAACGAGGCCGCCCGACTGCGGATCCCGATCATCGGCCTGGTCGACACCAACTGCGACCCGACCCCGGTCGACTACGTGATTCCCGGCAACGACGACGCGATCCGCTCCTGCCAGCTGATCATCGGCACGATCGGCGGGGCGATCGAGGAGGGCTCCTCCGCCTGGCGCGTGCAGGAGGAGAAGCGGATCGCCGAAGAGATGGAGCGGCGTAAACGCGAGGAGGAAGAGCGGAAGAAGCGCGAGGAGGAAGAGAAAGCGCGCAAGGAAGCCGAGGAGGCCAAGCAGCACGAAGAAGAGACTGCGCGGAAACAGGCTGAGGCGAAAAAGGCTGCTCAGGAGAAAGCGGCTCAGGCTCAAGCCGCTCAGGGTGCCTCCGATAAAGGACAGGCCCCGCAGGCCGCGGGTCCTGTCTCCGATGGTCCCTCCTCGCCGACCGGCGAGGACGGCCCATCGTCGCCCCCCGCGGCAGAGGCCGCTCCGGCCGAGCAACAGCCCGCAGCTCCGGCCGCCGAGGAGAAAGCTCCGACCGTAGCGGGGGAGCAACCCGCCGAGGAGCTGAAAGCCGAGGCGTCCGAGGAGCAGCCTCCTGCGCCGCCGGCTGAGAGTGCGGAGGCGGCCGAGTCGACCGAGGGTGAGAAAGCTGAGAACGAGGAGGGCTCGAAATGAGCATTACGGCTGCTGACGTGAAGGCGCTCCGGGATCGGACCGGGGCGGCGATGATGGATGCGAAATCGGCGCTGGTCGAGGCCGACGGCGACGTCGAGCGGGCGGTCGAGCTGCTGCGGGTGAAGGGCCAGGCCTCGGCTGCCAAGCGGGAAGGGCGCGGCACCAGCGAGGGCGTCGTCGCCGCCTACATCCACGCCAACGACAAGGTCGGGGCGATGGTCGAAGTCCAGTGCGAGACCGATTTCGTCGCCCGCAACGAGGACTTCAAGGTCTTCGCCTACCAGGTCGCCCTGCACGCGGCCGCGACCGCGCCGCAGTACGTCTCCACCGAAGAGATCCCCGAGGACGAGCGGGAAGCGGAAAAGAAGGTCTTCGAAGAGAAGGCGCGGGAAGAAGGAAAGCCCGACAACGTGGTCGAGAAGATCGTCCAGGGCCAGCTCGACAAGTGGGCCAGCGAAGTTGCGCTGCTGGATCAAACCCACGTCAACGTCGAGAAGCACGAGTCGAAGACGATCGAGGAGCTGCGCCAGGAGATGGCGGCGAAAACTGGGGAGAACATCCAGATCGGCCGCCTCGCCTACTTTCGCGTCGGCGAATAGAGTCGTCGCGGTGACCGGTTCTTCCCCCGAGCCGCGCTTCGGGCGCATACTGCTGAAGCTCTCCGGCGAGGCCCTGATGGGCAGCCAGGACTTCGGCACCGACGGCGCCGAGGTCGAGCGCATCGCCGAACAGGTGGCGAGCGTGCGTGAGCGCGGCGTCGAGGTGGCGATCGTGGTCGGGGCGGGCAACATCTATCGCGGCCTCGACGGGGCGGCGAGCGGGATGGACCGCGCCACCGGCGACTACATGGGGATGCTGGCGACCGTCCTCAACGCGCTCACCCTGCAGGACGCGCTGGAGCGGCTGGACCAGCACACGCGGGTGATGTCGGCGATCGAAGTGCAGGAGGTCGCCGAGCCATACATCCGGCGCCGCGCGATGCGCCACCTGGAGAAGGACCGGATCGTGATCTTCGCCGCCGGTACCGGCAACCCGTTCTTCACCACCGACACGGCAGCGGCGCTGCGGGCGCTGGAGATCCACGCGGAGGCGATCCTGATGGCCAAGAACGGGGTGGAGGGGGTCTTCGACTCCGACCCGGCGACCAATCCCGACGCCCGCTTCATCCCCGCGATCTCCCACAAGGAAGCGATAGAGCGTGGCCTGCGGGTGATGGACTCGACCGCCCTCTCGCTCTGCATGGACAACGACTTGCCGATCTACGTCTTCAACATGGGGGACGAGCGCAACATAGATAGGATCGTCTGCGGCGAGAAGGTGGGGACGCTGGTCTCCAGCAACCCCGCCGCTTGAGCCGAAAGGGGAACCGGTGGAGCTGATCGACGAACTTCTCGCAGACGCCAAGGAGCGAATGGCCAAATCGGTCGAGTCGAGCCGTGGCGAGCTCGCCACCGTGCGGACCGGCCGGGCCTCGCCGCACCTGCTCGACCGGATCACGGTCGACTACTACGGCAACCCGACCCCGCTGAAGCAGCTCGCCAACGTCTCGGCCTCAGATGCGCGGTTGCTGACGATCACCCCCTTCGACAAGAGCGCGCTTGGGGCGATCGAGAAAGCGATCCAGGAGTCCGACGTCGGGCTCACCCCCAGCAACGACGGCAACCTGATCCGCCTGCAGATCCCGGAGATGACCGAGGAGCGGCGGCGGGAGATGGTCAAGGTCGTCCACGGCGTCGCCGAGGAAGGCCGGGTCGCGATCCGCAACGTCCGCCGCGACATCATGAGCGACCTGCGCGACCTGAAGAAGGAGGGGGAAGCCGGCGAGGACGACGAGCGCCGGGCGGAGGCGGCGCTGCAGAAGCAGACCGACGAGGCGATCGCCGAGATCGATTCTTCGCTCAAAGGCAAGGAAGAAGAGATCCTCGAAGTCTGAGGACTGGGCGGCCGCCGGCGTGACCGCGCCCAAATACGTAGCGATCATCACCGACGGCAATGGCCGCTGGGCCAAGCAGCGGGGCCTGCCGACCGTCGAGGGTCACCAGGCCGGCGCCGACACGCTGAAGGTGCGCTTGCGCGACGCGGCCGAGCTGGGGGTCGAGGAGCTGACCGTCTACTCGTTCTCGACCGAGAACTGGAGCCGCCCCGACGAGGAGGTCAAGGGCCTGATGCGCATGTTCGGCGAGAGGATCGGCTCGGAAACGCCTGAGCTGAAGGCCGAAGGCGTGCGGATGCGGTTCATCGGCCGCCGCGAGGGTCTCCACCCGGCCTTGGTCGAGCAGATGGAGTGGGCGGAAGCCGAGACCGACGGCAACGACGGCATCACGCTCTTCGTCGCCTTCAACTACGGCGGCAGGGCGGAGATCCTCGAGGCGGCGCGAAAGTACGAAGGGGGCTCCGAGGAGGAGTTCCGCCGCCACCTCTACGCACCCGAGATG
Source organism: Solirubrobacterales bacterium (assembly GCA_035273795.1). Classification (GTDB taxonomy): domain Bacteria; phylum Actinomycetota; class Thermoleophilia; order Solirubrobacterales; family 70-9; genus VAYN01. Next base: position 15,215 of record DATEOT010000071.1, on the reverse strand, counting down.
CACGACCCCGACCTCTTGATCAGAACCAGCGGCGAGCAGCGGCTCTCGAACTACCTGCTCTGGCAATGCGCCTACTCCGAGCTGGTCTTCTCCGACGAGCTCTGGCCGGACTTCGACCGCGCGGCGCTGGAGGGGTGCCTGCGGGAGTACGAGACCCGACAGCGGCGCTTCGGGAGCCGGGCGTGAGCATCGACCTCTTCGACGACGAGATGCTGCAACCCGATCCGCCGCCACGGCGAGAGAGGCCACCGCGCGAGCCCCGCCGGCGCCGCGGCAGCGGCGAGACCGCGAAGCGGATCCTCGTCGCCCTCCCCTGGATCGTCTTCGCGATCGCGATCACCGTCGCCGGCGGGGAGATCTTCGCGCTGGCGATGATCGCGATCGGGGTCGTCGCCCTGCGCGAGTTCGCCGCGATGGCCGACCGCTACCGGCCGCTCGTCATTCCCGCCTACATCGCCGTCGCCGGGCTGGTCGTCGCCGCGCACTTCGGCACCGCCTTCAACGTGCTCTACGTCCTCGCCGCGACCTTCCCGCTGCTCTTCGCCTTCGCCGCCAAAGCCCGCAACCGCGAAAACGCCACCGTCTCGATGGGGGTGACGCTGCTGGGGGTGATCTGGATCGGGGTCCCGCTCGCGCACGCCGTCTTCCTGCGCGGACTGCCCGACCACGGGGCGGCGCTGCTGATCGACGTGCTGGTCGGCACCTTCGTCGCCGACACCGCCGCCTACGCCACCGGGAGGATGTTCGGCAGCCACAAAATCGCCCCCAGCCTCTCCCCGAACAAGACCGTCGAGGGGCTGATCGGCGGCTTCGTGATCGGCACCATGGGCTTCTGGTTCGCCGGTCTCTACCAGGACTGGCTCTCAGGCGTGGACGCCCTGATCATCGGCGCCGCCGTCGCCGCCGTCGCCCCGATCGGCGACCTCTTCGAGTCCCTCCTCAAGCGCGACCTCGGCACGAAGGACACCGGCACCCTCTTCGGCCCCCACGGCGGCCTGCTCGACCGCCTCGACGCCGTCTTCTTCACCGTCGTCGTCGGCTACTACCTCTCGGTGGCGGTCGTTTACTAAGCGGTAAGACGGCCTCCCTATTCTCTGTCAGGCATGAAGAGGGTCCTCATACTCGGCTCGACCGGGTCCATCGGAACGCAGGCGCTCGAGGTGATCGGCCGCTCTGAGGAGCTGCAGGCGGTTGGGCTGGCGGCCGGCTCCGCCTGGGAGGCGACGGTCGAGCAGGCGCGCGAGCACGGCGCGCCGGTCGTCGCTCTCGCCGACGCCGAGGCGGCTGAGCGGGCCCGTGGCGCCTGGAGCGGCCGGGTCCTGGCCGGCGAGGAGGGCGTGCGCGAGCTGATCACTTCCACCGAGCCCGACCTCGTCCTCAACGCGATCGTCGGCGCCGCCGGGCTCGGCTCGACGATCGTCGCCCTCAGCGAGGGGATCGACGTCGCCCTCGCCAACAAGGAGAGCCTGGTGCTCGGCGGGGAGCTGGTGATGGCGCTGGCCGAGGCGACGGGGGCACGGCTGCTGCCGGTCGACTCCGAGCACTCGGCGCTGTTCCAGCTGATCGGTGCGGAGGCGCCGGGGACGTTGACCAAGCTCGTGCTGACCGCTTCCGGCGGACCGTTCCGCGGCCGTGACGACCTCTCCGGGGTCAGCGTCGCCGACGCGCTCGCTCATCCCACCTGGCGGATGGGGGGGAGGATCACGATCGACTCGGCGACGCTGATGAACAAGGGCTTCGAGGCGATCGAGGCCCATCACCTCTTCGCCGTCCCCTATGAACGGATCGACGTGGTCGTCCACCCGCAGTCGCTGATCCACTCGCTGATCCACCTCAACGACGGCTCCTCGCTCGCCCATCTCGGCTATCCCGACATGCGGGTGCCGATCTCCTACGCGCTGAACTACCCCGAGCGGGCCGACGTCGAGGTTCCGCAGCTCGACCTCGCCGCGGTCGGCTCGCTGACCTTCGAGGCGCCGGACCTGGAGACCTTCGCCTGCCTGCGGCTGGCGCTGGAGGCCGGCGCGGCGGGGGGGACCGCGCCCTGCGTCCTCAACGCTGCCGACGAGGTCGCGGTCGCCGCCTTCCTCGAGGAGCGGATCCCGTTCACCGCGATCCCCGCCGTGATCGAGCGGGTGCTCGAGGAGATGCCGGCGCGCCCGGTCACCCACTTCGACGACCTCTTCGCCGCCGACGCCGAGGCCCGCGAACGCAGCCAGGAGCAGGTTCGGGGGTTGACGCCCGCATGAACTGGTTCTGGATCTTCGTCGGCTTCTGCCTGCTGATCATCCTCCACGAGGCGGGTCACTTCTTCGCCGCCAAGGCGACGGGGATGCGGGTCGAGCGCTTCTTCCTCTTCTTCGGACCGACGATCTGGTCGATCAAACGCGGCGAGACCGAGTATGGGGTGAAAGCGATCCCGCTCGGGGGCTACGTGAAAATCACCGGCATGACGCCGGAGGAGGAGATTCCGCCGGAGGTCGCCCATCGCTCCTACTACAAGCAGGACGTCTGGAAGCGGATCGTCGTCGTCGCCGCGGGTCCGGCGGTGAACATCGTCCTCGCCTTCGCGATCCTCTTCGGCGTCTACTGGGTCAACGGCCAGGAAGAGATCGCCCAGCAGGTCGGCGAAGTGCGAAAGGGCACTCCCGCCGCCCAGATCCTCAGACCTGGAGACGAGATCGTCGCCGTCGACGGCCGCCGCTACCCAGGGCTCACCACCGAAGAGCGGCTGATCGCGTTCGGCGAGACGGTCGCCTCCCATAAGTGCCCCGGCAGGCAGGTCGACGACTGCGTCGCCGCTGCTCCGGTGGAGATCACCGTGCGGCGGAACGGGCAGCTCCAGACCTTTTCGGTGAAGCCCCGCTACGACGGCGAAGCAAAACGGGCGCTGATCGGGTTCTCCTACGGGGCGAAAACGGTCGAGTTCGGTCCCGGCGAGGCCGCCTCGCAAGCCGCTGACGCGGTCTGGGAAGTCGCCGAGGGCACCGTCCACGTCTTCACCCACCTGTTCGAAAAGGAAGAGCGCGAACAGGTCTCCGGGGTGGTCGGGATCAGCGCCGTCGGTGACCAGGTGATCGATACGGGCCTGGAAAAATCGCTGCTCCTGTTGGCTTTCGTCAGCCTCTCCCTGGGCCTGGTCAATCTGCTGCCGATCCTGCCCCTCGACGGCGGCCACATCTTCTGGAGCCTGGTCGAGAAGGTGCGCGGGCGCCCGGTCTCCTGGCGGGTGATGGAAAAGGCGACCATGGTCGGCATAGCGCTCGTCCTGATGCTCTTCTTCCTCGGCCTGTCCAACGACATCGGCCGGATCCAGGGTGAGGGCTTTGAGGTCAGATAGGCCAGCCCGGGCCACGGGCTCAATAAGCTTCAGATATGGCTTCTAAGCGGCAGATATTCGTCGGCGGCGTGCCGATCGGCGGCGGTGCCCCCGTTGCCGTGCAAACGATGACCAAGACCGAGACCGCCAACCTGGCGGCGACGATGGAGCAGATCCGCAAGGTCGCCGACGCCGGGGCGGACCTGGTGCGCTGCGCCGTCCCGCGCGAGCAGGACGCGGAGGCGCTGAAGACGATCGTGCGGGAATCGCCGATCCCGATCATCGCCGACATCCACTTCAACCACACCCTGGCGCTGAAAGCGATCGACGCCGGTGCCCACTGCATCCGCCTCAACCCGGGCAACATCGGCGGTCGCGAGAAGGTCGCCGAGGTGGCTGAGAAGGCGAACGCCAAGGGGGTGCCGATGCGGATCGGCGTCAACTCCGGCTCGCTGCCCAAGCACCTGCACGAGCTCGAGCGCGAAGCGCCGGTCGAGGCGCTGGTCGCCGCCGCGATCGAGTTCGTCGAGCTGATGGAGGGCCTCGACTTCGAAAACTTCAAGGTCTCGATCAAGTCGACCAACGTGCCTTACACGATCGCCGCCAACCGGCTCCTCTCGGAGAAGATCCCGTATCCGCTGCACCTCGGGGTCACCGAGGCCGGGACGAAATGGGGCGGCTCGCTCAAATCCGCGGTCGGGCTCGGGACCTTGCTCGCCGACGGAATCGGCGACACGATCCGGATCAGCCTTTCGACTTTCCATGCCGAGGAGGAGGTCAAGGTCGCCTGGGAGATCCTCAAGGCGCTGCAGCTGCGCGAGCGCGGCCCGGTGCTGATCGCCTGCCCGACCTGCGGCCGGCTCCAGTTCGACATGGACTCGGTCGTGGCCGAAATCGAGAAGCGGCTCGAAAGCTACGCCGAGCCGGTCGAGGTCGCTGTCCTCGGCTGCGCCGTCAACGGCATCGGCGAGGCCAGCCACGCCGACTTCGGCATCGCCGGCGCCAAGAACGAGGGCCTGATCTTCGCCGGCGGCAAGCCACTGCGGAAGGTGCCGCAGGAGCAGCTGGTCGACACCCTCTTCGAAGAGATCGACAAGTCGCTGGACCGTGGCGGCCAGGTCGAGTTCGACGAGGCCGAGTCCCGCGAGGGGGCCGAGTGGGTCGCCAACATCGAGCGTGAAAACGCCGGCGACCTGACCCCGGAGAAGATCGCCCAGATGGAGAAGGAAGCGGTCGAGCGCGGCGAGTCCGACAAGGTCCTCCTCGACGAGGAGGCCTCGCCGACGGCAGGCCGCCGCTTCACGCGGGCTTAGGAGGGCTCCGGCCGGCGGGACCGTCTCAAGCTGATGGGGGGCGCCTGCGCTGGATGCTCGGCACCCCCCACACTTGAGCCACCCGCCGGAGGAGCGGGGCCAGCCGACGACCGTCCCTTGGGCGCAAGCGTTCCTCGCGGGGGGTGGCGCCGATTTGGGGGACCATCCCGAGAGGGATGGTGGAACCAAATCGGGGACAGGACCCGCCGCGCCGGAGCTCCTCCCAGATAGGTTTGGACGGAGGTGACCCGTAGCTCGAAGAACAAAGGCGTTTCTCCCTCCAGGCAGGAGGACTTTCCCGCCTGGTTCCAGTCCGTGGTGCGGGAGGGGGAGGTGGCCGAACTCGCGCACGTGCGCGGCTGCATGGTGATCCGGCCCTGGGGCTACGCGATCTGGGAGCTGATGCAGGCCGAGCTCGATCGCCAGATCAAGCGCAGCGGCGCCAGCAACGCCTACTTCCCGCTCTTCATCCCGCTCAGCTACTTCGAGGAGGAGGCCGAGCACGTGGAGGGCTTCGCCAAGGAGATGGCGGTGGTGACCCACCACCGGCTGGAAGAGGACCCCTCCGACCCGGAGAAGCTCAGGCCCGCGGGAGAGTTGACCGAGCCGCTGATCGTGCGGCCGACGTCGGAGACGATCATCGGCAAGTCCTTCGCCAAATGGATCAACTCCTACCGCGACCTGCCGCTGATGGTGAACCAGTGGGCGAACGTCGTCCGCTGGGAGCTGCGGCCGCGGGTGCTGCTGCGGACGACCGAGTTCCTCTGGCAGGAGGGGCACACTGCCTTCGCCAGCGAGGAGGAGGCACGGCGCAACGCCGAGGAGATGCTGGAGGTCTACCGTCGCTTCGCCGACGAGTTCCTGGCGATGCCGGTCCTGACCGGCGAGAAGCCCGAGGAAGAGCGCTTCCCGGGGGCGGTGATGACCCTCTCGATCGAGGCGATGATGCAGGACGGCAAGGCCCTCCAGGCGGGGACCTCCCACTACCTGGGCCAGAGCTTCGCGGAGGCCGCCGAAATCGACTTCCTCAACCGCGAGGGCGAGCGGGAGCTCGTCCACACTGCTTCCTGGGGCGTCTCCACGCGCTTGCTAGGCGCGCTGATCATGAGCCACAGCGACGACGTCGGCCTGCGCCTGCCGCCGACGGTGGCGCCACAGCAGGTGGTGATCGTGCCGATCCCGCGCGGGGATGAGGGCCCGACGGTGCTCGAGGCGGCCGAGGAGCTGGCGCGGGAGATCGGCAACCTCTCCTTCGACGGGGCCCCTGTGCGGGTCAGCGCCGATCTGCGGGACCGCGAACCGCCGGACAAGCGCTGGGAGTGGACGCGCAAAGGGGTGCCGCTCGTCCTCGAACTCGGCCCGCGGGATCTGAAGGAGGGCGTGGTCGCGCTGCGGCGCCGGGACGCGGGGGACGCGAAGCCCGAGTCGCTGGAGCGCTCACGAGTTACGACCGCGATCCCCGAGCTGCTGGCCGAGATCCAGGAGTCCTATCACCGCGCCGCGACCGAGCGGCTCGAGTCGCGCACCCGGAGTGACGTCGTCGACCTCGACGGCTTCCGCGAATGGTTCGACACCGATCCGGCCGACGCGAGCGCCGGCGGCTTCGTGCGGGCTCCCTGGAGCGAAGCCGCCGAGTCGGCAGAGCTGCTCGAAGACCTCAAGGTCACCGTGCGCTGCCTTCCCTTCGACCGGGACCTGCCCGACGGCAGCCGCTGCGTCCTCACCGGCAAACCGGCGGTCGTCGAAGCGATCTTCGCGAAGGCGTACTAGCCATGGCCGCGCCCTTCGGCCGCGGCCGGGTGCGCCGGCTGTTCGGACTCGACCGCAGCGCGCCGCCCCCGCCTCAGACCCGCAAGGGGGAGCCGCTCAACCCCTGGACGATCCCGAACCTGGTCGGCTACGTCCGCCTGGCGGCGCTGCCGGTCTTCCTCGTCCTCGCCTACGGCACCGAGGATGGCACCTCGGTCGCCTCGGCGATGGTCTTCTGGGCGATCGCCGCGGGCGACTACCTGGATGGCATCCTCGCTCGGATCACCGGCCAGTACAGCCGACTGGGAGCGCTGCTGGACCCGCTCGTCGATCGCCTCACGATCCTCGCCGGCGCCGTCGTCTGCTGGAGCTTCGAGCTGATCCCGCGCTGGGTGCTGGTCCTGCTCGCCGTGCGCGAGCTGGCGATGCTCGTGCTCGCCCAGTACGGCCTCCGTCATGGCGTCGACATCGAGGTCAACTGGCCCGGCAGGATCTCCGTCTTCCCGATCATGGGCGGGATCTGGCTCGCCCTGCTGTCTCCGGGAATGGTTGCCACCGCGCTCGTGATCTGGGGACTGGCGATGGCGATCGTCGCCACCGTCCTCTACGCGCGCAGCGGGATGCGCGCCGTCCGCGCCGCCAAGGCCGCAAGCTGACGCCCAGGTTGAGCTAAACCTTCAACCTGCGGTTGAACCTTCCAGGAGGGGGTAGCTATGATCGGCTCCCGCGCAAACGAAGGCCTCGACCCAGTTAGGAGCACGATGGAGGACACCTTTCCCGATCTTGGCTCCCTCAGCGACAAGGAGCTGAAGGACATGATCGACAACCTGACGGCCGAGGAGAACGAGATTTCCTACAAGCGGCGCGTGCTGCACGGGAAGATCGACATCCTTCGCGCCGAGCTGGTCAACCGCCTGCGCCACAAACGGGAGGCCGGCGAGTCGCTGATCTCCGGCGACGACGTCGAGCAGCTGACCCAGATCCTCGCCGGGGAGAGCCAGACGCCGACGGAGGACGAGCCCGCCGCCTGAGCGGGGTCCGCCATGGCCGTCCACTGTCCCGAGTGCGGGTTCGCGAACCCCGAGGGGGCGAACTACTGCCAGAAGTGCGGTGCCTACCTCGGCGGGCCGAAAGAGGCGGGCGACGATCCGACGACGATGACCTACCGGGTCGACGAGACCGGTGAGATGACGCCGGTCGACATCGACGAGGTCGTCTCCGAGAGCGGCGCCGCGCTGGTGATCCGCTCCGGTGGCGGCCGCGCAGGGGAGAGTTTCAGCGTCTCCGAGGAGCGGGTCAGCATCGGCCGCAGCCCCGATGCCGGCGTCTTCCTCGACGACGTCACCGTCTCGCGCAACCACGCTCTGCTGGTCCGTCGCCGCGACGGCCTCTACATCGACGACCTCGGCTCGCTCAACGGCACCTACGTCAACCGCCGCCGGATCGAGTCCCACCGGCTCGCCGACGGCGACGAGATCCAGGTCGGCAAGTACAAGCTCTCCTACCTGGAGCGCTAGGCGGTGTCGGCGCCCGTGTCTGAACAGCCCAGCCGCACCTCCCCTGAGGCGCCGAGCCGGCCGCGCAAGGCGCTGACGATCGGCGCCGTCTGCAAAATCCTCCAGAGCGAATTCGACGACGTCTCGATCTCGAAGATCCGCTACCTGGAGGACCAGAAGCTGCTCAACCCGCGGCGCACCTCGGGCGGCTACCGCCTCTACAGCCAGTCCGACGTCGAACGGCTGCGGACGATCCTGCGGCTGCAGCGCGACGAGTTCCTGCCGCTGCGGGTGATCCGCCAGGAGCTCGCGGCCGGTGGCGACCTGGTGCTGGGAGACGGCGAGCGCAAGCCCGCCAGCGGCGGGGTCCGGCGGGCGATCCTCGTCGACACCTCGCGCGCCTATCTCACCCTCGAAGAGATCGTCGAGGAGACCGGCGCCCGCGAAGAGCTGATCCGCGAGCTCGAGAACTTCGGGATCGTGCAGCCGGAGAAACGCGACGGCAAGATCGTCTACGACGAGACCGATCGGGAGATCGTCCGTGCCGCCAACGAGCTATCCCGGGTCGGCGTCGGCGCCCGCAACCTGCGCGTCTTCCGCTCCTCCGCCGACCGCGAGGCGAACCTGCTGGAAGCGGTCCTGGGTCCTTCGCTTCGCTCGCGCAATCCCGAGCGACGCAAGGAGGCGCTGGAAAGCCTCGAAAGTCTGGCCGCGACGGTCAGCCACCTCAAGCACTTGCTGTTGGTCCGGGACCTGCGGCGACTCGCCGGCGAATAAACCGCTTCCGTGGCCCGGGTGACCCGCACGCGCACCGTCGAGGCGCCACCGCAAGAGGTCTGGAAGCTCGTCTCCGACCCCTACAGCCTGCCGCGCTGGTGGCCGCGGACGACGCGGGTGGAGAACGTCGACGACAAGGCGGGCGGGCGGCGGGCTCGCTGGACCAAGGTCCTGGAGACCTCCGAGGGCCGCGGGGTGCGCGCCGACTTCCGCTGCGTCAGCTCGGCCGAGGCCGAGCGGTACGTCTGGGAGCAGGAGCTGGCGGGAACGCCCTTCGAGAGGCATCTGAAGGCCCTGCAGGTCGAGGTGCGGCTGCGCGAGCAGGACGGCGGAACCGAGGTCAGCCTCAGCGAGGACCAATCGCTGAGGGGGATGTCCAAGCTGGGCTCGCCGCTGATGCGCAAGGCCCGCGGCGACGTCCTCGACGAAGCCCTCGACGGGATCGAGAGGGCGCTGGCGTGAACCCGCGCCGGGACGCGAAGTGGTGGGGGTGGGGGGACCCGGCGACCGAACCGTCGCTCGACGACGCGGCGTTCGGCGTCTTGCGGGAGCGGATCGGGGAGCTGGAGCCGTGGCCGCTGGCGCGGGCGCTGGAGGGATTCGAGCTGCCAGCGGCGGAGGCGCCGCCGCGGGCGCTCGTCGCCGCCGTCGGCGAGGAGAACGTCTTCACCTCCGAGGAGGACCGGCTGCGGCACGCTACCGGGAGCGGCTACGCCGACCTGGCGCGGCTGCGGAGCGGGGCGCTGGAGGCCGCGCCGGACGCGGTGGTGATGCCGCGCAGCGCTTCGGCTCTGCAACGCGTGCTCGAGGTCTGCGCCTCGGAGGGAATCGCGGTCGTCCCCTTCGGCGGCGGCACCAGCGTCGTCGGCGGGGTCGAGCCGCTGCGCGGCGGCCACGGCCGCCTTGTCAGCCTCGACCTCGGAGCGCTGCGCGACGTCGTCGTCGACGAGCGCTCGCTGACCGCGAGACTCGGGGCCGGGCTGCGCGGACCCGAGGCCGAGACGGCGCTGCGCCGGTTCGGCCTCACCCTCGGCCACTTCCCGCAGTCTTTCGAGTACGCGACGATCGGCGGCTTCGCGGCGACCCGCTCGGCCGGCCAGGCCTCCAGCGGCTACGGTCGCTTCGACGCCCTGGTCAGCTCGGTGCGGCTGCTGGCCCCCGCCGGCGAGATATCCACCCTGGAGACCTCGCATACCGCCGCTGGCCCGGCGCTGCGCGAGCTCGTCGTCGGCTCGGAGGGCGTGCTCGGCGTGATCCCGGACGTGACGGTGCGGGCGCGGCCGGCGCCGACGGTGCGCCGCTACGAGGCCTGGATGGCCGAGAGCTTCGAGGCGGGGGCGGAGATCGTCCGTTCCCTGGGGCAGGGGCCGGGGCTGCCGCAGGTCATCCGCGTCTCCGACGAGGAGGAGACCGAGGGGACGCTGGCGCTGAACGGGCCGCGCGGGCTCAGCGGCCGCCTCTTCAGCGGCTACCTCGGCGCCCGCAAGCGGCGCGGCGGCGCCCTGATGATCGTCGGCTATGAGGGGAGCGACGAGTCGGTGGCGCGGACGCGGGCGCTCGGCGTTCGCGCGCTCCGCGGCGGCGGCGCCGCCTACCTCGGACAGGCCGCGGGAAATGCCTGGGAGCACGGCCGCTACCAGGGCCCCTACCTGCGCGACACGCTGATGGAGATGGGGGCGATGGTCGAGACGCTGGAGACCTCCCACACCTGGAGCCGCTTCGGCGAGCTGCACGAGGGGGTGGGGAAGGCGATCCGCGACGCGCTGCGGGGGCAGGGAACGCCGGGCCTCGTCTTCTGCCACCTCTCCCACGCTTACGCCGACGGCGCCTCGCTCTACTTCACCTTCATCTCCCGCGCCCGCCGCGGCGCCGAGCTGGAGCAGTGGGCGGCGGTCAAGCGCGCCGCCTGCGAGGCGATCGTCGCCTGCGGCGGCACGATCACCCACCACCACGCGGTCGGCCGCGACCACGCCCCCTATATGGAGGCGGAGGTTGGCCGGAGCGGCCTGGAGGTGCTGCGCGCGGTCAAGGAGCTGCTCGACCCGGCGGGCGTGATGAACCCGGGCAAGCTGCTGCCCGACTAGCCAGGCGCTATTTGCCTTCTTCTTCGATCCTCTTGGCGGCCCCGACGATCGGGCCCCTGACGCTGCCGCGGAGCACTTCGGTGCCGGTGTACTGCGGCGCGTCTTTCTCGTCCGTCGCTTTCGCCAGCGAGGCTTTCAGCTGCGATTCGTCGGTTCGGGTGATCGCGATCTGCCCGAAGGTTTCGTTGGCGAGGTAGGCGAGGATTTCGACCGGGACTTCGACCTGGGCGCTGATCACGCCGTCTTTTTCGACTTTCGTCGTCGCCAGCGGGAGCATTTTCTCCGGTGAGGCCGCGAGCCAGATCGTGTAGCCGCAGTCGCCGCCGGGGGGAAGTCCTTCGGCGGCGAGCTGCAGCGCGAGGCTGTCTTTCACCCGTCCGAAGATCGCCAGGCCGCGGGCTTGGCTCCCGTCCACCGGGTTGAGCACCGCCCGGGTGGTTTCTTTGCCGGCTTTGCTGCTGCTGATCGCCGCCGCGGCCAGCGCTTCGATGTTTTTCCCGCTCGGATCGGGAGCTTTCGCGGTCGTCTCGCAGCTCTCGGCCGAAGCGGTCGAACCGCCATCCGAACCAGAGTCATCGTCGCCACCGACGAAGATGAAGACGAGAAACAGAACGACGATCGCGACTCCCGCCAGAATCGCCCAAAGCCCCCGCCCCTCCAAAGCCTTCAACCGCTGAGCGTCCTCTTTCAACGTGCGTGGCTTCCGCTCCCTGGGCCTGCTCTCAACTTTGGGAGCAGGTTTCGGTTTCGCTTGGGGAGTGGGCGACGAATGGACCACCTCAGGCGCCGGCTCCTGCGGCTCCTGCGGCGCGGTCGGCGGTGGGGGCTCTCCCGGAGGAGCCTCCCCATCTTTTGCGACGGAGGGAGAGCCCCCACCGCCGACCGCGGGAGGCTTTGGAATCGCGGGTGCCGGGATGCCTTCGGCTTCAAGTTGCTCGGCGGCCTGCACGGCCCGCCGATAAACCTCGGCAGCCGAAACCCCCATCAGTGCGGATAGATCTTCGTACCCCTGCTCACCCCGCTGGGCAAGCAGGCGCAGGATCGCCTTCTGGTCGTCGGACAGCGCCACCGGCTGGGAAGCCTATTAGGGTGCGCAGCGTGAACGACGATGCTCAGGTTAAGCCGCACTTCGACGCCCTGATCGGCACCGAGTGGCTCAGCGACGATCCCGACGATGCCCGTGTGCGGCTGTCGATCCGCGACGAGCTGCGCCAGCCCTTCGGCCTCATGCACGGCGGCGTGATGTCGACCCTGATCGAGAGCGTCTGCTCGAAAGCGACGGCCGGCTCCGTCTGGGACGACGGGATGGTGGCGATGGGGCAGTCGATCAACGTCAGCTTCCTCCGCCCGGTTACCGAGGGCGGGGTCGAAGTCCGAGCCCAGGCCCGCCACCGCGGCCGCACCACCTGGCTCTGGGAGTGCGAAGTCTTGAACGACGAGGGAAAGCCCTGCGCGTTGGCCCAGATGACGATCGCGGTTCGCCCGCGGCCGGGCGCTTAGTCAGCCGCCGAAGCGGTTGGTGATCGGCAGGCGGCGATCCTTGCCGAACCCTTTCGGGGTGATCCGGATCCCCGGCGCCGCCTGCCGGCGCTTGTACTCGGAGCGGTCGACGAGGCGGATCACCTCGTCGACGGTCTCGGCCGGCATCCCCGCGGCGATCATCTCCTCGCGGCCTTCGTCGCGCTCGACGTAGGCCTCGAGGATGCGGTCGAGCACCTCGTAGGGCGGCAGGGAGTCCTCGTCGCGCTGGTCGGGTCGCAGCTCCGCCGAGGGCGCCCGCTCGATCACGCTGGCCGGCACCAGCTCCCGCCCGGCGCGCTCGTTCCGCCGCCGCGTCAGTTCGTAGACGAGCCCCTTCGGCACGTCCTTGATCACCGCGAAGCCGCCTGCCATGTCGCCGTAGAGGGTCGCGTAGCCGACCGACATCTCGCTCTTGTTGCCCGTGGTCAAGACCAGCCAGCCGTGCCGGTTGGAAAGAGCCATCATCAGGTTGCCGCGGATCCGCGCCTGGATGTTCTCCGCGGTCAGGTCCGGCTCCGAGGGCTTGGTCGGATCGCGCGGCACCGGCGCCTCCGGCTCGTGCAGGTAGCCGCTCAGCGCGGCTTCGAAGCTCTCCATCACCGGCTCGATCGCGATCTCGAGCAGCTCGCAGCCGAGGTTGGCGGCGATCTCGCGGGCGTCCCCCTGGGTCTCGGCGCTGGAGTGGGGGGAGGGCATGACGACGCAGCTGAGGCGATCCGCGCCGACGGCGTCGGCGGCGACCAGGGCGACGAGTGCGGAGTCGATGCCCCCCGAGAGCGCCAGCCCGACGTGCTTGAAGCCGTTCTTGCCGACGTAGTCGCGCAGGCCGAGGACGAGGGCGCCGTAGACCTCGTCGAGGTCGGGAAGGGGCTCGGCCAACGGCCCGTCCTCCTCGGTTGGGATCTCGCAGATGAGCATCTCCTCCTCGAACTGGGCGGCGCGGGCGATCACCGTCCCGTCGGGCGCGGTGACGAGGCTCTGCCCGTCGAAGACCAGCTCGTCCTGGCCGCCGACGAGATTGCAGAAGGCGAAGTGCGCGTCGTAGGCGCGGGAGCGCTCGGCGAACATCGCCTCCCGCTCGCGGCCCTTGCCGCGGTGGTAGGGCGAGCCGGAGGGGTTGGCGATCAGCCGCGCCCCCTGTTCGGCCTCGGTCTGCGCCGGCGGCCCCGGCAGCCAGACGTCCTCGCAGATCGTCAGCCCGACGGTGAGGCCGCCGACTTCGACCGTCCGCGTCTCGGTGCCGGGGACGAAGTAGCGCTGCTCGTCGAAAACGGAGTAGTTGGGGAGCCGGTTCTTGCGATAGATCGCCTCGATCGCGCCGTCGGCGAGGACCGCGGTCGAGTTGTGGGCGCGCCGGGGGTCGGTCTCACCCTCGGCGGGCTCGGCGAAGCCGACCAACGCCGTGATCCCCTGCGCCGCGGCGGCCAGCTCCTCGACTGCCCGCCGGTTGGCGCGCAGGAAGTGCCGCTTGAGGTAGAGGTCCTCGGCCGGGTAGCCGGGGATGCAGAGCTCGGGGAAGACGACCAGCTCGGCGCCTGCCTCGTGGGCGCGGCCGATCCACTCCGCCACCTTGGCGGCGTTGCCGTCGACGTCGCCGACGGTGGGGTTGATCTGGGCGAGGGCCAGGCGCATCTACCGGAGGTTCCTTTCCGGAAGTATCTCCCGCGAAACCCCTGGAACGACGGCAGGTTCCCGCCGAGAGCACCTTTTGCGTCCCGCTAGGGTTCTTCTTCTGATGAAACAGCGCCGACGTCAGCTGGCCGGCACCTCGGCGGCGCTGTTCCTGGCTCTCGCCGTGGCTGGGCCCGCGCGGGCCGCATCCGACCTGGCCCCAGTCGCTCCCAGCCTCGCCTCAGAGGATCAGAAGCCCTTCCTCGCGCCGCAGGCGCGGCCCACCGAACGCCGGGAGCGGCCGACCGACGACGACGATCCCAACCGCAACGCCTACTCGGTCCCGGAGGCGCCGAAGTCGCCGGCCTGCTCGCGGCACTTCTGCGTCCATTGGGTGGACGAGGGGCTCGACGCGCCGAACCTCGGCGACCGCGACCGCGACGGAATCCCCGACTTCGTCGAGCGGGTGCTGCGGGTGGCCGAACGCGTCCACCGGGTCGAGAACGGGAAGCTCGGCTGGCGCGAGCCGAAGAGCGATGGTCACCGGGGAGGCAGGAACGGCAAGACCGACGTCTACCTCTCCCAGATCGGCGGCGAACTGTTCGGCTATGCGGCGCCCGACCGCGGCCAGGTGCCGGAGGGCGGGCGGATCCCTCGGCGCCTGCACGGCTACCTCGTCCTCGACAACGACTACAGCGCCTTCGAGTTTCCGGGGACGAAGCCGCTCGAGGACCTGCAGGTGACCTTCGCCCACGAGTACAACCACATCCTCCAGTTCGGCTACGACGCCTACCAGGACCCCTGGTTCGCCGAGGCGAGCGCGACCTGGATGGAGGATCAGGTCTACAACGAGATCGACGACTACCTGCGCTACGTGCGGCGCTGGGTCCGTCTCTGGGAAACGCCGCTGACGACCAACTCGATCAAGGAGTACGGCAGTGCCGTCTGGAATCAGTGGCTGGCGCGGCGCTATGGGCCGGAGATCGTGCGCAAGGCATGGGCGGGGGCGATCGACGCCAAACCCGGCGGCTTCTCCGTCGCCAGCTACGAACGGGCGCTGCGCTCCTCCGGTCCCTCCGACTTCAGCCGCGACTTCACCCGCTTCGCCGCGGCCGTGGCCGAGTGGCGAACCGGCAGGTTCTTCCGCGAGAGCCAGCTCTTCCCCGACCCGCCTCGCCAGGGTCGCCTGCCGCTCGACGGCGGCTCGCTGACGCGGATGCTCAACCACACGACCTTCCAGCTGCTGCGGGTGCGGGCGGTCGAGGGCCGCGCCGTCGTCGCCCGGTTGCGGGCGCCGCGCGGAACCGCGGCGGGATTGGCGCTGGTCGGCCGGCTCGGCAGCGAG
>DATEOT010000070.1:0-10401 GCA_035273795.1 Solirubrobacterales bacterium | reverse complement strand
CCGGGCCGCGCGCAGCGGGTTGCGGCGGTCGATCCCTCGCACCTTGACGTAGTCGATCTCGTAGCCCGCGGCGGGGACTAGCTCGGCCTCGATTCGCTCGCGCGTGCCGAGGAAGCTGACCTCGGCACCGCTAGCCCGAAGCTCGTCGGCGACCGCCATGGCGGGCACGACGTGCCCCGCGGTTCCCCCCGCCGCCACCACTACCTTTGGCTTTCCTGGCACCGCTTGCTCGGCTCCTCTGTTGGGCGGGCGAACGCCCGCCATGGACGACGCGGAGTTTGCCAGTGCCGGTGGCCGTCGAACCGCGCGCGGCCACTGCCCTGCCGCCACGGGCGACGTTGAGGATCAGACCGGTGGCGAAGAGCATCGCCATCAGGCTGCTGTTGCCGTAGGACACGAAGGGCAGCGGCACCCCCGTCAGCGGCGCCATCCCCATCACCGCGAAGAGGTTGATGATCGCTTGCACGAGGACCAGCGAGGTGAGGCCGGTGACCAGGATCTTGCCGTAGCGGTCCTTCGCCTTCTGGGCGGTTTTGAGGCCGGCGTAGCCGAACAGCCCGAAGAGGCCGACGACGCCGAGGATCCCGATCAGTCCCAGCTCCTCGCCGATCACCGCGGAGATCATGTCGGTGTGGGCCTCCGGCAGGTAGAAGGCCTTTTGGACGCCGTTGCCGATGCCCTCGCCGAAGAGGCCGCCGGATCCGAGGGCAATCTTCGCCTGCGCCGCCTGGAAGCCGGCGCCGCTGGCATCGGCTCCCGGATTGAGGAAGGCGGTCAGCCGCGCCATCCGGTAGGGCTCGATCACCGCCATCATCAGCGCCAGGCCGCCGATCACGAGCCCGATCTTCCCGAGGTCCACCGGCTTCGCGCCGGCGGCGATCAGCATCGCGGCGACGGCGAAGACGATCGTCATCGTCGTCCCCATGTCCGGCTGGAGCATGATCAGCAGGGCCGACCCCGCGACCACCAGCAGGAAGGGCATCATCCCTTCGATCGACTGCACTTTCTTCGGTTTGCGCGCCAGCAGGTCGGCGCCGTAGAGGATCAACGCGACCTTCGCCAGCTCCGACGGCTGCACCTGGAGGAAGCCGCCGCCGAGCCAGCGGGTGGCGCCGTTGACTTCGGTGCCGACGGCGAGGACGGCAAGCAGGAGGAAGATCGAGCCGCCGAGGATCAGCGGCGTCGCTTCGCGGACCAACTTCAGCCCGTGGCGCGCCACCAGGTGCATGATCACGAGGCCGACGACGCCGAACAACAGCGTCCGCTTCAGGTAGAAAGCGCTGTCGGAGAGACCGCCGTTCTGCAGGACCCGGGTGGTCGAGCTGGCGGAGAAGACCATCACCGCGCCGAGGGCGAGCAGGCAGAGGGTCGCGGTGAGCAGCAGGTTGTACTCGGCGGGCAGCGGGCGGCTGCGGCTGCGCTTCTTCTTCATCCCAGCTCCCGGACGATCTCGCGGAAGCGGTCGCCCCGCTGTTCGAAGTCCCGGAAGGCGTCGAAGCTGGCGCAGGCCGGCGAGAGCAGGACGACCTCCCCCGGCGCGGCCGCGGCGGCCGCGCGGCGGACGGCGTCCTCGAGATCGGCGCAGCGGTGCAGCTCGACCCCGGCTTCGACGACCGGCGCCAGCTCCCGCGCCATCCGCTCGGCGGTGGCGCCGATTAGGTAGCAGGCGCGAGCGCATTCGCGGAGCGGGTCGATTAGCGGCACGAAGGGCTCGTCCTTCTCGCTGCCGCCGACGATCGCGTGGACGCCGCCCTCGAAGGCGCGGATCCCGACGCTGGCGGAGGCGACGTTGGTCGCCTTCGAGTCGTTGACGAAGCGAACCCCGTCGACCTCCGCCACCTGCTCGAGGCGATGGGGGACGCCGGCGAAGCTGCGCAGGCCCTCGACGACCGCCTCCCGGTCGACCCCCATCGAGAGCGCGGCGGCGGCGGCGGCCATCGCGTTGGCGACGTTGTGCTCGCCGAAGAGGCCGAGCTCGGAGACCGGCAGCAGCGGCTCGCCGTCGTAGAAGATCGCCCCCTCGGCGACCGCGACCTCGCAGTCGGGGCCGGCGCCGCGGCAGAAGGCGACGCGGCGGGCGCAGCCGCCGAGGTCGGTGCCGGCGGCGAAGGGGTCGTCGGCGTTGTAGACGGCGACGTCGTCGTTGCCCTGGTTGGCGAAGATCCGCAGCTTCGCCGCCAGGTAGGACGCGAGGTCGCCGTGGCGGTCGAGGTGGTCGGGGGCCAAATTGAGGAAGACCGCGCACTCGGGCGCGAAGGCCGAGGTGTCCTCGAGCTGGAAGCTGGAGGCCTCGCAGACGACGGTCGCCTCCGGCTCGATCCCGCCCCCCAGCTCCGAGAGCGCGGTGCCGACGTTGCCGGCCAGGGCGACCGGCTCGCCGCCGCTGCGGTAGAGGTGGGCGATCAGCTCCACCGTCGTCGTCTTGCCGTTGGTGCCGGTGACTGCGAGGAAGCGGTTCGGCAGCGCCCGCCAGGCCAGCTCCATCTCCCCCGTCACCTCGATTCCACGCTCCAGCGCCGCCGCGATCACCGGCGCCCCCCGGGGAACTCCCGGGCTCTTGACGACGGTCCGCGTGCCCTCGAGTTGTGCCAATCCATCCGTATCCAGGAAGACTTCGACGCCCTCCCCCTCCAACCCTGCCGCGCCCTCGGGATGTCCCGAATCCACCGCCCGCACCCGCTCTCCCCGCGCCGCCAGCATCCGCGCCGAGGCCTGGCCGGAACGGGCAAGGCCGACCACGAGGAACGGGCCTGAGGGCAACGGCGGGCGAATTTCCTTAGCGGGAACGCGCAGGGACACAGCCAAAGCATCGCGAGCGCGCCGGATACCCCTGTCGGGCGTCGCGGCTAGCTGCCGATGCTCTGCTGGTAGAGCGTGAACCCGATCCCGGAGCAGACGGCGGCGATGATCCAGAAGCGGAGCATGATCTTCGTCTCCGACCAGGCCATCATCTCGAAGTGGTGGTGCAGCGGTGCCATCAGCAGGACGCGGCGGCGGAAGGTTTTGAAGGCGAAGACCTGGAGCAGGACCGAGAGGGCCTCGATCACGAAGATGCCGCCGATGATGATCAGCAGGACCTCGGTCTGGGTCATCACCGCGAGCGCCCCGATCGCCCCGCCGAGGCCGAGCGAGCCCGTGTCTCCCATGAAGATCGAGGCCGGGAAGGCGTTGTACCAGAGGAAGCCGACGCAGGCGCCGACCAGGCAGGCGGAGAGCAGCGCCAGGTTCTGCTGCTCGTTGGCAACGAAGGTGATCGCCGTGTAGGCGAGGAGGACGATCGCGCAGGAGCCGGCGGCGAGGCCGTCGAGGCCGTCGGTGAGGTTGACCCCGTTGGAGGTGCCGGCGATGACGAGGAAGACGAGGACGAAGTAGAGGACCGGACCGAGGTCGACGCTGGCGTCGCCGATCCGGAAGAAGAGGGTGGGCTCGAGGCCGACCTCGTGGCGCGCCACCCACCACAGGGCCAGGGCCATGCCCAGCTGGCCGAGCAGCTTCCAGCGGCCGGCAAGGCCGAGCGAGCGGCGCTTGACGATCTTGATGTAGTCGTCGGCGAAGCCGAGGGTGGCGCAGCCCAGCGCCACGCCGAAGACGGCCATGCTCTGCGCGTCGCGATCGGAGAGGACGAGGAAGGGCACGCAGATCGAGGCGAAGACGATCAGCCCCCCCATCGTCGGCGTCCCCGCCTTGGTGTGGTGCTCCTGCGGCCCGTCCTCGCGGATGTGCTGCCCGAACTCCTTGACCCGCAGGTACTCGATGAACTTGGGGCCGAGGAAGATGCAAATCAGCATCGCCGCCATCCCCGCGATCAGGACTTCGCCCATCAGCCGTCCTCCGCCGCCACCAGCTCGGGCAGCTGCTCGGCGACCGCCTCGAGCCCGGCCGAGCGCGAGCCCTTGACGAGAACGGCGTCGCCGGGCTCCAGCTGCGCCGCCAGCAGCTCCGCCGCCTCCGCCGGGTCGGCGACCAGCTCGTCGGGGTCGTAGTCGCGGGCGGGCAGCCCCACCCCGATCACGAGATCGACCCCGGCCTCCCGGGCGTGCTCCCCGACCTCGCGGTGGTAGCCGGGGGAACCGGGGCCGAGCTCGCCCATTTCGCCCAGCACCGCGACCGTCCGCGGCGCCTCGAGGGTGGCGAGATGGTCGAGCGCCGCGCGCATCGACACCGGGTTGGCGTTGTAGCAGTCGTTCACGAGGACGATCCCGCCGGGGAGCTGCAGACGCTCGCCGCGAAAGCGGGAGAATCCTATGCTCGCAGCGCGATCGGCCATCGCCTCGAGGTCGGCTCCGAAGGCGACACCGGCGGCGATCGCCGCCAGGGCGTTGGTGAGGTTGTGCGACTCGGCGAAGGGGAAGTGGAAGCGCTGGTCGCCGAGCGGAGTCGAGACGAGCGTTTCCGTCACCCCGCCGGCGACCTTCGCCTCGGCGGCCTCGACGTCGCCGCCGGGACCGAAACGCAGCAGCTTCGGCGCCCGCTCCAGGTGCGGCTCCAGCTCGCCCGCCTCGACCGGCGCCACCGCGGTGCCGTCCGGCGGCAGGTCGTCGAGGATCTCCGCCTTCGCCGCCGCGATCGCCTCGACCGAGCCCAGCAGCTCGACGTGGACCGGGCCGACGTTGGTGATCACCGCCACTTCGGGTTCGGCGATCGCGGCCAGTTCGGCGATCTGCCCCCGTCCCCGCATCGCCATCTCCAGCACCAGCGTCTCGGTCTCCTCGGGCGCTTCCAGGATCGTCAGCGGCAGCCCGATCTCGGTGTTGAGGTTCTCGCGGTTGGCGTGGACCTGGCCGGGCAGGAGCGCGCGGGCGATGTCCTTGACCGAGGTCTTGCCGACCGAACCGGTGACGCCGAGGACGCGCGCGCCCAGCGCGCGGCGCCAGGCACGAGCAAGCGTCTGCATCCCGGCGAGCGGATCCTCGACGACGAATACCCAGCCGCGGCGTTCGTCCTTTGCATCCCCCTGGGCGACAAAGGACGAACGCCACTCAGGTGAGACGACCACGCCCCAGGCGCCGGCCTCGATCGCCGCGGGGGCGAACTCGCCGCCGTCGCGGCGCTCGCCACGGAGGCCGAAGAAGAGATCGCGGGGGCCGGCCTGGGTGGAGTTGATCGTCGCTCGGTTCGGCGAACCCGGGTCGCCCTCGGCGACCACCTCGGCGCCGATCGCCGCCGCGATCTCCTCCGGGGAGAGCCTCACGCCGGGCTGCCCAGCTTGCGCAGCTCCTCGCGGGCGACCTCGCGATCGTCGAAGGGGATCTTGCGACCTCCCTCGAACTCCTGGCCCTGCTCGTGACCCTTGCCGGCGATCACCACGGTGTCGCCGGCCTCAGCCCGCCCAAGCGCCAGCGCGATCGCCTCGCGGCGATCGACGACGACCTCCAGCTCGCCCCCGGCCTCCGCCCCGGCGGCGACCTCGGCGACGATCGCCTCCGGGTCCTCCGAGCGGGGGTTGTCGGAGGTGATCACGGTCAGGTCCGCGAGGCCGCCCGCCGCCCGACCCATCTTCGGACGCTTGTCGCGGTCGCGGTCGCCGCCGGCGCCGAAGACCGAGATCAGCCTGCCGTCGGTGAGGCGGCGGGCGGCCCGCAGCACGTTCTCGAGCGAGTCGGGCGTGTGCGCGTAGTCGACGATGACCGAGAAGCCCTGACCCTCGTCGATCGGCTCGAAGCGGCCCGGCACCCGCGCCGCCCGCGCCAGTCCGGCGACCGCGATTTCCGACCCGACCCCCATCGCCTCCGCCACCGCGAACGCCCCGAGAGCGTTGGCGACGTTGAAGTGCCCCGGCAACCCCGTCCGCAGCTGCATCCCGCCGACGCTGAAGCGGGCGCCACCGGCGTCGAACTCGACCTCGCGGGCGCTGTAGTCGGCTTCCGCCCCTTCGGCCGAGAAGGTGACGCACTCGAATTCCTCGGCGAGGCGGCGCCCATAGGGGTCGTCGACGTTGACGATCCGCGTCCCGACCTCCATCTCGAACAGCTTGCGCTTGGCCAGGAAGTAGTCCTCCATGTCGGCGTGGAAGTCGAGGTGGTCCTGGGTGAGGTTGGTGAAGAGGACGACCTCGAAGTGGATCGCGTCGGCGCGATGCAGGGTCATCGCGTGCGAGGAGACCTCCATCGCGCAGGCTTCGTCGCCGCCCTCGAGCATCTGCCGGAAGGTCCGCTGCAGCTCGATCGCCTCCGGCGTCGTTCGCACCACTTCCTTCTCCACCCCGCCGACCACCTGCTTCACCGTCCCCAGCAGGCCGCAGCGGAAGTCCGCCGCCTTGAGCATCTCGTGGACGAGAAAGGCCGTGGTCGTCTTGCCGTTGGTCCCGGTCACCCCGACCATCCGCAGCTTCGCCGTCGGGTCATCCCAGAACTTGGCCGCCAGCGGCGCCATCGCCGCCCGCGAGTCGGACACCACCACCTGCGGCACCGCCAGGTCGGTCAGCTCGCGCTCGACCACCAGCGCCGCGGCTCCGCCCTCGACCGCCCGCGGTCCGTACTCGTGCCCGTCCACCTTCTGCCCGCGAACGCAGAAGAACAGCGTTCCCGGCTCGACCTTGCGGCTGTCGTAGGCAAGGTCGGCGATCTCGACCGAATCGTCACCGACGACCCGTGCGCCCGGAAGCTCCGCGGCCAGCTCCGCCAGTCTCATCACGGCGATTCTAGGTCCGGCATCGGGTGCCTGCCGCCCCTTATTCCTGCGGTACGCCGAGATAAGGCAAAGCGAAGGCGGCGATTTCCCCGAAGGCCGGAGCCGCCACCGAGCCGCCGTAGATTTCCCCCTGCGGCTTGTCGACGATCACCGCCGCCAGCAGCTGCGGATTGTCCGCCGGGGCGAAGCCGATGAACGATGCGACGAAATTGGTGTCCGAGTATTCGCCGTCTTCGGCGATCTCGGCGGTTCCGGTCTTGCCGGCCAGGCTGTAGCCGGGGACGCTGACCTGGGCGGCGGTGCCGCCCGGCCCGAGCACGCCCTCGAGCATTTCGCGAACCTCGGCCGCGGTCCGCTGAGAGATCACCCGCCTGCCCTTCGGCTCGTGCACCTGCTCGTCGCCGATCTTCTCGATCAGCTGCGGCTGCTTCAGCAGGCCGCCGTTGGCGATCGCGGAGTAGCCGGCGACCATCTGGATCGGGGTGACCGAGAGCCCCTGCCCGATCGGCAGGTTGCCCATCGTCGAGCCGGAGTACTCGTCGAGGTCAAGCAGCAGCCCCTGCCCCTCGGCCGGGAACTGGATGCCGGTCGGGCGGCCGAAGCCGAAGCGCCGGATCCATCTGTCGAATTTCTCCGCTCCGACCTTTTGGCCGATTTCGACCGAGCCGACGTTCGAGGAGTGGGCGAGGATCGTGGCGACGCTCATCGTTTCGGTCCCGCGCGGGTGTGACTCTTCGATCACGCGGTCGGCCACCTGAATCGTCGGCGGCAGGGTGAATTCGCTCGTCGGGGTGACCAGCTTTTCCTCCAGCGCCGCGGAGACGGTGAACGCCTTGAAGGTCGAGCCCGGCTCGTAGGTGAACCCGGTCGCCCGGTTGAGCAGGTCTTCGCTGCTGGCCTCGGAGAGGTCGCCGGGGTCGACCGGCGGCCAGTTGGCCATCGCCAGCACCTCGGAGCTGCGCGGGTCGACGACGATCGCCGTCGCCCCCTCCGGCGAGTACGTTTCGCCGACGCCGTTCAGCACCCGTTCGGTTTCGCGCTGGATCACCGGGTCGAGGGTCAGCTGGATGTCTTCGCCGTCCTCGGCTTCCTCGACGGTTTCCAGCCGGATCGGCTCGCCGAGCGCGTCGTTGACGATCCGCCGCTCCCCGTCGCTGCCGCCGAGCACGTCTTCCTCGCCTTCCTCTAGCCCCATCAGCCCTTCGTTTTCGGTGCCGACGGCGCCGATCACCTGCCCCGCCATCTCGCCCTGCGGGTAGGTGCGGCGGGTGTCCGGAAGCTGCCCGATCCCTTCGATGTCGAGCGCTTCGACCTTGGCGGCGGTGCCGAGGTCGACTTTCTGAGCGACGTAGGAGAAGCCGCCTTCGGCCGTCAGCGCCTCCAGCACCTCGCCCTTGGGCTGGTCGAGGATCGGCGCCAGCCGCTCCGCCGCTCGCGGCGGGTTCTCCACCTGGTAGGGCGTGGCGTAGATCGTCGCCGCGTCTTCGGAAGCCGCGAGCTTGTTGCCGCGCCGGTCGAGCAGGTCGCCGCGCAAGCCGGGGACGGTGACCACCTCGGTCTGCTGGTAGGCCGCCTGCGAGGCGAGGCTCGAGCCCTGCACGCCCTGCAGCCAGAAAGCACGGCCGACGACGACGAGGAGGCAGAGAAGGAAGATGCCGAAGAGGAGGCCGATCCGTTGCTCGATCAAGCGCATCGGCTAAAGAGTGACCTAGCCCCCGGCGGCCGCGAGGCGGCTGGCGGCGGTGGCGACGTCGTCGGGGCCGAGTTCGATCACCCGCGGCTCTTCGGTGTTGGGCATCGCCAGGCCGAGCGAGGAGCCCTCGTTGCGGATGCGGGCGGTGCTGAAGTGCTGTGCCTCGCGCGCCTCCAGCATCGAGTTCTCTTTTTCGAGAGCGGTGATCTGCTCGTCGATCTTCCCGACCGAGGCGGCGAAGCTGAGGGTGGCGACGTTGAGGGCGACGATGCCGACGAGGAGGATCCCGAGCACGCCGATCCAGGCGCGACCGCGGGTCATCCGCACGACCAGGCCCGAGTCCGGCAGCTGGCGGACCGCCTCGGCCGTGCGAACCGCGGCGACGGCCAGTTTGGGCTGTGCGGTGGTGGTGCGTCGTTTCGGCGCAGCGCGCTGCGGGTTGCGGCGGACGGGGGCCTTCGCAGGCGCCGGAACCGCCCGCGATCGGGTTGGCTTGCGAACCGGTTTGGCTGGTTTCCGCGCCGGCGCTTTGCGTTTCGGCGGCGTCGTCCGCGAAGGCGCGGGTGCCGGCGCGGCGCTGCTGCGGCGCTTGGGGGCGGCGACGGCCATCAGCCCGCCTCCCCCGCCGGCTGCTCTTCGGCGATCTTCAGCGCCGCCCGCAGGTGCGCCGAGCGCGAGCGCGGGTTCGACTCAGCCTCCTCGGGGCTAGGCGAGATCGCGCGCCGGGTCAGTAGCTCGGCCTCCGGCTCGTGCCCGCAGACGCAGACCGGGATCTCCGGCGGGCAGACGCAGCCGCGCGCCTTGGCAGCGAGGAACTGCTTCACCGGCCGGTCCTCGAGCGAGTGAAAGGAGATCGCGGCGAAGCGGCCACCGAGCTTGAGCTGGGACCAGGCGAGCGGCAGCGCCTCCTCCAGCGCCTCCAGCTCGCCGTTGACGGCGATCCGGATCGCCTGAAAGCTGCGCTTGGCCGGGTGGCCGGCGCCGAAGCGGGCCGAGGCCGGCATTCCGGCCTTGATCGCCTCGACCAGCTCGGCGGTGGTCGAGATCGGTCGGCGGCGGACGATCTCGCGGGCGATCCCGCCGGCGTGACGCTCCTCGCCGAAACGCCGCAGGACCTGGGCGATCCGCGACTCGGGCCATTCGTTGACGAGGTCGGCGGCGGTGAAGCCCTGGCGGGTGTCCATCCGCATGTCGAGCGGCGCGTCGTAGGAATACGAGAACCCCCGCTCGCGCGCGTCCACTTGCATCGAAGACATCCCCAGATCTACATAAACCATGTCTGGGCGTATCCCTTCGCCCTGCAGAGCGCGAAGTCCTGCCGCGAAGTCGGAGCTGATGAAGAGCGTCCGGCAGGGAGCCTCGGCGGCGAAGCGGTTGAAGCGCTCCTGCGCGGCCGGGTCGCGGTCGATCCCGATCAGCGTCCCCTCTGGCCCGATCAGGTCGGCGACAAGACGGGCGTGGCCGCCGCCACCGAAAGTGCAGTCGACGGCGATCTGCCCCGGCTCCGGCGCCAGCAGAGAGACCAGCTCGGGCGCGAGTACGGGCTCGTGATCGCTCATGACGACCTCGACTGGTCGCAGTCCCCTGCGGTCGACGGGCCGATTTCGCTCCATATAGGAGCGTTCGAGGCCCAGCGGCGAGTTGTGGCTGGCGGCGGCATTCAGTCTCATGATCACGCGGCGCCGGCGGCGGCAAGCCCCTCGGCGATCTCGGGGGCGGCGGCGTCGAGCTCCTCCTCCTGCTTGGCCCAGGCCTCGGCGTTCCAGATCTCCAGGTACTCCCCGGCCCCGATCACGACGCAGTTGCCGTCTAGGCCGGCGTGCTCGATCAGCGGCTTGGGGACGCGGATGCGTCCGGCGGAGTCGAGCGTTTCGTCGAAGGAGCCGCCATGGAAGCGGCGCCGCAGCTGGCGCGCGTCGCGGCCGAAGGGGCTGTGCGGCGAGAGGAAGCGGTCGGAGAGCTGCTCGAACTCCTCGGTCGTGTGCACCCAGACGCAGGGGTCGAAGCCCTTGGAGAGAACGACCCCATCGGCAAGTGAAGCCCGAAAGCGAGACGGGACCGTGAGGCGGTCCTTGGAA
>DATEOT010000069.1:0-2457 GCA_035273795.1 Solirubrobacterales bacterium | reverse complement strand
CTATCGCCGTCAGGCGCCCCCGCGCTTCGAGGGGGATCCTCACCCGAGGCCCACCGTCACCGTGACCGGATCGAGCTGGTGGCCCTCTTCGTACTGGCCGAGCCCGAACGCGGTCGAGCCCTCCGCGGTGAGCGTCGCCGGGATCCCGCTCCAGGTGACCGCTTTGCCGCCGTCGGAGTAGAGGGGCGCGATGCCGCTCAGGTCGAGCGAGGCGAACTCGACGTCGTCGCTCGGCACCGCCGGGTTGTCGGTACAGGTCGGCGGCGTGTCGATGTCGTAGACGGAGTCGAGGACGATCGAGGAATCGGCGCCGTCCAGGGTGACGAGGAGGTCAGCGAGCTTGACTTCGACGATGCAGTGGCCGGGCTTGGCGAATTTGACGCTGCCCTCGGTCTGCAGGACCAGCCTGTCGGTGGCGCCGTGCAGGCCCTGTTCGAAGCTGGCGTCGCCGCCGGAGGCCATCGGGAAGCCGACGTAACCGCTCGGCGCCGCAAGCGAGCCGTTCGCGGTGGCGCCGTCAGCCGTCGTGATCGTCCCGGCCGGGGGGACGTTGAGGACGTAGCTGCGCCAGCTGGCCAGAACGCCCCAGCCGATTTCGCCCGAGTCGACCGGGATGGCGACCCGGGTCGGAGCCGGCGGAGTCACCGGCTGCGGCTTGGGGGCGATGTTCGCCTGCGCCGCCAGCCACAGGACTCCGACGCCTTTGCGGACGAGCGAACGCTCGAGGCCGAGCTTCTGCTTGAGGGTGGTTGCCGCCTCGGCGGTGAGACGCAGGTTGGCGCCGCTGAGCGCGACCTTGCCGGTAGCGGGATCGACCTGGGCCGGCGCGCCGAGCTGGAAGACCGCGACGTCCTCGCCGCCGAGCTTGCCGTTCAGCGTGCCGGCGGTGAGGTCGAAGCGCAGCGAGCTGAGCACGACCCCCCGCTTGCCGCGCTTGAAGCGAAGCCAGCCGTCGCTGCCGGCCGCGGCCGGAGAGCCCGTCTCCACCGTGGAGATCGGCAGGCTGAGGACGTTGCCGCTCTTCAGGGCCGGGGCACCCGCGACCACCTTGACGCCCTGCCCGCTCAGGGTCCGCCCTTTGCCGTGCTGCGCTAGACGGACGTCAGCGGTTCCCTGTCCCGCTGCCGCCTCGGCCGACGCGGCCACCGAAAGGCTCGCAACCGCGACCAGCGCCAAAAGCCAACTCATCCTCGTTCGCACTTCCACCAACCGGATCCGATCCATTCGCTCAAAAGGCCTCCTTGGCCTGTCGTGGCGCTGAAGCGCCGTTTTGCCGGGGTACCCAGGGGAATTAGGGTGCCCTAATAAATCCACACTAACATGATCGGAATTAGGTTGCCCTAACGGCGCTTTCCGCCCTCTCCGGCAGCCAGGCCACCTGCAGCGCGGTCCGTCCTTCCTCGACGGTCAGGCGGGCGTCGGCGCCCCAGGTACTCGCGAGGCGGTCGCCGGTGAGCACCTGCTCGGGGGTGCCGGTGGCGACGGTACGGCCTTCCGAGACGATCACCACCCGGTCCGCCACGGCGGTCGCCAGCGCCAGGTCGTGGACGACGAGCAGGACCGCGAGTCCCTCGTCGGCGAGCCTCCGCAAAAGCGTCGCGATCCCGACCGATGCGCCGAGGTCGAGCTGCGAGGTCGGCTCGTCGGCGATCAGCACCGGCGCCTCCTGGGCCAGGCCGATCGCGATCTGGACGCGCTGGAGCTCGCCGCCGGAGAGCGTCGTCAGCGGCCGCGCCGCGAACGGGGTCACCCCCGCCCGCTCCATCGCCGCCTCGATCGCCTCCCGGTCCTCGCCTTGGAGGCGGCGCAGCGGGCGCAGGTGCGAGGAGCGCCCGATCGTCACCGCTTCGCGCACCTCTACCCCCGCCGGCACCGGCATCCGCTGCGGGACGAAGGCGCGCAGGTGGGCCAGTTCGCGCCCCCGCAGGCCGGGGAGAACCCGTCCCGACCAGCGCACGTCGCCGGCGGCGAACGGCTGCAACCCGGAGACGGCGCGCACGAACGTCGACTTGCCGGCCCCGTTGGGGCCGACGATCGCGACCAGCTCACCGCGATCGAGGGTGAGGTCGGCGCCCCGCAGGATCGGGGTGCCGCCGATCTCCACCTCCACCCCGTGCGCCTCCAGCTGGGGCGGGCCCGATCGCGTCCCGGCGCTCATACGACCTTGCGCAGCAGCCAGAGGAACAGGGGCACGCCGAGGATCGCCATGAAGGGGCCGACCGGCATCTCGATCGGC
This sequence comes from Solirubrobacterales bacterium, assembly GCA_035273795.1. Lineage (GTDB taxonomy): Bacteria > Actinomycetota > Thermoleophilia > Solirubrobacterales > 70-9 > VAYN01. Next base: position 221 of record DATEOT010000069.1, on the reverse strand, counting down.
GCCCGCAGCGTCCGCGCCAGGGTGTCGGCGGCGATCAGCAGCGCGGCGCCGCCGAGAGCCGAGGCGGGGACGACGAAGGTGTGGCTGGAGGTGCCGACGGCCATCCTCACCACGTGCGGCACGACCAGGCCGAGGAAGCCGACAAGGCCGGCGATCGCCGCCGAGGCGGCGGCCAGCAGCGCCGCGGCGATCGCGGCGCCGAGGCGGATCAGGTGCGGGCG
>DATEOT010000068.1:0-64052 GCA_035273795.1 Solirubrobacterales bacterium | reverse complement strand
GACGCGCCTTCCCGGAGGCGAGGTGTCGCCCCCAGTGGCTGGCGCGCGAGGCGCCCGCGAACTCCTCCACCCGGTCACAGTGGCGGGACCACGCCGGACTTGCACCGGACTTCCCTTGACCACCGACCGATATGTACGCGGCGAGTGTATCCCGCCGCGGTAGCGAAGCTAGCGCCAGCGCTCCCGCAGTCAGTAAGGCTCGTAGGAGATGGTGGTCCAGACGCCGCTGCCGAAGCCGCTCGTGACGAGCGCCTCGCGGACCGCCTCTTCCCGGCCGGTCGGTCCCGGCCAGCTCGCCACCAGTTCGGAGCTGCCCTTGCGCATGCGCTCCTCGTACTCGCCCGCCACCACCGCGGCGGAAAGCGCCAGCACCCGGTCCTTGACCCCGCCCGGCACCTCCGAGAAGAACTCGCACGACATCCCCTTACGGCCTGGAGAGCAGATCACCAGCTGCGCCGAGTCGAAGTAGACCTCCAGCGGGGCGCACTCCAGCCGCACCGGCTCCAGGTGCAGCGACGGGCCGATGTCCACCTCGGCGATCGTCAACTCCGCCCAGCCCGCCTCCAGAGCACTCCGCGCCTCCTCCTCCATCAACTCCTGGATCTCACGCGCTAGCTCCAGCATGAAAGACCCGTTATACAGGTCGCAGCAAGGAGATGTGTTGACTTATCCGTCAAGCAGTGGGCGCGAGCTGGAGCCCTCTGCCGTCAATCGGCCCGGGCCTCATCCTCCTTCTGCTCGGCGACCTCCGCGAGCACCTCCAGCGTGACGCCGAGGCCTTCGGCGACACGTCTCATCTCGGCCCAGGTCGGATCGTGATCACCGCTTTCGACTCGACTTAACGAGGAGACCGGGATCCCGGCGCGCCCTGCCACCTCGGCCGGGCCCAACCCGGCGCGCTCTCGCAGCGCTCGGACGGCCCTCGCGAGCCCTCTCTGAGGCTCGCGGGCGGGTGGCCCGTCAGGCACGTCTCGTCCTGCTGCGGCTGGCGAGGTCGAAGAGCTTTTCGGAAACCCCCCGCACCGGGATCTCGCCCACCTGCTCCAGGACACCGAGCGCCTCCAGGCGCCGGCAGTGGTAGGAGAAGAGGCTGAGGCCCACCCGGTCCTCGTAGACGCCTTGCAGGAGGGTCGCCGAAAGCGGCTCCTCGATCCACCAGATCGCCTCGAGGATGAGGAGCTGGGTGGGATGCATGAGCTTCACCGCCAGCTCCCCCCAGAAGCCCTGGTCCTCGGCGGCCTGCGGCCCTGGTGTAGACAACCGGCTCGCCATCGGATTCGCCTACTGCGGCAAGGCGAAGTAGAAGGCCGGTTCCTGCGGCCCCGCCTCGCCCTCCGCCCGCCTCGTGTCCACGACCTCCAGGGCACCGACCTCGGTCATGGCCTTCGCGTGGTAGCGGACCAGGTCCGCATTGCCCTCGGCCTGGGGGACCAAGGGCGCCAGCTCCACGGCGCTCATCGGCCCGCCGTTGCTGATCAAGGCCTCGACGATCTGCAGCCTGGCCGGGTGGACCAGGCGGGGGACGAGCGTGCGCCAGATCGCCTGCTCGCCCCCCGCGTCGTCGTCACGCCCTCCCCGGCTACCGGCGCTGGAAGGTGGCGTGCTCTGCGGGGTGGCGTTGGGAGTTGTCGAGATTCGCATTCAACACTCGACCGACACGCCGGGAACTGTGTGTTGTCATGTGGTGGAAACAGTGTGAGCGGTCGGGACTACCGGCTCACCAAGTCCCCGGCGCAATCGGCCACCATCCCTGCGGTTCATAGGATGGTTTGTGTCGGTCGAGTGGTTGCAGTGAACCCGAACATAGAGATAGCGTCAAGCTTAAAGCGGTGGACAAATTTCCACCTGGAGTAAGGGTTATTTAAGGTGGCTTGGTGAACTTTTCAGCCAGAAGTGCGTTTTGGCATCTTGAAAAACACGATAGAGGCAGAAATGGGGATGGAGTCGGTTGCAGTCTCGCCTTGGCGGTTAGCGCTGCGGGCCATGATCTCTTCTATGGCTTTCTCGTATTGCTCTGATGCCTCTAGAACTTCCTGCACGCCCTCGGGATCTACAGTTCCCGGATGTCGGACGAGGTAGAACTCGCTATCGACCCCGACAACGGAAGCTCGTCGGGAGGCGCTGTAGTCGTCGACGATGCACTGCACAACTTCGTCCATTATCACTTCAGCCATTTGAGGCTCAGACTCAACGAGCTCGTCCCACTCCTCCGTATCGACCAAATGGTGCTCGGTGGCGATGTAGAAATGCTCGACGGTGCCGCGAGTCACCTTAGTTTTGATCAGTTCGACGCAATTGAACTCCCGCAGTTTGCGAACGTGGTAGCTGACCGCCTTCGTGTCGGCTTCTAGCTCTCTTGCGATCGCTGCGGGGCTGATAGGTCCATTCACTCGGATCATCATGAAAGCCTCGGCGCGGAGTGGGTGCGACAACGCCTTGATCCTGCTCTGAGTCGCCTGCCGGCGTTGCGCCCTGGTAGCCAATTCCCTCTCCTTCCAAAGTTCCTTGAGCGCTTGATTCTAATCACGCCGCATTCGCACACGTAACGGGCAACGCTCCGCAGCATCTCCACCGGTGGAATCCTTTCCACTGCCACAAAACGGGAGGAGGTGAACGCAATGGAGATCCATCAGGAGAAATCGTTGCCTATGGCTGCTAAAGCCAAGGGGGCCTAACGGTATGAGCCGTTCTTAGGTCCAGCATGCCGCTCCCGGCTGCATCGCAGCCGGGAGCTCTGAGACACCTGCTCATGCGCCTTCTCAAATCTTTGCCGAACCGACGCGCAGATATCCGTCCAAAGCCTCTTTTTCGCGGTTAGGGTGCCGCCGCTTTAGTGGGTCTGGGTAGTTGCCGGACCCTCTTTCAATCAACCGCGATCTAAGGAGGAATCGATGGGCAGGGGGCTTCACCGGCAGGGACCGGCGCTGGTTCTGGCTGGAATCGCGCTGGTGGCGGCGCTTGGTGGGACCGTGTACGCGGCGGCGAAGATCGATGGGAAGACGATCAAGGTGAAGTCGCTGCCGGGGAACCGGTTGGCGATGGGCTCGGTGCCGGGGAACCGGCTGAAGCGAGGCGCAATCCAGGGCAGTCAGCTGGCGCCGGGGTCGATAACCGGAATCCAGATCGACACCTCCACCCTGGGCATCGTGCCGGGGGCGACCTGGGCGCAGTCGGCGCAGGACGCGGAGACGGCGCTGAACGCGGTCAACGCCGAGACCGCTAAATCCGTCAACGGCTACAAAGCGGGCTGCAAGTCCGGCACCGAGCTCTTCGCCGGCGCCTGCTGGCAGTCGAAACCGAGCGCCAGCGCGCTCAGCGCCCCGGCGGCGGCCGCCTCCTGCGCAAGTGCGGGAGGCGAGCCTCCCGACGCTCTCTCGCTGGTTGCCTTCTCGCAGCGGCCGGGGGTGGAACTGGCAATGGGCGATGAGTGGACGAGCGACATCCCCGTGGTTTCAAGCCTTGATGTATATGCGGTGGCAACGGTGACGCCTGAAGGAAAAGTGACCTCGGCTGTCTCTACCGCCACCAAGAGGTTCCGCTGCGTCATCCCCCTCCTCGGCTGATGCAGCCACCAATCCGCGGGACGGCCGCCTGGCCGTCCCGCCAATCAAGGATCTCTATCCTCAGCGGCCAGATGTACCCGCAGGTACCCGGCGCCCGCCCCATCGGCCTGAGGACGATCCTCGTCCTCTCGATCGTCGCCTTCGGGCTGATCGCGCTTGCCGAAGAGGTCAGCGCCTCCGAGCGCTCCCCCGCCGAGCGCACCCTCCGCTACTGGACCCCGGAGCGGATGGAAAGCGCGCGGCCGCTCGAGTTCCTCCTCGACCGCCAGGGCGAGCCGAACCTCCGCTTCGGCCGCCCCGTCGACGGCGCCGGAGCCAGCTTCCTCACCGTGCCGACCCCGGAAGTTCCGCCCTACTCCTTCAACGGCCGCATCTTCATCGAGGTCGGCAACAAGCGCGGCTACTGCTCGGGCACCGCGATCAACAGCCCCAGCCGCCAGCTCGTCCTCACCGCCGGCCACTGCGTCAACGCCGGCGCCGAAGCCTTCGGCAACCTCTGGTACCGCAAGCTCCTCTTCGTCCCCGCCTACACCGCCGGCAAAGCGCCCTTCGGCGCCTTCCCCGCCAGGAACAGCAAGGTCTTCGCGCCGCTGCAGTGGCGGAATCGCAGCAATCCCGACTTCGACGTCGGCGCCTTCCTCACCTTTCCGAACAACCGCAGCATCAACGTCGCCGACGCGGTCGGCGGCGGCGCCACGATCGCCTCCGGCCTCCCCCGCGGGCAGCGTTTCGCCACCTTCGGCTATCCCGGCAACGTGAAGCGGATGCAGGGCTGCCGCTCCTCCTATCTCGGCGACGACCGTCTCAGCTTCCCCTTCCCCGGCCCGCCGACCCTCGGCATCGGCTGCCAGTGGGCGCCCGGCGCCAGCGGCGGCGGCTGGCTGATCGGCGACGGCACCCAGATCAACGGCCTCAACTCCTACCACCACGTCGACAACCCCACTCGCACCTACAGCCCCTATTTCACGCAGGAAACGGTGGGGAAGCTGGTCGAAGGGCTCTGAGGCAGGGCAGCTCCCGCCGCCCTGCTCTAAGCCGTCTCCGACTCCAGCAGCCGCCGGTAGTACCGGTAGTCGCGCCGTTCGGGGCGCAGGTTGCAGGCGAGCGCCAGGTGGTGGCGGGCGCGGCGCTTCTGGCCGGTCTTGCTGAGGGCGCGGCCGAGGCAGAAGTGGGCGTAGTCGTCGACCGGGTGGGACTCGACGACGGCCTCGAACTCGGTGGCGGCCGGGGCGAAGCGGCCGGCGCGGAAGTAGGCGCGGCCGAGGGCCTCGCGAACCGAGGTCTTCTCCGGGGCGCGGCGAGCGGCCTCGGCCAGCGGCGCGGTCGCGTGCTCGAAGTCGCCGTCCTCGAGCAGCTCGAGACCCCGGCGGTAGAGCGTGTAGGTGGGCTCGTGGGTTCCCTCGACGGTCATCCATCAAGTGTAGGAGGCGGGCAAAGCCGGTCCACCGGGGTTGTGCGGGCGTGCCCGCCAACGGCGCCGGCGGACGCGCGGTTCGTGCGTGCTAGCAGGGCAAAACCACCGCCCTGCTACCGTAGATGGACGGTTCGGCAGCTTCGTCCCTCGCCGAACCAATCGTTTATGAGCACCATTACCGCGAAAAAGTGGACCTGCGATCAGTGTGGGGTCTCGGTCAGCCGCGCCGGCGGCGAGAAGGTCGAGCTGCCCACGAGCTGGACGACCTCGAAGGAGGGCACCTTCTGCCTCCTCTGCCGCCGCGAGCGCGCCGCCCAGGCCGCCCTCGACGCCGCCCCGCAGGGCTCACTGGAGGAGCGGGCCAAGCTCCGGCGCACCGCCCTGGTCGAGTTCGAGGTCCGGCGCCGACCGGGCCACGGCAACGGCGAGATCGCCAAAGCCTGCCGCTCCTCGGTCGCCGCCGTGGTCGCCGCGCGCAAACGGCTGAAGCTGCCAGCACCCAGCTGACGCTTGCGAAGAACTACAAGGCTCGTGTCCCGGCCTTTACAAAACTGAAGTAGGTTCCGCCGGGGGCGCCCGGCCTGCAGGGGTACGGGCGCCCCTTACTACTCCTGCGTCCGCTCCGCCAGGTCCCGCAGCAGCGCCTCCATCCCGCCCTCCCCGTGCACCCGGCGCTGACGGTCGGCGCCGTTGCCCTCGGTGAGGATGCGGTCGATCTCTTCGAGAGCGCCGTCGCCGCCGAGGTCGGCGGCGTAGGGCCGGGCCTCCTCGAGGGTGCCGCGGGCGACGTCGAGGGCCGGGGCCGCGGTGTGGTCGTCGACCATCAACCGGGCTTCGAGGCCGTAGCGGCCCGCCTGGTAGTAGGACTCCTCGATCGCCTCACGGGTGAGGCCGGGGGCGCCGGGGCGGTCGATCTCCTTCGCCGCCAGGGCCTGGATCAGGGCGGCGACCGCGGCGTTCTGCTCGGGTCGCGGCTGGACGTCCATCCCTCGCACCTCGACCGTGCCGAGGTTCGGGTGCGGGCGCACGTCCCACCAGATGTAGGTGTAGTCGTCGACGCCGGCGGCGGCGATCAGCTGGTCGGCAACGCGGAGGAAGTCCTCGTAGTCGCGGAAGGCGCGCGGCAGTTCGAAGCGCGGGTAGCTGCGGACGACGCTGGCGCGGGCGCTCGCCATCCCCGTGTCCTCCCCGTCGCGGAAGGGCGAGTTGGCGGCCAGCGCCGCCAGCACCGGCAGGTGGTGGCGCATCGCGTTGGCAACGGCGACGGCGGTTTCGGGGTCGGGGATGCCGACGTGGACGTGAAGCCCGCAGGGCGGCGTCGCCAACAGGCTGACCAGGTCCTTCTTGACCGTCACATAGCGCGCTTTCTCGACCAGGGCCGGGTCCCCCGAGTCCCCCGGGTAGAGCCCGGAGCCCATCAGTCGCGCCCCGGTGGCGGCGATCGCCCGGCGCACCTCGGTCAGCTCCCGGGCGGCCTGGTCGGCGTCCATGCAGACGCCGGTCTTCATCTCGATCTGGGTGGCGAAGATCTCGGTCGAGACCGCCTTGTGGTGGTCGGGATCGATCCCCTCCATCACCTTTTCGGCGTCGGCTACGAGGCCGCAGTCGGCGTCGACCAGCAGCAGCTCTTCCTCGACTCCCATCGTCAGCGGCGGCGTGCAGCCGAACTTGTGCTCGCTGCGAGCGGTCTGGCTCTCAGTATTGGATGAAGTTCCCATTCCCTGGAGGGCGAGCTACCCCACCGCGAGCTTCTGTAACCCGCGCCTATCCTGCCCGGATGTCCACTTCGAGCCGGCTCGCGGTGCTGCGGGAACCGGACTACCGGCGGCTCTTCCTCGGCCGCACGACCTCCCTGGTCGGCGACGGGTTGGCGCCGGTGGCGGTCGCCTTCGCGGTCCTCGACCTGACCGGGTCGGCGACCGACCTCGGCCTCGTCCTCGCCGCCCACAGCCTGCCGATGATCGCCCTCCTCCTCGTCGGCGGCGTCGTCGGCGACCGCGTCTCGCCGCGGGTGTCGATGCTGGGCGCCGACCTCGTCCGCACGGTTTCCATGGGACTGCTCGCGGCGCTGCTGATCGCGGGCGTCGCCGAGATCTGGCAGCTGGCCGTCCTCTACGCGATCCACGGCGCCGCCACCGCCTTCTTCAACCCCGCCTCGGGGGCGATCGTCCCCCAGATCGTCCCCGGCTCCCGGCTGCAGGAGGCGAACGCCCTGCTCAACCTCTCCCGCCATGGGGGCAAGGTGGCGGGGCCGGCGCTGGCGGGGGTCCTGCTGGCGCTCGGCTCGCCGGGGACCGCACTGGCGGTCGACGCCGCGACCTTCGCGGTCAGCGCCGCCTGCCTGGTCGGGCTGCGAGCGCCGGGGGTGCGGCCCGAGGGCGCCGAGGGCGCCTTCTTCTCCGAACTGCGCCACGGCTGGCGGGAGTTCTCCAGCCGCAACTGGCTCGTCGCGGTGGTGCTGGCGGCGACGGCCAGCAACGCGATCTTCTTCCCCGCCTTCATGGTGCTCGGGCCGGCCGTCGCCGACGAGTCCCTCAACGGCTCCAGCTCCTGGGCGCTGATCATGGCTATGTGGGGTGGCGGCGGCCTGCTCGGGGGCGCGCTCGCGCTCGCCTTCCGCCCCCGCCACCCGCTGCTGGTCGGCGAGGGCCTCCTCATGCTCTTCGCGCTGCCGGTGCTGCTGCTGGCGATCCCGGCCCCGGCGACGGTGATCGCCGCCGGGGCGCTCGTCTCCGGCCTCACCGTCGGCCTCGCCGAGGTCCTCTACGAAACGGTGGCGGCGCAGCACATCCCCCAGGAGTCGCTCTCGCGGGTGATGGCTTACGACTGGTTCGGCTCGCTGGCGCTGGAGCCCCTCGGCCTCGCCCTGATCGGCCCGCTCGCCGCGGGAATCGGAATCTCGACCACGCTGTGGGTGACCGCGGCGGTCGTCTTCTTCTGCCAGCTCGCCGTCATTCTCGTCCCCAGCGTGCGGCACCTGGAATCGCGCCCGGGCGGCACCGGCCCGCCACGGCCGCCGCGGCCGATTGAGGTCGGGGACTGAGCAGCGAGCCGGCACTTCGCCTCCTATGAGGAGGTCAATTGCCGGCTCGCCTGATTAGAGCGTGCGCAGCGCGGCTTCGGCGGCGTTGAAGCCGTTGATGCCGTGAGCGCCGGCGCCGGGCGGAGTCGCGGCGGAGCAGATGAAGACACCGGGGATGCCGGTCCAGTAGGGGACCGGGTGGACGCGGGGGCGCATGAGGCTCTGCAACGGGGTGTTGGCGCCGGTGAGGATGTCGCCGCCGAGGAAGTTCGGGTTCCGCGCCTCGAGCTCGGCCGGGGTGCGGACCGAGCGGGCGACGATGCGGTCTCGGAAGCCCGGGGCGAAGCGTTCGATCTGGTCGAGCACGGTCTCGGTCGCATCGCCCTCGTAGCCGCTGGGGACGTGGGCGTAGACCCAGACCGGGTGCAGGTAGCCCTTGGAGCGCTGAGGGTCGGCCAGGTACTGCTGGCCGACGAGGACGAAGGGCCGCTCCGGCATGCGGCCGCGGTTGATCTGTCCCTCGGCGTGCGCCAATTCCTCCAGGGAGCCGGCGACGTGGACGGTGCCGGCGCGGCGGGCGGGCTCGAAGACCCACGGCACCCCGCCCTCGACCGCGAGGTCGACCTTGAAGGCCCCGGGCCCGTGCTTGTAGCGGCGGTAGGCGCGGGCTACCCGCGGGGGCAGCCGGTCGCCCGCCAGCTCGACCACGCCTGCCGGCGCGAGGTCGAGGACGACGGCGTCGGCGCTCGGCAGCTCGTCGAGCGAGCGCACCCGGCGCCCAGTCTCGATCCGACCGCCGTGCTCGCGGATCACCCCCGCCCAGGCGTCGGCGAGCGCCGCCGAACCCCCCTTCGCCACCGGCCAGCCGTAGGCGTGGCCGGAGCAGACGAGCGCCATCCCGATCGCCGAGCTGAGCGGCCGGTCGAGCCGCGCGTAGGAGTGGGCGGCGACCCCGCCGAAGAGCGCCGCCGCCTCCGGGGTCCCCAGCGCCCGCCCCAGCATCGTCGCCGGCGGCAGCGTCGGCAGCCCGAACCGGACCAGCCGCAGCGGGTGGCGTGGGAAGTGGAGGAGCGGGTGGTAGATGTCCGCGGTCAGCGCCTCGTAATCCCGCGATGGCGGGCCGAAGATCCGCCGCCACCTGCCACCGGCCGCGCCCAGCCCCGCCGCGGTCGCCTCGACCGAGCGCAGCATCGCCCCTCCCCCGCCCCCGTCCAGCGGGTGGGCGAGGTCGACCTCCGGCCAGGCCCACTCGAGCCCGTGGCGCTCCAGTTCCAGCCCGGCCGAGACCACCGCCGGCGAGGAGAGCGCCATCGGGTGGGTGGCGCTGCACTCGTCGTGGAGCAGACCCGGCACCGTCAGCTCCGAGGTGCGGGTGCCGCCGCCGATCGCGTCGGCGGCCTCGATCACCGTCACCTCGACCCCGCGGCTGGCCAGGGTCGCCGCGCAGGCGAGCCCGTTGGGGCCGGAACCGACGACGACCGCGCTGCTCATGAGAGCGGGTGCAACGGGACCAGATCGTCCCCCAGCCACGGCTGGCGCCGGACCATGTCGCGGACGTCGACCCAGCCCTCCTCGACGAGGCCCTCGGCCGCGTCCCAGATCCGGTACCGCTGGCGCTGCACGTGCGCCGGCTGGGACTCCAGCGTCACCACCCGCAGCTCCCCCGGCCCGAAGCGGCAGCGCTCCTGGACCGCGGCCAGCAGCCGGTGGTCGTGGAAGTGGCCGTCGCCGAAGTTGTAGCCGAGGACGACGCCGGCGACGAGCTCCCCCTCGCGCACTTCGTACTCCTCGACGTCGGCGACGGCCCGCATCGTCAGCGCGTTCAGCGCTCGCCCGTGCGAGTGCATCGAGCGGAAGGCGAGCCCTTTGTAGACGAGCACGTCGATCATCTCCCGGTCGTAGAACTTCTCCAGCTGCCGGGTGACGATCGGCGCCGCCTTGACGATCTCGGCGTCGAGCTTGTCCTCCGCTGCCGTGTCCTTGCGGAACAGCCACTGGCTCGTCGCCCAGTTGCCGGCGTAGTAGCGCATCGAGGGCAGGAAGGAGACGAGGTCGGGGCGGAAGTTCCCCAGCAGCGGCAGCCCGACGCAGATCGGCAGCAGGACCGCCAGCAGCAGCGGGTCCTCGAGCGTCCACCAGGGCAGATCGCCGTAGTGGCCGAAGAGGAAGAAGAGGCCGAAGATCATGAACACGTTCCACTCCAGCGGCACCGCCAGCGGGAAGGTGGAGAAGATGTGGACGTGGAAGATCACCATCCCGACCAGGGCAATCGTCCCCAGCAGCCCTCCCTGGGTCAGCAGCAGGACCAGCGGCAGGGTGAACTCGATCACGGTCCCGAGGTGGGCGGACAGCGCCCCGACCCGCGAGGGCCGCAGGTCCTCCGGGTGGTCCGCGTAGAGCCGGCGCTTCGCCTTCCGTGATTTGTTCCACGGCGTGTTGCTGATCATCACCGTGACCACGAAGGGAAAGTGGCGGTTCAGCTTCGAAGCTGCCGCCCCCCACCAGATGCAGAAGAAGACGACCTGCGCCGCAATCACCATGTTGACCAGCGGGAAGAGGAAGATGATCGCGAGGGTGCCGTAGACCTCCGCCCGCGCCGCCAGGAACGGGACCTTGTCGCGCAGGCCGAGGGCGCCGAGGAACGCCAGCATGACGCCGACCGCCAGGGGGTCCAGGGCCATGGGAGGCTCGAAGACCAGGTTCAGGCCCACGTTGTCCATCGTCTCCAGCGGCGCCCACCCCGCATCCGCCTCCACTCCCGGCGAGAGCAGCAGGTAGAGCGCCGTCCCGATCAGCCCTATGTATAGGCCGACGTCGAGCCAGGTCCGGGTCGTCCCCCGCGTCCCGGGCACCCGCTCGGGCCAGGGCGGCAGCCGCGTCGTCCCCGGCCGCAGCCAGTAGAGGAAGCCGCCGACCATCGGGCTGAAGCGCAGGGTCAGCGGCAGCGAGCCGGCGCCGAGACCCAGAACCTCCCAGAGCAGCGTCCAGATCACCGCCTTCTGGAAGACGATCGGCGCGGTCCACTCGGGCCAGCCGCTGGTGGCGAAGATCAGCAGGGCGCCGAGCCCGGCGTAGGCGAGGATCTTGAAGACGTAGAGGAAGTAGACCGCGACCGGCGTCCCGAACCCGTTCAGCGCCCAGTCCTGCGCCAGCGGCTTGATCCGCTCCAAGTGGGACAGGCGACGCCACTCCGAGACCTCGAACGGCGGCGGTGCGGGGTCCAGCAATCCCATCTAAATGCTCAAGTGAGTCATCGGTATGGCCGATGACTCTATGTCTTGTCAGACGGCCAACCAACCTCTTTTCCGCCGCCGGGCGCGTCGCCTCTCTGGGGTAGCTACAGCGGTGGCTCCGATCCGGCTCCGTCGCCGACCCCGGGCAGGGGCTTCGGCGGCGAGCCGCTCGACCCGCTCTCGCGCCGGCTGATGAATGGGGTCAAGTTCCTCTCGCTGCTGCTGGTCCTGGTCCTGGTCAACTCCTTCCTCAACGGCGACGCCGAAAGCCGGCTCGAATTCAACCCGGTGGCGGCGGCAGCGGAGCGGACGCAGAGCGAACCGGGCGCCCGCTTCACGATGAAGGCGATCTACACCTCCCCGTCGCTGCCGCAGGCGATGGTCGGCCACGGCAGCGGTTCGATCAACTCGCAGACGGGCCGCACCCGCGCGGTCCTGAACCTCGATACGCCGAAAGGGCGGGTCCGGGTCGAGACCGTCAGTGACGGCACCACCTTCTACATGCGCGGCACCGGGATCAGCGACGGCCTCCCCGACGGCAAGGAATGGGTGGCCATGCAGCCCTTCCTCGGCCACAGCGAACAGGAAGCGATGGTCGGCGGCGGCGACGTTGACAGCACGCTGCAGATGCTGACGACGGTCAACGGCAGCGTCCGCGAGATGGGCCGCGAGAAGGTCCGCGGGGTGCCGACCCGGCGCTATCGCACCAGCGTCTCGCTGGACGGCTACGCGGAGCTGCTGCGGGAGGAAGGAAAGGACGAGCTGGCCGAGCACTACGAGAAGCTGGCGACGCTGATGCCGGGACCGGTCGTCGGGGAAGCCTGGATCGACGACGAGGAAATCGTGCGGCGCAACCGCATAGTGATGGATCTGCCCGGCGAATCGGGGCAACCGGCGATGACGATGGACATGCGGATGGACCTGTTCGACTTCGGTGCCCAGCCCGACATCCGGCTGCCGGGCTCCTCGCGGATCCTCGACGCGACCCCGTACGTCGAAGAGCAGCTCGACTCGATCGAGACCGACTGACGAGGCCCCGTGCTCCGACTCCTCGGCCTACTCTCGGCGCTGTTGGTCTTGGTGCTCCTCAACGCCGCCCTCAACGACGGCGCGGACACCCCATCTTCGGGCCGGCTCGGGCTCAACCCGGTTGCCGCGGCTGCCGAGCGGGTGGAGAAGTTCCCGGGCGGGCGCGCCTCGATCTACATGGTCTACAGCTCCCCTGAGTTCCCGCAGCCGCTCCGAGCCAGCGGCAGCGGCGCCTTCAACGAGACGACCGATCGCAGCCGCCTCGACCTCGAGATGAGCACGCCGTACGGACCCCTGGGGATGATCAAGATCTCCGCCGGCGCCCTCGAGTACGAGGGGGGAGACCTCGTCGAGCGAGAACTGCCGCCGGGTAAGGAATGGGTGCTGACCGAAGAGTCGGAGGGCTCGGGGGAAGACGAAACCCCGATGAACGTCGACGACTCGCTGGAGCTGCTCGGCGCCTCCGGGGAGATCGAGCTGGTCGGCCGCGAATCGATCAACGGGAAGATGGCCCGCCATTACCGCGGCGAGGTGCAGCTGGCCGACCTCGTCGACTTCCTCCGGGAGAAGGGCAAGTACCGGGAAGCCGAAGCCTACGGACGGATCGAAGGGCAGGCCCCGACCGCGATCCGCGCCGAAGGCTGGGTCGACGACCAGAACCTGCTGCGACGGCTGCGGATGGTGATGCCGGTGCCCGGCGAGCGGGGTGAGCCGCCGGTGACGATCGACATGCGCATGGACCTCTTCGATTACGGAGCCCAGCCGGACATCGAGCTCCCCGACCCGGACTCCGTCGTCGAAGGCCCGCTCGAAGACGGCAAGGGTGCGCCAGCGCCCGCCTCCGTCAGCTAGCCCCCTCTGCCTACACCGCGGCGAGGATCCCGATCGGGCGGGCGATCCGGGCGGGGATCTCCGAGGGCTGAGGCAGCTGGAAGCGGGGCTGGACCGCGCCGGCGGGGGTGGGCCGCGTCGCCACGCCGAAGAGGACGCCGTCGGGCTCGCGGAAGAAGAAGCAGCGGTAGCCGTCGCACTCGATCAGGCGACTGACGGTGGCGCCCATCCCGATTACCCGTTGGCGCCAGGCCCGCTCCTCGCCCGGCCGGCATGACCAGGCGACGTGGCGAACGGTGCCGGCCCCCTGTACCGGGCGCGATGGCGGCGGCGGGTCGCAGGCGTAACTGGCAGCCGCCTCGCCCGCCCCCACCCGCCAGGCCCCCTCGCCGCAGGAGGCGAAGCCGAGGCGGCCGGCGAGCAGGTCGCCGTTCTGGACGCTGGCCGCGGCATAGGCGCGGACGCCGATCAAACTTGGCGTTCGTCCTTTGTCGCCCTCTGGGCGACAAAGGACGAACGCCGGCGGCAAGACCATCTCGTGCTCGAGTCCGTCGGGATCGGAGAAGCGCAGCGCCAGGGGGTCGCCCCGCCCGTTGAGCCAGGCGGTAACGCCTACGCCCACCGCTTGCAGGCGGCGGCGCCAGAGCTCGAGAGCGCCTGGCTCTGAGACCGACCACTGCAGCCGGTGGACGAGGCCGCGCCCCGGGGTTCCCCGCGCTGCGCCGGGAGAGACGTCGAAGCTGAGCACAGGTCCATCCCTCCCCTCCGCGGTGGCGAAGCTGAGCGTGCCATCCGGATTGCTTACCCGGTCCAACCCCAGCACGAGGCCGTAGAAGTCGCTGCAGTCCCTCCAGTCGGAGGCGATGGCGAAAACGTGGTGGAGGCCAAACAGGTGCATTCGGATCAGAATTGTATACTTTCTTTATCAAGAAGCTTCCTAACATCCTCTACATCCACTCCCACGACACCGGCCGCTACGTCCAGCCCTACGGATTCCCGGTGCCGACGCCGAACATCCAGCTGCTCGCCGACCAAGGCGTGCTCTTCCGCAACGCCTTCTGCGCCGCCCCCACCTGCTCGGGCAGCCGCGCCTCCCTCCTCACCGGCCAGTACTGCCACAACAACGGCCTGCTCGGCCTCGCCCACCGCGGCTGGGAGCTGAACGACTACGGCCAGCACCTCGTCCACCCCCTGCGCGAGGCCGGCTACCGCTCGGTCCTGATCGGTGAGCAGCACATCTCCGAGGACCCGGAGGTGATCGGCTACGACGAGGTGATCGAGGTCGACAGCCACCACGCCGCCGACATCGCCCCGACCGCGATCGAGCGCCTCGGCGCCGCCGAGGAGCCCTTCTTCATGTCGGTCGGCTTCTTCGAGACCCACCGCACCTACCGCGTGCCGACCTCGGTCCGCGACACCCTCTACTCGCTGCCGCCGGCGAACCTGCCGGACACGCCGGAGACCCGCGCCGACATGGCCGCCTTCAAGGCCAGCGCCCGCTCCCTCGACCAGGGGATCGGCGCCGTCCTCAACGGCCTCCACCAGTGCGGCCTGCAGGACGAGACGCTGATCGTCTGCACCACCGACCACGGCCTCGCCTTCCCCAACGCCAAGGCGACCCTGTATGACCGCGGGATCGGCGTGATGCTGATCATGCGCGGCCCCGGCGGCTTCCTCGGCGGGCGCGTCTTCGACGGCCTCGTCAGCCACCTCGACATCTACCCGACGCTCTGCGAGCTGGCCGGGATCGAGGAGCCGCCCTTCCTCCAGGGGACCAGCCTCCTGCCCCTGGTCCGCGGCGAGACCGCCACGGTCAACGACGCCGTCTTCGCCGAGATGACCTACCACGCCGCCTACCAGCCCCTGCGGGCCGTCCGCACCGAGCGCTTCAAGTACATCCGCCGCTTCGACGACTACGACCGCCCCGTCCTCGCCAACTGCGACGACAGCGCCAGCAAGAAGATCCTGATGGAGGCCGGTTGGGGCGAACAGCGCGTCCCCGAGGAGCAGCTCTACGACCTCCTCTTCGACCCCAACGAGCTCGATGACCTCTCCACCGACCCGACCCGCCAGGACACTCTCGCCCAACTGCGCGAGCGCCTGCTCGAGTGGATGCGGGCAACCGAGGACCCGCTGCTCGACGGGCCGGTGCCGGAGCCGCCGGGCGCGTGGTCGAACGACCCGCGCCAGGCGAGCCCGAACGACCCGACCAGCGCGGCGGAGCGCTGAGTTCAGCCCTTCGGGCCGGGCAGGAGCTCTTCGCTCGTACCGGAGGAGACGATCTCCGCCATCCGTTCGAGCCACTCCACCTCCGGATGCCGGCGAGTTCGAGCAACCGACATGACACCCTCGAAGTCCCAGCCGGGGCTACGCACACCGGCGGCGATCAAACCGTTCAACTGCCCCTTGGCCTCCTCGTCCTCGGGATCCAGGACGAGGCGATAGATGCAGAGCTCGGCCAGCAGTGGAGGCTGCTCAGCGACAACGAGTGACCTCTCGATCAACGACCGAGCCTTGTCTTCCTCCCCCCGCGCCAACGAGAGGCGGGCGTAATTGCCAAGCAGGTTTGCGTTCTCCGGATCGAGCCGGAGCGCTTGTTCATAGATCTCTTCGGCCCGTTCTGACTCGTTGACCTCGTCCAGCATGAGCGCGTAGTCGCTGAGGCTCTCCAGGTCCTCGGGATTGGTTGCGACCGCTTGCTCGTAGAGATCTCCGGCTCGGTCGAGATCACCGCGGGCGGTCTTCTGGAAGTACGCGTGCTGGCGAAGGCCGTAGGAGCTCTGCGGCGCTGCCGCGATCGCCCGTTCATAGAGCTCTTCGGCGCGGTCGAGCTCCTGGCGCACGCTGGAAAGGAAGTACGCGAAATTGTTCAGGTTTATCTCGTGCCCGGGCTCGGCCGCGAGCGCCAGCTCGTATAGCTCTTCGGCGCGGTCGTGATCACCGCGGACGTTCTTCTGGAAGAGGGCGTAGCTGCCGATGTCGTCAGCCTGGTCGGGACTTTCGGAGACCGCCCGCTCGAAGACCTCTTCGGCGCGGTCGTGGTCCTGGCGCACCTGCCCGAGGAAGCGTGCATAGGTAACGAGATGGATCGGATCGGCATCCGCCAACCGCTTGTACAGCTCGCCGGCGTGGTCAAGGTCGTTACGGACTTCCCTCTGGAAGTGGGCGTAGCGAGAAAGCACCCCCTGGTGTGCGGGGTCGGCCGCAAGTGCCCGCTCGAACAACGCTTCGGCGCGGTCGGGGTCATCGCACGCGGTGATGAAGAAGGTGGCGTAATTCAAGAGGTTGTCCGGGTCGAAGGGATCGATGGCGATCGCTCGTTCGAACATTTCTTCGGCGCGGTCGCTTCTTCGGCGCGTTTCAGCGAGGAAAACGGCGTAGATGCAGAAAGAGTCGGCATCGTCCGGCTCGGCGGCAACCATCCGCTCGAACATCTCTTCAGCGCGGTCGGAGTCCTTGCGGTCCCGCCGAAGAAAGATGGCGTAGCTCTTCAGGATGCTCGGATCGGATCCGGCCTCCACCGCCCGCTCGTACAACGCTTCGGCGCGGTCGAAGTCACCGCGGATGCTGGCGTAGAAAAAGGCGAAGTTGCCGACGCTGCGGTCATGGTCGGGGTCAAGCTCCACCGCGCGCTTGAAGAACTCTTCGGCGCGGTCATGGTCCTCGCGGACGGAGGCGAGGAAGACGGCGTAGCTGCTGAGGACGTTCGGGTCATCCGGATCGGCCGCAA
Source organism: Solirubrobacterales bacterium (assembly GCA_035273795.1). Classification (GTDB taxonomy): domain Bacteria; phylum Actinomycetota; class Thermoleophilia; order Solirubrobacterales; family 70-9; genus VAYN01. Next base: position 47,230 of record DATEOT010000068.1, on the reverse strand, counting down.
TCGACTGTTCGTGAAGCCCCTCCACGTCCTCCAGATCGGGTTCCTCCCTATGTTCCATCTGGAAGAGGGCGTAGTTGGTGACGTTGATCGCATGGTCGGGGTCGAGCGCGATCGCCCGCTCGAACATCTCGTCTGCACGGTCGGGGTCCTTGCGATCGACGGCGAGGAAGGCCGCGTAGTTGCCGACGTGGGTGGCGTCGGTCGGATCGGCCGCGATCGCCCGCTCGAAGAGCTCTTCCACGCGCTCGTGGTCACTGCCCTGGTCTTTCTCGAAGATGGCATAGATGGCGAGGGCGAGGGCATGCTCGGGGTCGATCGCGACCGCGCGGTCGAGGAGCTCCCTTGCCCGCGTGCTGAAACCGCGAATGTTGACCGTGTCTGCGTATGCGGCAAGCGACTTCACCCGCAGGTCCTCGCCTTTCAGATCAAGCTCCAAGACAGTGCGGTATGCCTCTTCGGCCTCATCCAATCGCTCTTCCTGCCGCAGCAGGACTCCCAAGTTGAACAACGAGATCCCGGCCAGGTTCCCCTCCGAGAGCTCAGCGGCCCTCCTCCAAGCCGCCTCTGCTCGCTCCTTGGACTCGGTTCCCTGGCCATGCCTCCTGTACGCAACGAGACCCATCGAGAACGCCTGCTGGGGAGTCGCGGCCTCGAGAATTCGACGCCAAAGGGTCCCGTCCACCTCCTTTGGGAGAGTCCCGGCGCTGGCGACGTGGTCATGCGCGACGACCGCATCCCGACTGCCCTTCAGCAGCGCGACCGTCTTATAGAGAGGCTTCCGCGCCCACCCCAGACCGTCGTCGAAGCCGGCATCGGACGGATCGACGTGCTCGCTCAGAAAGTATCCGTAGAGCGCCCTCAAGGTCGCCCGCGGAATCGGCTCGACGATTCCAACCCGCCGCCAAGCGATCGCCGTCCAGGCCACCGCCTGGCCGTGCGGGTTCTCTTCGTCCACCGGCCGGTGCTTGCCCGATCCCAGCTTCATCTCGAGCTCGGGCGCCGTGATCATGAACTCGCCGATCCCGTCGCGCTCTATCGCCGCCGCGGCCTCGGGGGCATACGCCCGGGTCCGTTCGACCTCCTCCTCGCTCAGCTCGGATTCGAGTTCGACGACCTCCGCGTGGTGGAGGAGGTCCGCGAGCGGCTCGGCCAGCTGTTCACGAGCGTCGCCGCCCCGCCAGGTACCGCCTTTGCCCCCGGCCGTGGCGACGACCACCACGTTGCCACCGCTGCCGCTCAGCCTCCGCAGAGCTTGGGGGCTCATGCCCTTGCCGCCCACCTCGACGTAGTCCTCGAGGTCCTCGAGCCACCAGACGAGGACCTCCTGCTCGCCGACCGCGGTGATCTTCTCCTCCAGCAGCGCGTCGATCGAGCCTGCATCGCGCGGCACCACCCCGGTGGCCCGGGGCATGGACGCCCTGACCGCCTCGTAGAGAGTCCTGGTCTTCCCCGCCTTCGACGGCCCGTAGACGACGACCATCTCCCCCGAGGAACGCGCGGCCGCATCGAGTGCGGCGCGGAGCTCGACGTCGATGTCACGCTCGAGGTAGCTGGCATGCTCGCTTTGGCCGGTCCTCTCCAGTGCGGCGGGAGCCTCTGGATCGGCACCGAGGCCGTATGGAGTCAGCTCCTCGACGGTGCAGAGCGGATGGTTCAGGTGTTGGCTCAGCTCCTCTCGCCGCTCGAAGACGATCTCGGCCACTCGCAGAATCGCGAGCAGCAGGACCAAGGCCGCATCCGCCGCGAGGAGAACGATGCCGACCAGGCTTGCGCCTGCCGCAAGCGCAACGGCGCCCGCGGCTGCCGGCGCTCCGACCATGACGCCGACCCCCGCGCGTGGATACTTCACCGCTTTTAGGCCGCTGAACACGCAGAGACCATAAAAGACTCGTCAGGTTCCTTTAGGCCGGTCCGCCGTGCAAACCGAGCAGATCAGCCGCCTCGAGCACGACCGGATGCTCGACCGTCAACGTCTCCACGATGCCGATCTCCAGTGACCCCTCGGCGCGATCAAACAGCGTCCAGTTGATCCAGCTCGACTCCAGGGTCGACCACCAGCGGATCGCCACTGCTTCGGGGTGCGACTCGTAGACGTCAGCGGCCTGGCGCTGGGTGGCCGTCCGCTTGCGGGTCGCCACCTGGGACGGCCTCAGCCCGGTGGCGATCAGGGTCGAGGGATCGTCGAGGTCGACGACGGTGGCGCCGTCCTCCAGCTCGATGGCCGCCAGTGCCAGCGGCCTGTCGTAGCGGACCAGCATCGAGGGCAGCAGCTTTCCGGTGCCGCGGAACGGAGCCAGCAGCTCGGCCACTGCCGAGACCGGATCCTCGGCCACGTAGAGGCACCCGTAGAGATCCGGATTGTCGTGCCGTCCGCCACCCTGCTGCAGGCGCGGAAACCACAGCGGCCCGCCGGCCTCGGTCGCCTCGGCACTCCTGTCCAGTGGCAGCGCCCGCCAGAGCCTCACGCAAAGCCGCCGGCGCGCTCCGCCGACAAGGCTCCGAGCAGCTCCTGCGCCCGGCCAGCGCGCACCAGGTCGACCGGGCGGCGATCGCCCAGGTGCGGATTCACCCCGAGCAGCCACTGCTCGGCCGCGTCGGCCGGATAGAGCCGCAGCAGGCTCGCCACCACCAGCTCAAGCAGGTCGACCCGCTCGGCGTTCTGCAGGTCGATCCCGCCGCCCCGCCGCCAACGGGTCACCTGGGCAGGGCTGACGCCGAGCAACTCGGCGAGCCGCCGCTGCGAACCGAGGTCGTGGCTCAGGGCGGTGATCTTCTCAGCGGTGGCAACGGGCACACCGGGAGCTTAGCGCAACACTTTCCGTTGCGCGCCGCGCATTCAAAAGAGCGGGGGCCTGCCCTAACGGCCCCATTCGACCTTGACCCGGCGAGTCGTCGAGGCGGCCGCCCTCGTCGCGTCGGTGATCTTGATCGTGACCGTAAGCGTCCCCATGCCGTGTCGCGACAGCCGTCCGAAGGCTCTCTCGGGCAAGATCATGCGGATTCGACGAGTGTTTTCCGCAGGAATACCAGCTGGCATTTTCAGTTTTACGTCGAAGCGCGTTCTGCCTAATCTCACCTCAGCCGACTCTTGGTCGACCCTGCAGGCACTCTGGGCGCAACTGATCATGCCGATGACTACGTTGCGCTTTGACAGGCTCAGGGGACCCCGCCGGATCCGAATCCGAGGCCGGCCGTTGGGTGGTGAGGGTGAGGGTGCAACCGAGGGCGCCGGCAACTTGCCGTTGATCGTCAGCGGCACTTCTACTCGCTCGTTGTCCATCTCCACGATGACCTCGGCGGGGCCGGGCTGCGACCCCGCGGTAAAGACAGACGATGCGTGGGCGTTTTGCCAAAAGTCTGAGGCTCGCGAGAGCTCACCTTTCAGGGATGAAAAGTAGGCAGGATCCTCGGTGATCAGCGAAACGTTCAATGCCTCACCGCCGCCACCATTTCTCAGGTGGGCGCGGATCAATGCTTGTTCCCCGGGATTTAGGGCACTGACCGGGGCCGGGCTGAAGATCAAGTCACTTTCCTCATTTTCGACCGCCTCCGCCGCGAGGTACACGTTGGGCACTGCGTCGACCCCTGAGCTGACGCTGTCGCAACCCGGCGCTCCCGGTCCGTCATTGCAGCCCCACCAATTGTTGCTGGCGTCAAGCTCTCCGCCAACCGCGTTTTCCACGCCGAAATTAGCGAGTCCCACGAAACGGTTGCCGGATACCTTGATGCTGCTCGGGACGTTCCACGGAGTGCTGTCGTCGGTGACGACCCCGTTCTGACTGCCGGGGAACGCATTCGCCGTGATGCTGATCGCTTCAACTTCTGGGCCAAGCTGCAATGCATACGGCGCGCAACCCGAAAATTCATTGAAGCCGACGTGAACCTGACTGGAAGGATCGAGTCCGTTGTGGCCCCCGAGTAGTCGAAGGCAGCTCCCCGTCCCCCCGCCTCGGAAGGAGTTTTCTCTGACGTAGGATCCAGTCAGGTTGGCCCGCAGTCCGACGCCACCCGGAGGAGGTTCGATCTTGTTGGCTAGGACCGAGCCGTCCCTGATCGAAGCCCCAAGGCCGGCGGTCGCAAATTCGTTACCTTCGAGTTCGAAGCCGTCGATCTCGGTGTCGGGGCCTGCGAACACCCCCATGGAAGCATCCGGTCCCGTTAGGCGGTTGTACCAGATCTTCAGTGCGCCGTAGCCGGCAGCGCCGAGACGAATTCCGAACTCGTCAGCTTTGATCCGGTTGAGGCTCAGGTTGGTTTCATCCCCGCCCGCTCCAAGCCACACCCCGGAGGTGCCGCCTTCGATGATGTTGCCGGAGATCGTCAGTCGGTCGACGTCAGAGCCCAGGGTGCGAATCGGGGTACCTGCATCGGCGGTAGAAATCGTGAAGCCGGTGATGGTGACGTTGGGAGCTTCAGGAGTGATCGCGGTGCCGATCCCACCTTCGATCACAGCCTCCGGACCCCGGCCGTCCAGGCTGGAGTTGGGGCCGTGCAAAGTGACTGACTTGTCGACGGAAAGTTGTTCTCCGTAGACCCCGGGCGCCACGCTGATTGACGGAAACGAAACGAACGGATTCGGGACCAGTTCGTCGATCGCATGCTGGATCGTGGCGCAGGGCTCGTATTGATCGCTGCAGTCATTGCCGGCGTCTGAGCCACTCGAGGCGGAGACAAACGAAGCGCTTGCCGTAGCCGTCGCCAACCCGGCCAGCAATGCCGCCAACGCCAAGACCGCGGTCAACCCAGCGATCGAGCGCCGTCCCAGCCCCGTCCTGAACTCGTTCCCGATCAATTCTGCGCTCCCTATCGATTGATTGAGCCAGTAACCCCTAAGTACGAAAAAAGCCCGCAAGGGCGGGCTTCTTCGATACCGCTACGGGGATTCGAACCCCGGTTTCCGGACTGAGAATCCGGCGTCCTAGTCCCCTAGACGATAGCGGCGAGGATGCGGGCATTTTAGCGAGGCGAGCAGCGGGGGCGCGAGACGTCGGTCACAGGACGCCTGCCGGAGGCAGTCAGGGGCGCGAGGCGGGCAACCGGTAAATTGCCTGCTCCGCGCGGCTGTGGCGGAACTGGTAGACGCGCACGGTTCAGGTCCGTGTGGGCGAGAGCCCGTGGAGGTTCGACTCCTCTCAGCCGCATCTAGGCGACTTGCGCAGCGGGCTCCGGCTTCGGGGCCCGCGCCGCGTTCGCCGCGATCTCCTCGACGAAGTTGGGGTAGAGCGCGCGGGGCATGTCGTGCCCCATCCCGTCGATCATCTTCAGGCGGGCGCCGGGAATCGCCTTGGCGGTGGCGCGGCCACCGGAGGGGTTGACGAGGACGTCGTTCATGCCGTGGATGACGGCGGCGGGGAGGTCGAGCTCGCGCAGGCGCGCGGTGCGGTCGCCGGAGGCGGTGATCGCGTGCAGCTGGCGGGCGATCCCGGCCTCGCTGTGGCCGCGGTCGAAGGAGCGGTTGGCGAGATCGCGGATCCGCTCCTCTTCGAAGGGGTAGCCGGGGGAGCCGATCACTTTGAAAGTGCCCACCGCGCGCTCGATCGCCGCATCGCGCTCGCGCGGACGCTTGCCGAGGAGGAGCCCGAAGGTGCGGTAGCTGGGGTGGCCGACGCGGCGGCTGCCGGTCGTCGACATGATCGAGACGAGGGAGCGGACGCGCCGCGGGTGCCCGATCGCGACGCACTGGGCGATCATCCCGCCCATCGAGGCCCCGACCACGTGGGCGGAGTCGATCCCGAGGTGGTCCATCAGCCCGACGGTGTCGGCGGCCATGGCAGCGAGGCGATAGGCGGGGGTGCCGCGCCCGATCGTCATCCCGAGCATGCTCGGTACGCCGCCGGAGATACGGCTCGAGCGACCGATGTCGCGGTTGTCGAAGCGGACCACGCGGAAGCCGCGCTCGGCCAGCATCCCGCAGAACTCCTCGTCCCAGGCGATCATCTGCGTCGCCAGGCCCATCACCAGCAGCAGCGGCTGCCCGTCGGGGTCGCCCATCTCCTGGTAGCAGAGCTGGATGCCGTTGGCCGGCGCCATCCGCTCTTCACCGAAAGCGTGCATTCGAAGATCGTACCCATCCTGGCTGCCCAGCCAAACGTGCGGCGTTCGTCCTTTCCCGGACATACGCCTAGGAAAGGACGAACGCCGAGGCTGAGGTAGAAAGGTGCGATGCGGACGGCGATCATCTCCGACCTCCACCTCGGCGTCGCCAGCGACGAGGACGTTCTGCGGGACCCCGGGGTGCGGCGGGTCCTGCTCGAGGAGATCGCGGGGGCCGACCGTGTCGTCCTCCTCGGAGACGTGATCGAGCTGCGAAACCTGCCGGTCGGCCCCTCGCTGGCTCGCGCCAAATCCTTCTTCGTGGATCTCGGCGAAGCCCTGGGCGCGGCCGAGGTGATCCTCGTCCCCGGCAACCACGACCACCGCCTCGCCGAGCCGCTGCTCGACGAGCTCTCGATCGGCGGCGACCCGACCCTCGGCCTCGAGCAGCTTCACGTCCCCACCGGCCCGGCCGTTCTGGTCGACGAGTGGCTCGGGCCGGCGCGCCTGAAGCTCGCCTACCCGGGCATCTGGCTGCGCGACGACGTCTACGCCACCCACGGCCATTACATGGACGTCCACCTTCGGCTGCCGCGGGCCGAGTGCCTGGCCGCGGCGACGATGGTCCGGCTCTCCAAGCCGCCGCCGAAGCGGGCCACCCCGAACGACTACGAGCGGGTGCTCCGCCCCCTCTACGGGTTCGCCTACGGCCTTGCCCAGGTGATGCCGATCAAGCGCCGTCGCAACGGGCCGTTCGAGCACGCCTGGGAGGTGCTGGCCGGGGAGCTCGAGCGGCCGAGCGCCAGGGCGCGAGCCGCCCGCGTCGGCTGGCCGGCGACGGTCCGCGCCATCAACGGCCTGCTGCGCTCCGACTTCGATCCCGACGTGAGGCCGCCGGCGATCTTCCGCGGCGGCGTCGAGGCGGCGGTCGAGCTGGCGGTGCGGCTCGGCGTCGACGACGTCCACGTGATCAACGGCCACACCCACCGCGGCGGCCCGTTGGCGAGCGAAGCCGAGTGGCCCCTCCCCCGCGGCGGCCGCCTCCACAACACCGGCAGCTGGGTCTTCGCCTCGGCTTTCCACCAGCCGGGGGACCCGCCCAACTCCTATTGGCCTGGCACGGTGACCTGGCTGGAGGACGACGAGACGCCGCGACGGGTCCGGCTACTGCAGGACTACTCGCATGACCAGATGGTGGAGCTGATCAGCCGGGAGGGTTAGCGAGGGAGCCGGGGATGACTCGGCGGAAAACAGCGGGGAGGGTACGGCGAGTCATCCCCGGCTCCCCAACCAGTCCGCGACGATGCTCCCGATCTCGGGGCCCGCGTCCTCCTGTAGGAAATGCGCCGCATTAGCGATCGGCCGAGGGGGCGGAAAATTGAGCTGGGACGAGACACGCTCGCCTACGGAGAACGGGAGGATGGGATCCGAGTCGGCCCAGAGGACCAAGGCCGGGCGGGTGTCCTCGCGCAGAGCGTCGGCGACGGCTTTGCCCTCGGCGGCGCCCGGGGCGTCGGGGTCGGTCGGAAGGATCAGGGGGAAGGCGCGAGCGCCGGCCTTGGAGGGTCCGTCCGGATAAGGAGCTTCGTAGGCCGCGATCACCTCGTCGCCGGGGTCGTTCTTGCAACCGCCGCGAACCAGCATCCCGACCGGCACGTCATCGCTATGGCGAACGAACTCGCGGAAGGCGAGCCAGGCGTCGCTCATCTTCTGGTGGCCGGTGAACGGGCCGGTCTCCATGATCACCAGCCGCGAGATCCGGTCCGGGTGCTCGACCGCGAGGCGCAGCCCGATCGGCCCGCCCCAGTCGTGGACGACGGCGGTCGCGTCGCGCAGGTCGAGTTCCTCCAGCAGCGCCGCCATCAGCTCGACGTGGCGGTCGTAGGTGTACCAGCCGAGGTCGGTGGGCTTGTCGGAGCGACCGAAGCCGGCGTAGTCGGGGGCGATGCAGCGGTAGCCAGCCTCGCGGACCGGCGGGATCACCTTGCGCCAGAGGAACGACCAGGTCGGCTCGCCGTGGAAGAAGACGACCGGCTTACCCTCTCCCTCATCGAGGTGCGCCAGTCGCAGCCCGTCGACCTCGCGGTACTGCGACTCGAAGGGATAGTCCGGCAGCCCCTCCAGCAGCTCGTCCGGCGTACGGACGGCGTCGACGCTCATCGCACCCAGTCTATGCCGGTGTGGTTGAGCTTTGTACCCCTGTAGCGGGACAAAGCTCAACCCCGCCCAGAAAGGAAGGGATTGTTGACCTGAAATCCCGGAATTCAGATCAGGATTGTCTACTTTCCCGATCGACTTTGTGCTACGGTGCCGCCCTCATTGAGCAGTAAGTTGCTCAAGAAAGTAAGTCACTCAACTTAGGAAGGAACCCCAGATTGATGCGGAACCCTCGGAACAACCGGCGGCGCAGCGCGAAGGTGGCTCTCCCCGCCGCCCTTCTCGCTCTGCTCCTCGCAGTCTTCGCCGCCGGATGCGGCGGTGGCGATGACGATGCCACCGGCTCCTCTGACGGCGGCAGTGGCGGCGGCAGCGTCGATGTCGTCGGCTACTCCACCCCAGAGGTGGTCTATGAGGAAGCACTCGAGCCTGGCTTCGAGGGAACCCCCGAGGGCGAGGGCGTCAGCTTCGGCAACTCCTTCGGCGCCTCCGGCGACCAGAGCCGCGCCGTCGAGGCCGGCCAGCCCGCCGATGTCGTCCACTTCTCCCAAGGCGGGGACATGACCCGGCTGGTCGAAGCCGGCCTCGTCGCCCCCGACTGGGACAAACAGAAATTCAACGGCATCGGACAGGCCTCGGTCGCGGTCCTCGTAGTCCGCAAAGGGAACCCCGAGGGGCTCAAATCCTTCGACGACCTGATCGAGAAGGACGTCGAGGTGATCACCCCGAACCCGTTCAGCTCCGGCGCCGCCCGCTGGAACATCATGGCGATCTACGGCTCGCAGCTGCACCAGGGCAAAACCGAGCAGGAGGCACTCGACGCGGTGAAAACGGTGCTGGAGAAGACCGTCGTACAGCCCGGCAGCGGACGTGATGCGCTCGCCGCCTTCACCCAGGGCGAGGGCGACATCCTCATCTCCTACGAGAACGAGGCGATCGCCGCCCAGAACGCCGGCGAGGACGTCGACTACGTGATCCCGCCGAGCACGATCCACATCCAGACGCCGATCGCCGTCACCAAAGACGCGTCGCCGTCAGCCCGGGCCTTCCTCGACTTCATCTGGTCGGACGAGGGTCAGAAACTGTGGGCCGAGAACGGCTACCGGCCGGCCAACCCGGCCCTGGTCGACGAGAAACAGTTCCCTACCCCCGAGGACCTGTTCACGATCGACGAGTTCGGCGGCTGGGACAAAGTCAACGATGAGTTCTTCGACGAGGAAACCGGCAAGGTCGCCGAGATCGAGAAAGAACTCGGAGTGTCCACGAGCGGCTGATGGAGGCGCACCCGGCAAACCTCCCCCCCGTTTCCGCTGCACCCCGGGCAGGCCTGCGCCTGCCCGGGGTCGGCACCGGCCTCGGCCGCGGCCTGGTCGTCCTCTACCTGTCGCTGATGGTGCTGCTGCCGCTCGCGGCGGTGGTTGACAACTCGCTCAGCAACGGGATCGAGGGCTTCTGGAACGCGGTCAGCGACCCCCGCTCGACGGCGGCGCTGAAACTGACGGTGATCTGCTCGCTGATAGTCGTAGCGATCAACGGCTTCTTCGGCACGGTCATCGCCTGGGTCCTCGTCCGCGACGACTTCCCCGGCAAGGGCGCGGTCAACGCGTTGATCGACCTCCCCTTCGCGCTGCCGACGATCGTCGCTGGGCTCACGCTGCTGACCCTCTACGGGTCCGAGAGCCCGATCGGCCTCAACGTCGCCTTCACGCGGGTGGCTGTCGTGATGGCGCTTTGCTTCATCACCCTCCCCTTCGTCGTCCGTGCGGTCCAGCCGCTGCTGATGGAGATGGACCGCGAGATGGAGGAGGCGTCGACCTCCCTCGGCGCCGGCGGCTTCACCACCTTCCGCCGCATCATCTTCCCCAACCTGTTGCCGGGGATCGTCGCCGGCATCATGCTCGCCTTCGCGCGGGCGCTCGGTGAGTACGGGTCGCTGATCCTGATCTCGGGCAACATCCCCTTCGAGACCGAGGTCTCCTCTGTCTTCATCCGCAGCCAGATCGAGACCGGGAACGAGGCTGGAGCCTCCGCCGTCTCGGTGGTACTGCTGGCGCTCTCACTGCTGATGCTGATCGGCGTCAGCCTGTTCGCGGGCAGCGGCGAGCGCGGCAAGAAAGGCCTGCTCAGGCGAACCATCAACCGGACCATCAGCCGCTCTCAGGTGGGAGGGGGCGTATGACGACCTCTCCTCCCGCCAAGTGGGGCCTGCGCGGCCTCGCCTTCGGCTATCTCGGCCTGCTGCTTCTGGCCCCGGTCGGGATGATCTTCTACAAGACCTTCGAGCACGGTTTCGGGCCTCCGTGGGAAGCGATGACTTCCCCCGAGGCCATCCACGCGATCCAGCTGACCCTCCTGATGGTCGCCGCCGCGGTGCCGTTGAACACGGTCTTCGGCGTCGGCTGCGCGATCCTGCTGGTCCGCCGCCGCTCGTGGACCAACAGGTGGATCGACGCGATCATCAACCTGCCCTTCGCCATCTCCCCGATCGTCATCGGCCTTGCCCTCTATCTGCTCTACGGCAACAGCGGGTGGTTCGGGCCGACCCTGGCTGAATGGGGCTTCCAGGTCCTGTTCTCCTGGCCGGGGATGGTCCTCGCCAGCATCTTCGTCTCGCTCCCGTTCGTGGTCCGCGAGGTGGTGCCGGTACTGCAGGAGATCGGTACCGAGCAAGAGCAGGCGGCCTCCACCCTGGGAGCCAACGGCTGGCAGACCTTCTGGCGGATCACCCTGCCGGCGATCCGCTGGGGGGTCGCCTATGGCGTCGTCCTGACGACGGCACGGGTGCTCGGCGAGTTCGGGGCAGTGACGATCGTCTCCGGCTCGATCTCGGGCGAGACCGAAACCCTGCCGCTCTACGTCGCCAAGGCCTTCGAGCAGTTCCAAGAGGAAGCGGCTTACGCCGGCGCAATCGTCCTCGCCCTGCTCGCTCTGACCACGCTGCTGCTGATGAGCGTCGGCGGGCGGAGAGCGAAGAGCGGCGGCGCACCAATCCCTGCCGGAACCGAAGTCCCGGTCGCGGCATCAACTACCAAGGAGGGTTCCTGATGGGAATCTCAGTCGAGGGAGCGCACAAGCGCTTCGATGACTTTCAGGCGCTTGACGACGTCTCGATCGACGTCCCGGACGGCTCACTGACGGCCCTGCTGGGCCCGAGCGGCAGCGGTAAGTCGACGCTGCTGCGGGCGATTGCCGGGCTCGAGGAGCTCGACAGCGGCCGCGTCACGATCAACGGCAAGGACACGACGAAGACGCCGGCGCAGAAGCGCGAGGTCGGCTTCGTCTTCCAGCACTACGCCGCCTTCAAGCACATGACCGTGTTCGGGAACGTCGCCTTTGGCTTGAAGATCCGCAAGTGGGACAAGGCGAAGATCCACGACCGCGTGCACGAGCTGCTGCGCCTGGTCCAGCTCGACGGGCTGGCAGAGCGCTACCCCGATCAGCTTTCCGGCGGGCAGCGGCAGCGGATGGCGCTGGCGCGGGCGCTGGCGGTGGAACCACAGGTGCTGCTCCTCGACGAGCCATTCGGGGCGCTCGACGCCAAGGTGCGCAAAGACCTGCGGACCTGGCTGCGCCGACTTCACGACGAGATGCACGTGACGACGATCTTCGTCACCCATGACCAGGAGGAGGCGATGGACGTCGCCGAGCAACTGGTGGTGATGAACAACGGCCAGGTCGAGCAGTCGGGCAGCGCAGACGATCTGTATGACCACCCCGCCAACGAGTTCGTGATGAGCTTCGTCGGCGAGGTCAACCGCCTCGGCGACGACTTCGTCCGCCCGCACGACATGGAAATCGTGCTGGATGCCGACGATCGCACTTCGGAGGGCATGGTGCAGCGGATCGTCACCCTCGGCTTCGAGGTCCGGGTCGAGCTCGTGCTCTCCGACGGGACCGAGATCTGGGCGCAGCTGACCCGCGCCGAGCTGCAGCGGCTCGAGCTGCGTGAGGGGCAGATCGCCTACCTGCGCCCGATCCAGGCAAAAAGCTTCAACGGTTCGTCACCGTCCAACTCCCAGGGGGCCTCGACTCCCCCTGGGTCCCAGGACGGCGGCGACGCAGAGATACCTGCAGCCGTTTGAAGGAGTGACGGGGTGGGGCGTCTTCTTGCCGGGTGACGCCCCGCCCCATCTCGCCACTGCATTTTGCCGGTCGCGGCTTTAAGACGAGCCGGGACGGCGAAATAGGTGCTTGACCCAGCGCGGGGTCAAGATCGCGACAAACTCGCGGAAGGTCATCGCTCGCTCCCCGAGCATCTCGATCTGCAGTTTTGGCCCCACCGGACGCTTGGATGGATTTGTCTGAGACATGGGTAGATATTAGAGGTCCGATGCGATAGCGACCACCCAGAGAATCACCTCGACCGTCAGCAGGCCGCTGGCAGCTTGGAAGAAGGCGGCAAGACGCTGGAGAGCCAGGTGGTTCTCCAGGTAGCTGCCGTGCATGCGGAGAGACAAGTCTCGATACAGATCCTCGATTCGAACTTCTTCTGCAGCCTCGATCTGACCACCGATCACACCGCTTGGGTAGGCCGCGAACTCCCACCCCCGGGGCCAGAGGATCGCGAGGGAGGTCGCGACCACCGCAACGAAACACAGCAGTGCCAACCAGGTATAGAAGTCCGCGTCACCGCCCTGCAGCGCTTGCGCGCCGAGAAACGACGTCGCAACGGCAGCTGCCGAGAGCAGTAGCCCCGCCCGGGCGCGGAAACTCTCGATGACCGCCTGCTGCTCTGAGAGAGCTCGCACCGCCTCGTCGTAAGCAACTTTGTAGAGCAGATCCGGCGCCACTCTCGATCAAGGGCGCGGGTCCCGATTCTCTCCCCCGGCAACATCCCTCTTTCCGCCTTCTGCTATTCTTGACTTAGTTGATCCACAAATACAGAAAGGAGACAGGGTGACCAAGCGAGTGACGACCACCACGTTCCGCTCGAGGGGTCGGTTGACCGGGTTGGTGCGGGACGAGTACCCGGCGGGTACCGGGCAGAACCGGACCACCCAGACCGACAACCGGGAGTCGGCCCTGAACGGCGCCGACGAGGCGCTCTTCTACCGCGCCCGCCTGATCCTCGGCGACTCCCTCCCCCGCCCGCAGCGCTAAGCCGTGAACGGCGAATGCGCTGACTGTCCCAGCGGAGAAACCTGAGCCCGGACCCCGTCGAAGCGACGCGGTCCGGGCTCTTCAGGTTCTCAAACGCCTTTTTTGGCGTCCTCCGTCTCCAGCGGTTCATCCGGCTGGGGGATGGCCTGCGCGGAGAGGTTCCAGCCTTTCAGCGCGAAGGTCACGTCTTTCGCGCCCGCGTACTGGACCGCGATCGTGTGCCCGCCTTTGGTCACCACGCCCGTCTGCACGATCGTGTTGTTGACCGGGACCGGCGTCGGCGTCGCGGCCGTCGAGGGCAGGAAGTTCACTTTCCCCGTCGCCTGGCCGTCGACGAGGATCTGCACCGGGCAGGCCTTGTCGGGGCCCGGTTTCGCGGCCGTGCAAGTGGCCTGGCCCGAGAACGTGATCACCAGCGAGCTGATCTCCGCCTTGGTCGCGAACGAGGTGAACGCGCTCGGGATGTAGCCGGCGGTGGTCGCGTTGGCACTGAACGGCGCGGTGCCGGCGGCGATGCCGGCGACAGGCGACTTCGGCGCCGTCGACTTCGCCACGAACAGGTTCGAAGCGGCCTTCTTCTTCAGGAACAGCGTCGACGCCTTCTTGTTGGTCACGAACACCTTCGCTGCCTTCTCGCTCGTCAGGAACGACTGGGCGATCGAGGGCACCACCGTGACCGAGAGGGCGACCACCGCCGAGAGCACGACCACGGTCGCGGCTCGGGGGCTGGACAGTCTTCTCTTCAGCATTGGTCCTCCATGTCAGCGGCCTCCGTATGGCGTTGCCGGGGGCGCCCTCGGCGGCCTTTCTTTACTAAGTAACTCAGAAAGGTACAGAAGCTGCTACGGTTTCGCGACCAAGCTGGTCAACAAACTCAGTTACCCGGCAGGAAAGGACTCAACCCCAGATGAGAATCAAGACCCTCGCCATCGCGCTCATAGCCCTTGCCGGGCTTGCCGCGCCGGCGTCGGCTAACGCCATAACCCTGATCGGGTCCGGCTCGGTGGCCGCGCAGCCCGTGCTGCAGGCCCTCTTCGCCACCTACACGAAGAAGGTCAATCCCAAGGTCAAGTTCGTCTACACCGCCAACGGCGGCAACGCCGGCGTCAAAGACGTCCAGAACGGGACCAGCCAGTTCGCCGGCAACGCCCGTACCCCCCTCCCCTCAGACGCGGGGACGACCTACATCAAGATGTTCATGGACGGGCTCTGCCTGGACGTCAACAAACGCAACAGCCTCAGCAACATCTCGATCCAGCAGGCCCACGACATCTACCGGGGGCTCCTGACCAACTGGAGCCAGCTGCCCGGGTCGAACCTGACCACGACGATCGCCCCGGTCGGCCGCGACACCAACGGAGGGACCTACAACTTCTTCCTCCAGGCGGTGCTCAACAACGAGCCGCCGGCCTCGAACGTCAACGCCCTGACCGCCGACGGTCTCGTCCAGAACGCGGTCAAACAGGACCCCAACGCGATCGGCTACGCCGGTCTCGCCTGGCAGAAGGGGGTCAAGCCGCTGAAGGTCAACGGCGTTCCCTGCACCCCGAGCAAGATCAGCGTCGAGCCGCTCAAGTACCCGCTCTCGCGCTACCTGTTCATCGTCCTCCCCGGCGACGGCAGCCAGAGCCCGAAAGCGCTGCTCAAGTTCATCGACTGGATGCGGCTCAGCCCGCTGGCCGGTGAAGTGATCAGCAAAGCCGGCGGCGTCCCCGCGTTCAACAAGAAGCGCAAGAAGTAGTCAGTTGAACGAGGAGTTCCCCCAGGAGTACGGCCCGAAATGGTCAGACCAGCGCGTCGAGCGAATGCTCGGCGTGCTGGTCGTGGCCGTCGTCGGCCTGCTGCTGGCGATGATCGTCACTGTCTTCGTCCGCGGCTGGCCCTCGTTCTCCCACAACGGAATCGCCTGGTTCGGGCCCGGCGGCGCCGTCGACGAGCAGCTCAACGCGATTTTCCTCTCCGGCCAGAGCGGCGCCGAATACGTCTACACCTTCCACGGCTGGCCGCTGATCTGGAGCACGATCCTGATCACCGGCGGCGCCGTCCTCATCGCCCTCTTCTCGGCCCTCTTCGTCGCCGTCTTCATCGTCGAGTTCGCGCCGGAATGGATGAGCAACGTCCTCCAGCCGGTCGTCCGCTTCCTCGCCAGCGTGCCCTCGGTGATCTACGGCCTGCTCGGCGTGCTGGTGCTGGTGCCGTTCATCGGCAACCACCTGATCAGCGAGGAGCAGAAGGCCTCGGTCGCCGGGGTGATCTCCCTCACCGGCTACAGCCTGCTGGCGGCGATTCTGGTGCTGACGCTGATGATCGCGCCGCTGATGGTCTCGATCTTCACCGACGGCCTGCGCTCGGTCAAACCGGGCTGGATCGAGGGCTCGCTGGCGCTCGGCGTCAACCGCTGGCGCACGACCTGGAAGATCGGCGTCCGCAGCGCCCGCCCCGCGATCGTCGCCGGCACCGTCCTGGCCACCGCGCGGGCGATCGGCGAGGCGGTGATGCTGGCGATGATCTCCGGCTCGGTCGGCTTCGCGCCGAACCCCGCCGACGGGCTGATCTTCATCTACGAGCCGTCGCGGCCGCTGGCGCCGACGATCGTCAAGAACATCGACCAGCTGAGCTCGCCGCCGGCCAACGCGACCCTGTTCGCGATCGCCACCGTGCTTCTCTTCTCGGCCGCCCTCTTCTCCCTCACCGGCTACATCGCCCGTCGATCGATGCGCAAGTACGGGACGGCCTGACGATGCTGCTGCTGAGAGGCAAGGACGGCGAGAGCGCGGTCGAGGGCAGCGCCACCTGGGCGCTCAGCGACCGCATCGGCTTGGCGATCTGTTGGGCGCTCGGACTGCTCTTCTGCGCGATCGCGGTCGCAATCGTCGTCTTCCTCTTCGTCAAGGGGATCTCCTACCTCGAGCTCTCGATGCTGACCACGCCGGCCTCGGCCGGCTTCACCCAGGCCGAAAGCGGCGGCTTCTCCGACGCGCTGTTCGGGACCCTGATCGTCGCCGTGATGGCGATCGCCGTGGCGCTGCCGACCGGCGTGGCGACCGCGATCTGGCTGGTCGAGTACGGCCGACCGGCAGCCCTCGCACGCATTACCGAGGCGACGATCGAGGCGATTGCCGGCATCCCGTCGATCGTCCTCGCCCTCTTCGGCACGGTGATCTTCTCCAGCACCGCGCTCGGCTTCCTTAGTCGCACCTCAGAAGGCGTGGTCTTTGGCCGCTCCTTCTTCGCCGCCTCGGCGATGCTCTCGCTGGTGGCGCTGCCGCTGGTGGTCGCGAGCACCAGGGAGGGGCTGAACTCGATCCCGCGCCACGTCCGCGAGGCCTCCTACGCGGTCGGCAAGACCAAGGCGGCGACGGTGCGCCGCATCCTCCTCCCGACCAGCCGGCCCCAGGTCGCCACCGGGGCGATGCTCGGCCTCGGCCGGATCATCGGCGACACCGCGATCATCGTCGTCCTCCTCGGCGCAACCCAGAACTTCGCCCCGGTCGAAGAGGCGCCGTTCCCGCTCGACTACCTGCGCGGCGCCGGCACCACCCTCACCAACTTCGTCTACGAGGCATCCCCGACGGGAAACCTCAACCAGCCGGAGAAAGCCTACGCGGCGGCCTTCGTCCTGCTGCTGATGGTCCTGGTCCTGAACGGAGCCGTCGACGTCGTCCACCGCCGCGCACGAAAGGGAGGAACGTGGAGCCACTGACGTCTCCGCCGCCGATCCGGCGGCTGAATCCAGAGAACCCGGAGCCGGCGACGGAGGTGCTGCCGCCCGCCCGCAACGGCAACGGGCACGCTCCGCAGCAGAGCGGTTTCATCGCCGCCAAGCGCTCGGTCGGCGCGCCGCAGTTCTCGATCCGGCGGATGGAGATCGACGAGGTATCCGTCCATTACGGGGCCAAAGAAGCGGTCAAACGCGTCTCGTTGCCGGTCCGCCAGGGCGAGGTCCTCTCCTTGATCGGCCCCTCCGGCTGCGGCAAGACGACCCTGCTGCGCTCGCTCAACCGGCTCACCGAGCTGACCAGCACCGCCCGCCTCAGCGGTCGCATCCTGCTCGACGACGTCGACATCAAGCTGATCGAGCCGACGCTCCTGCGGCGGCGGGTGACGATGGTCTTCCAGCAGCCGAACCCGTTCCCGATGAGCGTCTTCGACAACATCGCCTACGTGCTGCGCGAGCAGGGCTCGCGGCGGGGGCGCAAGAAGACCCTGGAACCGGCGGTGCTCAGCGCGCTGGACCGCGCCGGCCTGCTCGAGGAGGTCAAGGACAACCTCGACCACCCGGCGCTGAAGCTCTCCGGCGGCCAGCAGCAGCGGCTCTGCATCGCCCGCGCCCTGGCGGCCGAGCCGGAGGTGCTGCTGCTCGACGAGCCCTGCTCGGCGCTCGACCCGAAATCGACGCAGGTGATCGAGGACCTGATCGTGAAGCTGCGCGACGACGTCGCCGTCGTCATCGTCACCCACAACCTGCAGCAGGCCTACCGGATCGCCGACCACGTCGCCTTCATGTACCTGGGCGACCTGGTCGAGTACAACAGCGCGACGGCGCTCTTCGGATCGCCGCGCGAGAAGCGCACCCAGGAGTACGTGAGCGGTGCCTTCGGTTAAGCGACACAGCCAACTCGGGGTCCTCGTCCTCTGCGGCGCGATCGGCACCGGGGGCCTGGCCGGCTGCTCGACCACGCAGGAGAAGGCCGCCATCCACCAGGCCAAATCCGAACGGATCCTCGAGGCGCGCGAGAAGCGCCAGGAGCAGAAGAAAAAGAAGCAGAAGCAGAACGACAAGCAGGAGAAGGGGGAGCGATGAGCGTGAGCGAGTTGGAGCAAGTGCGGCGGCCGCAGGCCTTCGAGCCCTGCGAGGAGTGCGGAGCGGCGATGGACCCCCAGCAGCGCTACTGCGTCAACTGCGCGGCGCGGCGCGGCAACGGGACGAACCCGGCCTCGCGCTACTTCGCGACGATGAGCAGGCAGGCGCGGCGGCCGCTGGTGGCACCGGCGGCAAAAAAGCCGGGCACGACCAGCCGCGCCGCCGCGGTCGGCTTCTTCGCGCTGCTGCCGCTCGCGGTAGCCCTCGGCGTCATGGTCGGCCGGGGCGGCGGAAGCGACGACGGCAGCAGCGAGGCGCTGCTGCAGGCGCTGCGCGACCGGCCGGCCGCGACCACCGCGAGCACCGCAGCGGGCCCGACCACGGCCAACACCGCAAGCAAAGCCGGCAAACAGGCAAAAGGCGACCAAGGCAAAACCAAAGGCGAAGGCAAAGTCATCGCCACCACCGCCAACGGCCCGGTCCACTCGGTCACCGACTTCAAAGCCTCGAAAACGAAGGAAGCAGAGGACACGAAGCTGGTCGAAGAAAACCCGGCACAGGTGGGCGAGGACTACATCACCGCCCAGCAAAACCTGCCCGACGTAGTCGTCGTCGGCGGCGACCCCGGCAGCGCCCCGGCGCCCACTTCCCCCGAAGGGGTGGAACCGTGAACTGGTCGGACCTGCTCGAACGACTGACCGAGTGGCGGCACAAGGACGCTCCGACGCAACCTAACGGAAAGCCGAAAACGGCCGCCGAAGCGAAGCCTCCGGAGAACAAAGAGCTGCGCGCCCAGCGCGATCGGCTGCTGGAGAAGTTCACCGTGATGCAGGCCGATCTCGGCGGCGCCTTCTACGAGATGGCGATCCGCGACCATGTCCGCCTCGACGTCCTCACCCGCAGGGCTGCGGAGCTGCAGCGGGTCGACGCCGAGCTGCTCGCCGTGGAACGCCAGCTCGAGATCGAACGCACCGACGCGGCCGGGCACTGCCCCGCCTGCAACTCCCCCTTCGGCTCCGCCGACCGCTTCTGCCCGCAGTGCGGCAGCCCCCTGGTGGCAACGGAGGTGGCGGCGTGAAGACGATCCAGGGACTAATGGAGAAAGCAATCGCCGCTGCCGCGACGCTGAACGGCAAGAGCCTGGCGCTGCTGATCGCCTCCTCGCTCGTCGCCACCTCCGGGATCGTCGCCGCCGCCGCCAACAGCTCCGGCGGCCTCAACCCGATGGTGGCCGCAGCTGCCAACGCGCTGCTGGAAGAAGAAGCGGCGCAGGTCGCCTCGGCCCCCACTCCCGCGGCACCCGCTCCGGACTTCACCCCCACTTCCTCGCCAGAAGGGGCGTCAGGCGGAGCGGCGGCTCCCTCCGGGCCGCTGCCCGCCCCCACGCCCGCCCCCGCGCCGCTCGCTGAAGAAAGCCCAGAACCCGAAACGCCGACCGCGCCCGCCCCCGAACCGGAACCCGAAGCCGGGCCGGTCCAGCACGTCTTCTTGGTTTCGCTGGCGAGCCCAGGCTATGAGGCCAGCTTCGGCGCCACCCCGCAGATGCCCTACCTGTCCGGCGAGCTGCGCCCGCAGGGCATGCTGCTGAGCGAGTACTCGCTGCTCGACACCACCCCCCTCCCGAACGGGATCGCTGCCGTCAGCGGCCAACCTCCGACCGCGTTGACGAAAGCCGACTGCCCGCGCTACGAAGAGTGCGTCCACGAGGTCGAAACGCTGACCCTCGCCGACCAGCTCGTCGGCGCCCGCCTGCGCTGGCACGGTTACTTCGAGGGAATGACGGACGAGGCGGGTCAACCGGACAGCTGCGTCCGCCCCGAGCCGGAAGCCGCGGTGATGCCGAATCCAACCGGCTACTCGGCCCGGCTCAACCCCTTCGTCTTCTTCCACTCGCTGCTCGACCTCGGCGACTGCGACGAAAACGCCGTGCCGCTGACCGAGATGGCAAAAGACCTGAAGGCGGTCGACTCGACCGCCAACTTCTCCTACGTCTCCCCCAACCTCTGCAACGCCGGCTTCCGCGGCACCTGCGCGGTCGGCGCCCCGGAGGGCGCCGCCGTGGCCGACGCCTTCCTCGCCAAAGTCGTGCCGGAAATCCTCGCCTCCCCCGCCTACAAGCGCGACGGCTTGCTGATCGTCACCTTCGGCGCCGCCGATCCGGCCCCACCGGTGGACCCCGCGGTGGCACCCCCGGCTGATCCGCGCAAAGTCGGAGCCCTCCTCCTCTCCCCCCTGCTCTCTCCCGGCGCCACCGACGCCACCCCCTACAACCCCTACTCGCTGCTGCGCACGACCGAGGACCTCTTCAACCTCAGCCCGCTCGGCAACGCCGCAGGGAAGAAGGTCCGCTCGTTTTCCTCCGCTTTTACCGCCGGCAACGGCGGCGACTGATTTCTGCGACGCTGCATGGATGAGCACTCAGGAACAGTCGGGTGAGCCGATCACCCCGGCGGGAATCGAAGAGCTGAAAGCCGAACTCGCCGAGCTGGAAGGCCCCGCGCGGCAGAAGATGGCGGAGCGAATCAAGGTCGCCCGCGAGGAGGGCGACCTCAAGGAGAACGCCGAGTATCACGTCGCCAAAGAGGACCAGGCCCACATGGAGACGCGGATCAAGCGGCTGCAGGAACGGCTGCGCAACGCGGTGGTGGTCGAGGTCTCCGAACTCGACAGCGACTTCTTCTCCTTCGGCCGCACCGCCGAGGTGCTCGACGAGTCCAAAGGCGAGACCGTCGTCTGGACCCTGGTCGGCTCGACCGAGGCGAACCTGGCCGAGGGCCGGCTCTCGGCCGAGTCGCCGATCGGCCGGGCGCTGATGGACGCCAAGGTGGGCTCCACGGTCAGCGTCGAGACGCCCAAAGGCGACCGCTCCTTCAAGGTCCTCAAGCTCGTCTCTTGACCCGGGGATGCTGAGGCTCCGCTCCTCCGTTCCCCACCATCGGTCTGACGAGTTCGGCGCCCTGCTGCGCAAGCTCGACGGCGTGCACCGGGTGGCGCGGCAGCCCGACGTGGCGCGGCAGCCCGAGCATCACGTGTTCGTCGCCGACGTCGAACCCAGCTGCGCCGACCGGCTCGTCGAGGAAGTCGGCAACTTCGGGGTCACCGCCGACGACTACGTGCTGAGCAAAATGGAGGTGGTCGCGCCCCTCCACCACCACCATCACGGCGAGGGCGGGATCGACGGCTTCTCCTGGGTCGAAGTGCTGGGCCAGGCGCGGGCGAATTCGCGCCCGCTGGCGCGGTACCTGGCGCTGATCAACGTCGCCGCCGTGATCGCCGCCCTCGGCGTGATCGAGAGCAGCGCGATTCTGATCGTCGGCGCGATGGCGGTCAGCCCCGACCTGCTGCCGATCTGCGCGACTTCGGTCGGGCTCGTCCGCGGCGATCGGCGCCTCTCCCGCCGCGCCTTCGTCACCTTGACCCTCGGGCTCGGGCTCGTCGTCGTCACCGCAGCGGTGCTGACCGCCCTCCTCAAATGGACCGGCTTCCTCCCGGACGGCTTCGACGTCGACCAGAGCAGCCTCAGCAACCTCGCCGTGACCGACTACTCGACCGTGCTGATCGCTCTCGCCGCCGGCGTCGCCGGGATGCTCGCCTTCGAGACCCGGGCGAGCCAGGCCGTCGGCGTCGCGATCTCGGTGACGACGATCCCGGCCTCCGCCTACCTCGGGGTCGCGATCGGCGGCGGCGGCATCGAGCATGCCCTCGGTGCGCTCGTGGT
The DNA here is from genome assembly GCA_035273795.1 of Solirubrobacterales bacterium. Lineage (GTDB taxonomy): Bacteria > Actinomycetota > Thermoleophilia > Solirubrobacterales > 70-9 > VAYN01. The sequence continues at coordinate 25,418 of DATEOT010000068.1, read as the reverse complement.
CCTCGCCGTCAACGTCGGCCTGCTGATCGTCGGCGGCACGCTGACGCTGCTGGTCCAGCGAGTGCTGCCGAACCGCTCCGGCGCCCCTCTCTAGCCGTCGAGCCGCTCGAGCAGGCGGTCGAGGAGCTCGGCCTGGGCGGGGAGGATCTTCTCCCGCGCGGCGGCGGGGGCGAACCACTCCGCCCGGTCGACCTCGGGGAACTCCTGCTGGCTGCCGCTGCGCGGCGGCCATTCCATGCTGAAGGTGTTGCTGTCGAGGGTCTCCGGGTCGAACTCCGCCTCCGCCGCCCACGCTTCGACCACTTTCCCCGCCCGCTGGCGAATCGACCCCAGCTCGATCAGCTGCTCGAGATCCAGCTGGGGCGCCGGCCCCAGCTCCTCTTCCAGCTCGCGGATCGCGCAGGCCCGCGGTTCCTCTTCGCTCTCGATCTGCCCCTTGGGGATCGACCAGGCTCCCGCGTCTTTCTTCTTCCAGAAGGGGCCGCCGGGGTGGACGAGGAGAAACTCGGTCCTGTCACCCCTGCGGCGGAAGAGGAGGATGCCTGCGCTGCGCTTGATCGCCATCGGCCCGAGTCATACCGACTCGGGCCGATGGGTAAGCCGAATCGGCGGCTAGCCGCCGATTCGGTAGGCGACCAGCGCTGGTTTCTGGCCTTCGGCGGCGGCAATGCCGGCCGGCACCACCAAGGTGTCGCCGCTGGCCGTCACCGGGCTGTTGGAGCCGGCCGGGAGGCTGGCCGACCAGACTTCGCCGCCCGTGTTCGCGTCGACGCCGCGGACGGTGCCGTCGAAGGTGGCGAAGAAGACGACGTCGTTGATAACCACCGGCGAGCCGAAGGCCGCCGTCGGGTATTCCTGCTCCCATTTGACTTTGCCGGTCTTGATGTCAAGGGCGGCGATTCCGCCTTCGAGTTCGGCGGTGTTGGCGAGCGTCTGCTGCGGCGTGACTTCGATCCCGCCGTTGACGATCGGCACGAACACCGTGGTGTCGTTCGCCGCCGGGGGCGAGATCACGCCACCGAGGTTCCCGGGCAGGATTTCGCCTTTCTTGATCTTCGAGTATTCCCCGCGCATCGCGTAGAGGTTGTCTTTGTCGTGTCCGTTGTGCCGGCCGACGGGGGTGCTCCAGACCGGCTTGCCGGTTTTCGCGTCGACCGCGGTGACGACCCCGTTCTTGCCCGAGCCGATCGCGACTTCGCGACCGCCGGCTTTGGTCAGGATCGGCGAGTTTTGGAAGTCCCAGTCGTAGAGATCGTGCGGGACCGCCTGGTAATACCAGTCGAGCTTGCCGGTTTTCGCGTCCAGCTTGACGAGCGAGTTGGTGTAGAGGTTGGGGCCCGGCCGGCTTTTGCCCCACGGCTGGTTCGGGGTGCCGGGGTAGGGCACCGGGTTGCCGGTCCCGAAGTACATCGATCCCTTGCCGTCGAAGGTGGGCGGGTACCAAAGGCCGCCACCGGCGTTTTCTTTCTTGTTCCCCCAGAGACTCTTGGGAACGGTGTCGAAGCTCCACTCTTTCTTGCCGGTTTTCGCATCGAGCGCCCAAAGAGTGCCGACGCCACCGCCCTGATATTCGGAGCTGACGTTGACCGGGACGCTGGAGACGTAGACGAGGCCGTCCTGGTAGCCGGGCGCCATGTCGATGGCCAGCGGGCTTTCGGCGATCGGCACCGACCACAGTTCCTTACCGGTCTCCTGGTCGAGGGCGAAGGCCTCGCTGGCCGTGGCGCCGAAGACGCTGCCGTCGGCGACGACGACCCCGTTCGGGCCCTGGGTCGCCGATTCCGCCCGGTAGTTCCAGAGCACTTCGCCGCTGGCGAGGTCGATTGCCTGCACGCCGGACTCGAGGTCCTGCATGTAGACGACGCCGTTGGCGATCACCGGGTCCGCCGCGTAGGCGCCATAGGTGCTCTGCGCTTTCGCCGGGATCGCCCAGGCTTCTTCGAGTTCGGAGACGTTGTTGCGATCGATCTCCCCTTCGGCCTCGCGGGTGGCGGCGAGGTCGATGTTCGGCCAGGCGTCGCCGGTCAGTTCCGCGTCGCCCGAGCCGCCACCGGACGATCCGGTCGTATCGGAGTCAGAGGACCCACAGCCGCCGAACGCGACCAACGCGACCACCAACGACAGCAGCGCAGCCCACGTTCTCTTGGAACCCATCCCTGACGACATCCTCTGCTCCCCTCTAATCAAGTAATAGAGATTTGTCTTGCATCTTCGCCGAATTCGAAGCGAAAGGCACTTCCAGTTCTTCCAGCAGCGGTTGCAGCACCCGGTTGGCGAGCAATCCGAGACTGCCGAGGTTCGCGAAGCCGGGTCCCTGCCGAAGGCCGCCGAGGCCGGGAATGTGCAGGCGCGGCCGCACCCCTTCCAGTTCCAGGCCGCGGCCGATCGGCACCTCGGTTTTCGGCGGGCCGTCCCAGAGCGGGCCGCATTGTTCTTCGACCTCGTCGCGGACGGCGTCGGGGAAGAGGCCGCGGACCTGCCGCAGCAGGTCGAAGCCGGTGCAGTTGATGACGAAGTCGTAGCGCTGCGACATCTCCCCCTCCGAGGGGCTCTCGAATTCGAGCAGCGCCGCCTCGCCGCCCTCGGCGAGGGAGACGTGCATGGCGCGGCCGGTGACGAAGGAGAGGTGGTCGTCGTCGGCGATCCGCTCGAGCACGGTCTGGTCGAAGACGCCACGGTCGCAGTGCTTGACGAAGTCGCGCCGGGTCTCGAGGTCGAGGTGTTCCCAGTCGACGTTGTCGGGGTCGGCGAAGACGCGGTTCTCGAGGAAGCTCTCGCCGCGGCTCAGCGGCAGGGTCGGCGTGTAGATCGTCAGCCGCGCCTGGGGGCGCAGGTCGCGGAGGAAGACGAGGGCGCTGAGGGCGCTCTCCCCGCCGCCGATGATCGCGATCTCCACCGGCTCGTCCTCCGGCACCCGGACGAACTCCTCGCGGCGGCTGTCGCAGTGGAAGACGCGCGACTCGACCTCGGGGTCGTGGGGGAAGTGGCGGTGGACGCCGGGCCCGGTGAGGACGAGGACGCGCCCGGTGTGCCGCTCGGGGTCCTCGGGCCGGCCGCGCTCGGCGACCTCGACCTGCCAGCGGTCGTGCCCTTCGGCGGGGGAGACCTCGGTCACCCGGCCGTCGTAGACGGTCACCCCGTTGGTCGCTCGCTCCAGTACCCAGCCGAGGTACTCGCCGTAGTCGCGGTGCAGCACCGAGGGCGAGCCCGAGTTGACCCAGGCGGCGTATTCGTGCCGCTCCATGGCGAAGCGCTGCCAGGTGAAGGGCAGGAGCGCGGCGTCGATCTCGTCCCCGAGCGCGCCGAACTGGCGCGAGCTCTGGTACGGGAAGCCGACGTCCTTGATCGGCGGGATCGCCAGCGGCTCCTCGCCCGAGGTCATCCCGTTGAGCCCCTTCCAGGAGGCGGCGGGCTCGGTTTTCTCGACCACCGTCATCGAGATCTCGCCGAGGCCCAGGGTGTTGATCGTGTGCACCTTGGCCGCGATTGCGGCCGCCTTGGCGCCGGCGCCGACGATGAGGATGTCGCTCTCGCTCATCGCTTCCTCCTAGACGGGCGCCAACGGCCGCGGTCCGGCCGGCTCGGCTTCCCTCGGTTCGGCGATCACCAGCCCCTTCTGGTCGGGGGCGAAGGCGATCGCGCTTTTGCGGGCCCGCTCGCCGCTGTCCTCGACCGCGCGCAGGTGGGTCGTCTCGAGCACGATCCGCAGCACCCGCTTCATCTCCATTTCCGCGTAGCTGGCGGCGAGGCAACGGCGGACGCCGCCGCCGAAGGGGATCCAGGTGTAGGTGCCGGGCTGCTTGCCGACGAAGCGCTCGGGACAGAAGCGGTGCGCCTCGGGGTAGTGGCGCTCGTCGCGGTGGATCAGGTGGATGCAGGGGGCGACGATCGTTCCCGCCGGCAGGTCGTGGCCACCGAGACGCATCGGCTCCAGCAGGGTGCGAACGACGACGGGCACCGGCGGCCGTAGCCGCAGCGTCTCCTTGACCACCGCGTCGAGGTAGGAGCCGTCGCCGGCGACCACGTCCTCGCGCAGCAGCTCGAGCTTGTCCGGGTTGCGCAGCAGCCGCTCGAAGGTCCAGGCGAGCGTGCTCGAGGTCGGGCCGTCGGAGAGCAGCGTCACCAGTTCGTCGCGCAGGTCCTGGTCGCTCATCGGCGAGCCGTCCTCATACTGGGCGCGGACCAGCATCGAGACGACGCCGGGCGCTCCGCCCTCCGGTTCGGCCTTGCGCCGCCGCACCTCCTCCATCACCGCCTCCTCGACCGCGCCCATCGCCTCGCGGTAGCCGCGGCTGCGGATCACCCAGCCGGGGCCGAAGGCGGCGAGCATCGCCAGGTTGCGCGGCTCGTTCATCCAGGTGGTGAGCGCCTGCAGTCGTTCCCGCAGCGGCTGCAGGCGCGGACTCTGCGAGTCGGGTCCGAAGACCGCCCGCATCACCACGTCGAGGGTGACGTCCTGCATCCGCGGCCAGAGCACGAACGGCTCGCCGACCGGCCAGCGGGAGATCTCCCTCCGCGCCACCTCGCCCATCATCTCGGCGTCGGCCTGGACGGCTTTGCCGTGGAAGGAGGGCAGCATCAGCTTGCGCCGGGTCATGTGCTCGGGTTCTTCCAGCAGCATCACCGAGCGCGGGCCCAGCAGCGGGCCCAGCAGCGGGTTGGCGGTGGCGACGCCGACCGCCTTGCCGGCGGTGAAGACCTTTTTCACGTCGTCGGGGTCGGCGAGGATCACCCAGTCGCCGTAGTGGCGGATCCGCAGGGTGAAGGCGTCGCCGTAGCGGCGATGGCACTTCTCCAGCCAGGGCAGCGGGCGCTGGGTCCAGCCGACCGCCTGCAGGGATCGGGGCATCCGCGGCCCCGGAGGAAGCTGGCTCATGCGGCGTCCTTCCTCTTCTCCCCGTTCTCGGCCGCGAGCCGGTCCATCAGCTCGTCCTCGAGCCGACAGGTGGTGGCGATCAGCAGGTCGAAGAGGTCGGCGGTGAACTGCGGCGGCAGGTCGTGCTCGGCGCCGCGGGCGAGATAACGATCGCGGACGATCTTCACCCGCTCGGGCTGCATCATCGGGATCTCGTGCTCGCTCTTGTAAACGGCGACTTCGCGGCAGATCTGCAGCCGCTCGCCGAGCAGCCTGGCGATCTGGTCGTCGATGCCGTCGAGGCGGCGGCGGAACGGCTCCAGGCCCTCGGAGGCGGCGTTCATCCTTCGTCCCCTCCCAGGAGACCGGTGGCGAAGGCGTGGCTGCAGGCGGCCAGCTCGCCGAGCGCGTAGCCGCCCTCCTGGACGACGCAGACCGGCAACCCCGACCGCGCCAGCAGGCGCCCGACCTCGGCGAAGATCTCCGGCCGGAAGCTCCAGCCGCCGTGCGGATCGCCGGCGACGGTGTCGTAGCCGAGCGAGACGACCAGCGCCCGGGCGATCTCGGAGAGATCGTGGATCGAGTGCGCGACCTCTTCCAGGTAGGTGTCTTCGTCGGGGCTGTCGGTGAAGGCGACGGCGCGTTCGCCGGCCAGCCGCGGCAGCGGCGTCCCCGGCGGCAGGTTGGTCACCGGCGCCGCGTGCAGCGAGTGCAGCGCGGCGGCGGGACCCATCCGCTCGAGCAGGGCCGACGTCCCGTTCGGGTAGTGGAGGTCGAGGTCGACGATGCCGACCGGCTTGACGCCGCCGTCGAGAAGCCGGCGAACCGCGGCGGCGGCGTTGTTGAGGTAGCAGTAGCCGGCGTGGAAAGCCGGCCCCGCGTGGTGGCCAGGTGGGCGGCAGACCGCGTAGGTGTAGCGGGCGCCCGAGAGCAGCCGCTCGGCGGCGGTGATCGAGGTGCGGATCCCCTCGCGCGCGGCGGCGATCAGGCTGGCGTTGACCGGGATGTCCGGCTCCAGCCCCGGCGGCGCGAAGTCCGGCATCACCACCGGGTCGGCGCTCGAGACTTCGGCCAACGCCCGCAGGTACTCCGCCTCGTGCAGCGCCGCCAGCGTCCGCTCGACCTCCTCGTCGGCGGCGTCGGCGATCACCGGCCGCACGCGCGAGTGGCGGATCAGCCCCGCCCGCAGCTCGTTCAGCCGCATGTTGCTGTCGCGGCCTTCGATGCGCTGGTCGCCTTCCCGCACCCAGAAGGCAGCGTCGTCGCGGCCCTGCCGCTGCTCGACCATCAACAGCTCACTCATCGAGCAGCCTCCGCATCCGCGGCCCGAGTTGCTCGAAGCCGTTGCGGCGGTAGAAGGACTCGGTCGAAGCGATCGCCGCGAAGGTCTCGCGCGGCAGGCCGACCTCAAGCCGGCTCACCCCGCGATCTCGCGCCTGGGATGCGATCGCCTCGACCAGCTCCGCCCCGACGCCGCGACTGCGCCAATCCTCGTCGACCCAGAGGTCTTGGATCGTCGCGTAGACGCCGGGGACGTGGATTGCCCGCTGCCAGCTGGCGCTCAGGACGCCGACGATCTTCCCGTCGGCCTCCGCGATCAGCACCGAGCCCCCCTCCGGATCGTCCAGAAGGGCGCGGACCTCAGCTTCGAGCTCAGAGCGCTCGGGGCGGCGGCCGCCGAGCTCGACGAGCAGGCTCTCGACCGCGGTCGCAACCTCCCCTACGTCGGCGTCGCCCGCTTCCCGAACCGTGGCCTCCGTCGCCACCGGCTCGCTCACGCCGCCCTCGCATGCCGGGCGACCGGCTCCCGCTCGACGCTCCAGGCGTCGGGGCCACCGCTGCCGGTGAGGGCCCTCGCGATTGCCGCCATCGGCGCCTTCGCCTTGAGCAGGATCTCGTCGTACTCCTCGACGGGGTCGGACTGCATGACGATCGCGCCGCCGGCGCCGATCGTCGTCCGCCCCGGCCGCATCACGATCGTGCGGATGACGATGTTGAGGTCGGTTGAGCCGTCGGCGCCGAAGTATCCGATCGAGCCGGAGTAGACCCCGCGCGCCTCGCTCTCGAGGTCGTCGATGATCTCCATCGTTCGCTCCTTCGGGGCGCCGGTCATCGAGCCGCCGGGAAAGGTGGCGCGAACGCAGTCGACCGAGCTGTGCCCCTGCTCGAGCTGACCGACGATCGTAGAGACCATCTGGTAGACGGTCGCGTAGCCCTCGACCACCATCAGGTGCGGCACTTCGACGCTGTCGACGTCGCAGACGACGCCGAGGTCGTTGCGCAGCAGGTCGACGATCATCAGGTGCTCGGCGTAGGTCTTTTCGTCTTCTTCCAGCGCTTTGCGGCGGGCCGCGTTCTCCTCCACGTCCTCGACGCGGGAGACGGTCCCCTTGATCGGCCGCGCCATCACCTGGCGGTTGCGGTCGACGGAGAGGAAGCGCTCGGGCGAGGAGCTGACGACCGCGTGCTCGCCGAAGTGGAGGAAGGCGGCGAACGGCGAGGGGTTGCTGCGCCGCAGCTGCCGGTAGAGCTCGAACGGCTCCGGGCTGGCGTCGGTCGAAAACTGGTCGGTGAGGCAGACCTCGTAGGACTCGCCGGCGAGCATTTCGGCCTTCGATTTCGCGATGTCGGACAGGTACCGCTCGCGACCCCGCCCGGTATGGAAGGTGACGTGGCCGCCGGGGTCGTCCGGCGGCGCCAGCGGCCGCTCCGGCGGCGGCTCGGCGATCGCCGCCGCGACCAGCTCCTCGGCGGCGTCGAGCCAGGCCTCCGCCTCCTTGTCACCGGGCTGGCAGAGGGCGAAGAGGTAGGTCCTGTCCTTGGTGTGGTCGACGGCGACGACCCGGTTGGCGAGCATCATCGCCGCGTCGGGCATGTCGGAGCTGTGGACGTTGGGGGAGCCGCAGTCGGCCTTCAGCTCGTAGCCGAGGTAGCCCACGTAACCGCCGACGAGGCCGCGGTCGACCCCCTCGGGCGGATCGACCTTGATCCGCTCCAGCTCCTTCTGCAGGTAGTCGAAGATCGACTTGCGCTCGACGCTCTCGACGCCGCCGCGGTTGACCTCGATCTCGCCGCTGTCGACGTCGTAGGTGACGAAGCAGCGGTCGGCGCCGGCGGTCGTCCCCATGTAGGAGCACTGCGCGAGCCAGGTCGGCGCGTCAGCACTGTCGAGCCAGAAGGAGGGATCGTGCTCGGCGAACAGCTCTTCGTAGACGTACTCGGTCGGCGCTTCCCCCTCCAGCGTCCGCATCCGCAGCTCCAGCTCGCCCTTCGCCTCGGCGGGCCGCTCCCGCCGGGGAGCCCCGCCGGCGCGCGGGACGACCGTCGCCCGCCCCGCCGGCCGCTGCGGGCGCTCGTGGCGCTCCGCCAGCTCGAAGAAGTTCTGGGCGATCTTCAGGCCGTACTCGGTCGAGATCGACTCGGGATGGAACTGGACGCCCCAGATCGGCCGCTTGGTGTGCTCGACGCCCATAACCACGCCGTCGTCGGCCCAGGCGACCACGCGCCCTTCCGGTCCGGGCGGGGTGGTGATCGCCAGCGAGTGGTAGCGGACCACCGAGAACCCCTGCGGCACGTCCTTGAAGAGGCCCTTGCCTTCGTGGTTGACGCGGCTGAGTCGGCCGTGCATCGCCATCGGCGCCCGGTTGACCGTGCCCTCGAGCAGGTTGCCGATCCCCTGGTGGCCGAGGCAGATCCCGAAGACCGGGACTTCGCTGTTGCGGAGGATGTCGCGGCAGACGCCGAAGTCGTGCCAGCGGGACGGGTGTCCGGGGCCGGGCGAGAGCACGATCGCGTCGAAGTCCATCCTTGTCAGGACCCGCCAGCTGACCGCGTCGTTGTTGACCACCATCGGCTCCTCCCCCGAGGCCGCCGCCAGCAGGTGGAAGACGTTGTAGGTGTAGGAATCGTGGTTGTCGACCAAAAGCGTCTTCACGTCAGGCTCCCTCTAGCCCGAGACCGCGCAGGCCCTGCTCGAGCACCGGCTGGACGATCGCCTCGACCTCCGGCGCCCGCTCCTCTTCCCGGTACCAGCGCGCGAAGTGGGACAGGTACTTGGAGAGCGGCGCGACGTCGAACTCGTCGACGGCGCTGCGTAGGTGCACCCTGTAGTGCTCGGACTGGACCACCGCGAAGCGGTAGTCGGGGTCGTCCGCCGGCTGCTTCCCTTCGATCTCACCGGAGGCATGGTGGGCCTGGGCCAGCGCCAGGTCCCAGCCGAGGCTCCCTTTGCCCTCCCGCAGCAGCTTCTCCCGGCCGAAGGTGACCTGCTTCGTGGTCGGCTGCAGGAGGAAGTAGCCGAGGGCGATCTGGGCCGGCAGCGTCTCCGGGTGCGGGTGGCGCGCCATCTCCTCGGCCAGCTCCGGGTTCTGCGCCAGCTCTTCCTCCAGCCACTCGACGAGGTCGTCGATCAGCAGCGCCCCTTTCTTGCTCGAGCTGATCGATTCGTTGTCCCGGGCCACCATGCCGTGGAAGATGTCGTAGGTCGGCGGGCCGCCCCCGCGGGCGCTGCCGTTGCCGTTGCCGTTCTGCAGGCCCATCTCGTCGATCAGCTTGCGGCGGCAGGTGACGTGGGCCACCCACTCGTTGCCGCAGACCTGCATCGAGATCACGTCATCGAGTTCATCCGCTGCCGCCCAGTAGGCGAGCGCGCGCATGTGCTGGGTGGGGAGGCCGTCGGAGCGGACCAGCGGCATCTCTTCCAGCTCCTCGCGTTCGGTCTGGTACATGACCATGTCGTCGCCCCAGCGCTTGGTCAGCGTGCCCTCGGCGAGCCCCTGGTTCATGTACTCGGCGACCTCGGGCAGGTAGTCGGACTCGAAGATCACCTTGTCGAAGGCGATGCCGAGCCGGGCCAGGGTCTTGCGCTGGCCGGAGATCACCCAGGAGCGGGTCTTCGACCACAGTTCGAGCGCCTTCTGGTCGCCGTCGAGGACCCGCATCATCATCTCGTCGGCCTTGTCGTCGTACTGGGTCGACTCGCGGGCGACCGAGTCCTCGGCGCCGTCGTCTCCGCCGCCGCCGTTGCGGCTGGCGGTGACGTAGTCGGCGTAGCAGAAGCCGACGAAGTGGTCGCTCTTCTCGTCGGCGTCGGGACCTGCGTCCTCGCCGGCGCGGGTGGCGACGCCCGCCATCGCCTCCCCCATGCTGCGGCCGACGTCGCAGATCAGGCTGCGGTTCTCGACCCTCGCCCCGGCCTGCTTCAGCGCTCCGGCGATCGCGGCGCCGACGGCGAGGTTGCGGAGGTGGCCGATGTGCAGGGCCTTGGTCGTGTTGGCGCCCCAGAAGTAGACCGCGTACCTGTTGCCGGCGGCCATGTCGGCGAAGTCCTCGCCGGAGCCGGAGCGGATCGCCTCGCCCTGCGCTTCGATCCACTCGTCGGCGAGCCGGAGAGTCGGCTGCCTTCCCTCGCGATCGACGCAGGCGACCCAGGGCTCGGCCTCGATCCGGTCGAGCGCCGCCTGCGCAGCGGCGTCCTCGCGCCAGTCGGTGCCCTTCGGCAGGCGCGGGATCAGCATCAAGTCGAGCTCCGCCTCGGGCCGGTACGGCGCTCGCGCCGCCCAAAGCGCCCTGCCGTCCTCGCCGGCGGCGGCCCTGTCGAAGCTGGTGAAAATGTTCTCTCCCATAGCTCTAGCTTTCGAACGTTTCGCCTTCGAATGAATCTGTTCGAAATGCACCCGCCGGGGCTCGAACCCGGATCTTCGGCTTACAACGCCGACCCTTTAACCGATTAAGGCACAGGTGCTAGCTATGTTCCCTGCCCTCGAGCGATCCCTGATTGCTCAAGCGCGGCGGCAGCATAACCGCAAGTTCGAGTCTCGTCAAATTCTTTGACTAATTTGCCTGAATCCGGCGAAGAAATCGCTGGGTCTCTTCACGCTTGGGAGCGGAAAGAACCCGTGAAGGCGGACCCTGCTCGACGATCCGCCCCTCGTGGAGGAAGGCGACCTCGTCGGCCACTTCCCGGGCGAAGCTCATCTCGTGGGTGGCGATCACCATCGTCATCCCCTCCCCCTTCAGGTCCCGCACCGCCTCCAGAACCTCGCCGACCAGCTCGGGGTCGAGGGCGCTGGTGACCTCGTCGAGAAGCAGGGCGCGCGGCCGGCCGGCGAAGGCGCGGGCGATCGCCACCCGCTGCTGCTGGCCCCCGGAGAGGTTGTCGGGACGGTCGTCCTCGCGGCCGGCGAGCCCAAAGCGCGCCAGCAGCGCCCGTCCCCGCTCCTCGGCCTCGGCCTGAGAGGCGCCGTGGGCGCGCCGCTCGCCGAGGACGACGTTCTGCAGCGCGGTCAGGTGCGGGAAGAGGTTGTAGGCCTGGAAGACCAGCCCGAGGCGGCGCCGGACCCCGACCGGGTTGACGGCGGGGTCGGTGATCGTCTCGCCGTCGAGGAAGACGTCGCCGTCGTCGATCTCCTCGAGCAGGTCGATGCAGCGCAGCAGGGTCGACTTCCCCGACCCCGAGGCGCCGATCAGGGCCACCGCTTCGTGTTCGCGCACGGTGAGGTCGATCCCCCGCAGCACCCGGCGCTCGCCGAAGGCCTTGGTCACCCCGCGGACCTCGAGGACGACGGCTCCGGCCGCGGTGCTCACCGCACGACTCCCTCGGGTCCCTCCATGCGATCGACGAGGCGGGCGAGCGGCACCGTCACCGCCAGGTAGAGGAGCGCGGCGGCGATCAGCGGCGTGTAGTTGAAGGTTTCGCCCTGGACGATCTGGGCGATCCGGAACGCCTCCTGCGGCCCGAGGATCGAGACCAGGGCGACGTCCTTCTGCAGGGCGACGAAGTCGTTGAGCAGCGGCTGCGGAACCCGCCGCACCGCCTGCGGCAGGATCACGTGTCGCATCGTCTGGCCCTCGGTCAGACCGACCGCAAGCGCCGCGTCGCGCTGCCCGCGGTGGACCGAGCGAATCCCGGAGCGGAAGACCTCGGTCACGTAGGCGCTGTAGGAGAGGCCGAGGGCGAGGCCACCGAGGACGACCGGATCGGTGGGCAGGCCGGAGAGCTGCAGCGCCGGGATCCCGAAGCCGACGAGGTAGACGAGGAGGATCGTCGGGATCCCGCGGAAGACGTCGACGTAGACGGCGGTGATCAGGCGCAGCGGGAAGACCGCCGGCGCCCGGCTGCTCCGCAGGATCGCCAGACCCAGGCCGACGACCAGGACCGCCGCCTCGACGATCACGAACAGCTTCACGTCGAGCCAGAACCCGTCCAGCACTTCCGGGAAGGAGCTTTCGAAGACTTCCCGGTTGAAGAAGGTTTCGCGGACTTCCGGCCAGCCAGGGCTGGTCAGGATCCAGGCGGCGAGGCCGCCGAGGACGATCAGCGTCGAGGCCGCCGCGATCGCCTGCCCCCGCCTCGCCTGGCGGCGCCTGGCCTGCTCGCGGGCCAGGCGGCGATCGCCGATGGCAGCGGTCTCGGTCAGCGCAGTTCGGGAGCGCCGGCCGCTTCGCTCATCCAGCGGGTCTCGAGCTGCTGCAGCTCGCCGGATTCATCCAGCTCTTCGACCGCCTGGGAAACGCAGGAGGTGAGCTCTGAATCCCGCTCCAGCAACGCCCCCCACTGGTCGCCGCCGGGAGCGCTGAACTGGCCGACCACGGTCGCCTGCGGCACCTGAACCGCGGTCAGGTAGAGCGCGGTCGGGAGATCGACGACAACCGCGTCGATCTGTTCGTTCTTCAGGGCCGTGACGACGTCGCTGGAACCGTTGAAGACTTCGGACTCGCTGTCGGGTTCGATCTCCGCTTCGGCCGCTTCGAGGCTGGTGGTGCCGATCTGCACCCCGAGGTCGGCACCCTTCAGGTCGGCAAGGGATTTCGCCGTGGCGGCGTCGGAGCTCTTCAGCGCCACCACCGCCTGGTTGGCGGTGTAGTAGGGAGCGGAGAAGTCGACGGCTTTTTCGCGCACCGGGGTGATCGAGATCTGGTTGACGTCGAAGTCGAAGTCCTTCGGGCCGGGGGCGTATGAGGAGTTGAACGGTTCCACCGTCCACTCCACTTTCGATTTCGGGTAGCCGAGCTGGTCGGCGATCGCGTAGGCGACCGCGCTCTCGAACCCTTCGCCGTTGGTCGGCTCGTTGTCTTCGAAGTAGGGCGGGAAAGCGGGTTTGTCGGTGGCGACCGTCAGCACGCCCTCCTCCTGCGTCGGCAGTTGGCCGGGCTTGCAGCTCTCGGCCGTGGCCGCGGTGGTGGAGTCGTCGTCGGAGCTGCCGCAGCCGGCGACGAGGAGGGCGAACAGCAGGAGCGTCAAGGAGAAGGGCTTCTTCATGGTTCCTGGGGCAGCGGCAGGACGCGGAACCCTACCGTCCTGGCGCTGGATCGACCGCCGGCTTTGTCGGTGGCCACCACCGTGGCGCGATAGGAACCCGGAGGTAGCGGCTTCCCTTTCAGCTTCCCGTTCCACTTCAGCTTGTTCGCGCCGGCCTTGCCGGCCTGGGAGCGGCTGCCGCGCAGTTTGAGCAGCGGGCATTTCTTCTTGCCGCTGTTGGCTTTGCTCTGAGGCCGGCACTTGCCCTTCACCAAGCGGCCGGGGAGCTTCCGTTCGATCTTGAACCGGACCGTGGCGGACTCCGTGAGGGCGTAACGGAAGCTGGTGCCGAGCTTCGCCTTGCCCGCTTTGACGCCGCGAACCTTCGGCAGGAACTTGCGCGGCGCCGCCTTCAACCGGCTGAGGCCGGGGAGGGTGTCGAGGACGGTCGTCGTCCGCGCCGCCGATCCCCCCGGACAGACGGTGCTCTGGCCGGTGTAGAAGTGACGGGTCGAGCAGCCGGCGGCGTCGGTGACCGTGAGGGTCACCTCGTAGGCGCCGGGTCCGGCATAGACATGGGCCGGGCGCGGGCCGCCGTCGAGCAGCGTGGTGCCGTCGCCGAAGCTCCAGTCGTAACGCGCGGCTCTGGCCGAGGCGCCGGCGTCGAGCTGCGACGGCTCCCCGGGCGCCGCCGGGTTCGCCTTGAAGCTCGCCACCGGCGTCGGCTGCGGCTGGAAGGCGATCCGCTCCGGCTCTCCGGTGTTCCACGGCGTCGAGAAGGGGAGGACGGTGGGCACCCCGTCGGGGCCGATCGCGGCGACGCCGAGCGTGTTGTCGGGAGCGCCGGCCTCGTAGAAGACGAGGAAGCGACCGTCGGGCGATACGGACACGGATTCCGGCACGTCCACCGGAATCCCACCCCCCACCAGCGCAGGCGTGCCGTCGGCGGCGATCGCGACCGTCTCGATCAGGTTGGCGCCGTAGTCGGGGACGTAGACGTAACGCCCGTCAGGGGAGACGGCGGGGATCTGGATTCCCGGTTCGCGGGTGGGAGCAGTCGGCCCCACCTTCGACAGGCCGCCGTCGGGGCCGATCGCGTAGGACGCCAGTCCCCCGGTGACTTCCGCGAAGAGGAATCCGCCGGCGGGGGAGGCCAGCAGATGGAACACGCCCGGCGCGGGGGTCGAGCCGAGCGGGGCCAGGCCTCCGTCGGCACCGATCGCGAAGCGGACGATCTGGATCCCCCGGGCGGCGAAGAGGAAGCGGCCGTCGGGCGTGATCGCCAGTGCATCGGCGTCGCCGGCGAGTGGAGCGGGTGGGCCGAGCGACGCCAACGTCCCGTCGGCGCCGATCGAGAAGCGGCGGATGCCTTCGTACGGCTTGCTCATGAATTCGCGCGTCGAGGCGTAGGCGAAGCGGCCGTCGGGCGTGATCGCGATCCCGGTGGCGGATGCGGTCGGCACCGCCTCGCCCGCCAGCTCGAAGATGCCGCTGGGAGGCACGCGGTAACCCTGGACGCCACCCGTGAAGAAGAAGCCGGTGACCGCCCTGGTCCCGTCAGGGGTGAAGGCCAGGTCCCAGAGACCTCCCAGAGGCGGTTTCTCTGCCGGGAAAGGAGAGCCGGGGATCGGCGCGAGCGAGCCGTCGGCGCCTAGATCGAAGCCGCCGATCTCCTCCGGCGTCGAGGAGCCGTAGTCAGGCGTGTAGAACCGCGCGGCGGCAGAGGCGCCTGCGGAGAAGACGCAACCGAGCAGCGTCAGCCCGGCGAGGAGATGGAGAAGGCGGCGAGACACAGGCCGGGAGGGTAGTCGAGTCCCCGGCGACGAAGTGCGAATCGGTTTAGGAACGGCGGGGTATAGAGTTGGGCACAGCCACCCCGAAGCTGTTTCTACCGCCCTCCGTTGCTATCCGGCCGGGGGGCGGTTCCGTTTCTGTGCCTGGCCTCGAGATCCTCGGCCAGAGCGGCCAGCTCCGGCAGCGGCACCTGGAGCCCGATCGCGAGCCTCCGCACGTTGCCCCAGGTCGGGTTGACCCGGCCGGACTCGATGTGGGAGATCCAGGTCGGGTGGATGTCGGCGCGCAGTCCCAGCGCTTCCTGGCTGAGCTGGAGATCCGTGCGAATCTGCCGAATTGCCCTGCTAAGGCCGATCTGGGGTTCCTCGCGGCGCGGCATCAGGGAAGCGAATGCGCCTCCCGCCCCCGCGTCCATAGAGGTGGGCGCGAGTCGGAACTGCGCCGCGGCCGAGGACCCGGTTCAAGGGGGCGGTCTCTCGTGATCGCGAACACGAACATATGTTCGCATACATCTCCTCTGCGGCATAGGGCAGATCAGCCGCGAAGACCCCGGTCGCCATACTCCGGCGCTTGGCGCTCTCCCCCACGCTGACCGACCTCTCGCCAGGGGATCTGCGCCGCCGCCGCAGCGCCAAGTGGAGCCGTTACCCGCCCGACGTCCTGCCGGCCTGGATCGCGGAGATGGACTTTCCACTGGCGCCGCCGGTGACCCGGGTGCTGCAGGACGCGATCGACGCCGGCGACTGCGGCTACGCCGACCCGTCGAAGCTGGGCGTCGCCTTCGCCGAGTTCGCGGCGACCCGCCATGGCTGGGAGCTCGATCCCGCCCGGGTCTCCCCCAGCCCCGACGTGCTCGGCGCGATCGCCGCGGTCCTCGGGGCGATCGCGGAGCCGGGCGACCGCGTCGTCGTCAACACGCCCGTCTACCACCCCTTCTTCGCGGCGATCGAGGAGGCCGGTTGCGAGCTGGCGGAAGCCCCCTTGGTCGACGACGAGCTCGACCTCGAGGCGATCGAGCGGGAGCTTGCCGGCGGCGCGGTGGCGCTGATCCTCTGCAGCCCCCACAACCCGGCCGGCACCGTCCCGAGCCGGGAGCAACTGGCCGCGGTCGCCGCGGCGGCGGCGCAACACGGCGCCTGGGTGCTGGCCGACGAGATCCACGCGCCGCTGACCCTGCCGGGAGCCGCGCACGTTCCCTTCCTCACGGTTTCGGATGCGGCCGCAAGGGGGATCGCCTTCTGGTCGGCGTCGAAGGCGTTCAACCTCGCCGGCCTCGGCTGCGCGGAGATCGTCACCGCCTCGCCGGAGGCGGCCGCCGTGGTCGAGCGGCTGCCGGCCGGCGCCACCCACTGCGGCCACTTTGGCGCCCTGGGCTCGGTCGCCGCCTTCCGGGGCGGCGGTCCCTGGCTGGATGACGTTCTCGCCGTGGTCGACTACAACCGGAGGCTGCTGACGGACCTGCTGGGCGAGCGGCTCCCCGAGGTCGTCTACCGGGAACCGGAAGCGAGCTACCTCGCCTGGCTCGACTTCCGCCACCTGGACCTCGGGCCGGACCCCTCGCAGCCGATCCTCGAACGCGGGCGGCTGGCGCTGAGCCCGGGACCGCAGTTCGGGCCGCAGGGGGCGGGCTTTGCCCGCCTCAACCTCGGCACCTCCCCGGCGCTGGTCGAAGAGGCGGTGGAGCGGATCGCGAAAGCGGTCGGACGCGCTCAGCCGTCGCCCGCGCCGCCCAGCTCGGCTTCGGAGTAGGCCGCTTCCAGCTCTTCGCGAACCTCGCCTTCCTGGTTGGGGATTTCCAGGCGGCGTTCGAGAATCGGGATCGCCTCGTCGGGACGCCCGCTCTGGCGCAGAGCGCTGCCGAGGTTGAAGAGGGCGTAGGCGTAGTTGACGTCTTCGCTGCCTTCCGGGAAGGCGGCGACCGCCTGTTCGAGGACCGGCACCGCGGCTTCGTATTCGCCGGCCTGCATCAGGGCGAACCCTTCTTCGTTCAGCGCCGCCCCCGTGGCGGGGTCGTCCCCTTCAGGCTCCGGTTCGGGTTCGGGTTCGGGTTCAGGTTCCGGTTCCGGCTCGGGTTCCGGCTTCGGTTCGGGTTCGGAGTCGGCCGGGGCGCTGACCGCGGCTTTCTCGGGCTCGGCCCGGTCCTTCTGCGCTTTCTGCGCTTTCGCGGCCTGCTTGCCGTCGCCGCTTCCCGGATCGTCGCCGCCACCGGCCAGGGCCGCCACGGCGACGACCGCCAGGACGGCGAGCAGACCGAGCCCCGCGAGGATCGCCGCTTTGCGGCTGCCGCCCGAGCCGCCCCGGCCGGTTCGCTCAGGAGGAGGCGGAGCCGCTGGAGGCGGCGGCGGCGCGCGCAGGACCTCGGTCGGCTGGTCGACTTCGACGGCGGGCCGTTCGAGCCGGTCGAGGGCATGCCGGGCGGAGAGGGGGCGGTCGCGCGGGTCCTTGCTCGTCATCTCGCCGATCAGGAAGCGCAGCGTCCGCGAGCACTCGCCCTCGCACGACTGCAGGACCAGCCCGCACGAATAGAGGTCGGAGCGCTCGGTCGCCGGCTCGCCCTCCATCACCTCGGGCGCCGCGTAGCGCTCGGTGCCGAGGACGAGCCCGGTGCTGGTCAGCGCCGTCGCGTCGCGCGGCAGCGCGATCCCGAAGTCGATCAGCTTCGCGGTGCCGTCGGGTTCGATGACGATGTTGCCCGGCTTGATGTCGCGGTGGAGGATCCCGACCTCGTGGATGTGGGCGACGGCGTCCAGCAGTTCCCGCGCCAGCTTGTCGCGGTCGATCGCCTGCCCCCGCTCCAGCCGCGCCGCCAGGCTCTCGCCCGGGACGAACTGCATCACCAGGTAGGGCCGCTCGCCCTCTTCGGAGAAGTCGTAGACGCCGACCAGGTTGGGGTGGGAGAGCCCCGCCGCCGTCTGCGCCTCGCGCCGGAAGCGGGCGACGAAGCCGGGGTCGGAGGCGATCGTGTCGGAGAGCACCTTCACCGCCACCGGCCGCTCGAGCACCTCGTCGTGCCCGAGCCAGACCGCGGCCATGCCGCCGCGCCCGAGCGTGCGCTCGAGGCGGTAGCGGTCCTTCAGCAACTCCCCGGTGCCGATCGCGCTGGCCACGAGTTTCCTCTACCCACTTGGCGGGAATACCTGCGCCATGGACGTGATCCTCTACATCATCGGCCTGCTCCTGACGGGCCTGATCGTCGGCGCCCTCGGTCGCCTGCTGCTCCCGGGCCGTGACCCGATGAGCATGCTGCAGACGATCGCCCTCGGCATCGCCGCCTCCTTGGTCGCGGGACTGATCGCCTACTACGTCTTCGACGAGAAGGAGGGCGCCGGCTTCCTCTTCTCAGTCGTCTGCGCGGTCGCGCTTGTCTACGCGGTGCGGAAGATGCGGGAGCGCGGCGGGCACGGCCGGCGCCTTACCTGACGCCCTCAAGCATGCGCCAGCGCCGCGTCGTCGGCGCTGAAATCGGGATCGACTTCAGCAGCCGCTGGCGCCCGCCGGAGATGCCAGCGAACCGACCGTTCCACGCACTCGCGCCACGGCGCGTGGATCCACCCCAGCCGCTCCCGGGCCCTGGTCGAGTCGACCGTCCATGGCTGCGAGATCTCACTCGTGAGCAGTAGGTCGTCGGGCAGGTGCTCGTCAGGCACGCGCACCAGCTCCGCCGTATGGCCCGCCGCCGCCAGGATCTGCTCGACCCAGAGCCGCACCGGCGCGCAGGCCGGCTCGGCCAGGTTGAAGACCTCTCCGCCAATACCGCTTTCGAGGGCGAGCCGGATGCCGCGGGCGAGCTCGGAGGCGTACCCCCGCGACCAGAGGAAGCTCCCGGGGCCGACGGGGATCCGCTCGCGCCCCGCCCGTACCCGGCGCAGGACGAACTCCTCGCGGCGCTTGTAGTCCCCTCGCCGTAGACCACCGGCAGACGGCAGACGGTGGCGCCGCGGTCGAGGTAGATCTGCTCGACGTCGAGCTTCTCGTAGCTCCCAGCGTCGTAGTCCCAGCCGGGCGGGACGACGTTGCGATCCGGAGGTGGGACCTCCCTAAGTGCGGCATCCTCGGCCAGCGGCACCGGGTCGGTGACCCTGCCTTCGTAGACGGCGGCACAGGCCCGGTAGACGTCGGCGCTCGAGGCCGCGACGAACGGGATCGAAGCGTCGAGGACGCCAGCGACCGCCCGCACGTCGGCGGCAGTCATTGCCGCCATGTCGACGGCAGCGTCGGGCTTGAACCGCAGGAGCTCCTGGCGGTGGTCGCCAAGTGACGATCGCTCGGCGTGGATGTGCTCGACAGCCGGCAGGCGCTCGGGCTCGTGCTGTCCCCGGTGAACCACGGCGACCGCGTGACCCTGATCGACCAGCTGCTCCACGAGAGACAAGCCGACGAACCGCGTCCCGCCGAAGACGATGACTCGCATGGAGTCACACTAATGGCGGTCGGCCTCGCCCCAGACGGTGGCCACCAGCGAGCGGGAGCCGCCGTGGTCGCGGTGCTCGCAGAGGTAGATGCCCTGCCAAGTCCCGAGCGCGAGGCGGCCGTCGCTCACCGGCAGCATCAGCGAAGGGCCCAGCAGCGCGGCCTTGATGTGGGCCGGCATGTCGTCGGGACCCTCCAGCGTGTGCGTCCAGTACGACGCGCCTTCCGGCACCGCCTGGTTGAACCAGCTCTCGAAATCCCGCCGCACTTCCGGCGCGGCGTTCTCGTTCAGCGCCAGCGAGGCCGAGGTGTGCTGGATCAGCAGGTGGAGCAGCCCGACCGAGACCTGCCGCAGCTCCGGCAGCGCCTCGAGCACCTCGCCGGTGACAAGGTGGAAGCCGCGCGGCTTCGCCGGCAATCGGATCGTGCGTTGAAGCCACATCGCGCGCGATGAATCGTGCCTCACCAGAGGCCGCAGGACATCGCCTGCTTGAGATCGAGATCGGACTTCTGCTCGAGGAACCTGACCAGCTCCGGCTCGTATCCCTCCAGGGCTCGCAGGAGCTCCGCCTGGGGGTCCTCCACGCCACGTCCGTTGACCTGCAGCCAATGCACCGCCTGGGGCCAGCGCGCCGCGATCACCGTCCAGTCGGCGATCAGCTCGGTGTCGGCGCTCTCCAGATCGGGGGCGGAAGCATCACGCGCCCACGAGATGAAGTGGTAGAAGCGATAGAGGTTGACGGCGCGCTTGATCGTGCGCGGGTTGTCGGACAGGTGAGGGAGCTGATCCTCCAGGGCCTTGATCGTCTCCGGATCGGTGTCGCGGAAATCCTTCGCCCCCTGCGCGATAACCGCCTCGGCGACCTGCCTCACTACCTTCGACTCGCTTGCGGGCGCCGCCGCCCGCATCTCGCCCAGCTCGTTGCTGGCCTGGGCAGGATCGAGGTCCTGGGTGATGACCTGCTGCAGGACCTCCGCAGCCAAGGCGGAAACCCCCTCGGCCGGCGAGCCCAAGCCCTCCCCCCAGTCCGGCTTCACCCCCAGCAGGGTCGCCAGGTACGCCGCCCGCTGTTCGTCGCTGATCCGCGGCATCACGAACGAAAGCTGGATGAACTTCTCCAGAAAGCGCCAGCCGAGATGGCCTTTGGCGTCGTCCGACTCGCCCTCGCCCTCGCCGATCGCGGCGCGATGGACGGTCTCCATCGCCGAGGCGACGACCTGCGCGTCGATCCCGAGGACGAAGAAGCAGTTCGGGTACTCGCCGGAGAGGAAGAGGTTGATCGCCTCCAGCACCTCCCCGATCCGGGTCGCGCCGCAGCGATCGAGGTCGTCGATGAAGATCACGGTCGGTTCGTCGGCGGGGGCGAGCAGGTCGAGCGCGCGCCGCATGTCCTCCTCGACGTAGTGGAAGTACCCGAGCTTGCCGGAGTAGTCGGGCTGGCTCACATAGCGGAGGTAATTGCCCTCCAGCTTGCTGTTCATCGCCTTGCGGTGGGCAACCAGCCAGGAGATCGCCGTTCCTCCCAGGGTGACCGCAACGCTGCTGAGAGCGGTGAGAGCGGCGGCGGCTCCGATCGCGACGCACACGGCCGCGACGACGAGGCCGACGAAAACCGAGGCGACGAGCCACGGCAGGAGACGGTCGAAGACGAGGCGGTGGATATCACGGCGCACCGCGCCGACGTCGATCCTCCGCGCCTGCAGTTGCAGCCAGAACAGCTCCTGCTTGCGCCTGGACAGCCGGGCCGGCAGCTGGCTGAGGATCGCGTTGGCGAGCCCCGCCCAGAGCGCCTCGCTGCTTTGGTACTTCCAGGGGTTGAACCAGACGGTCCGGGCGCCGGCGGGCTGCGGATCCTCGAGATCGACGTCTCCGTCAAGCGAATCGCGCAGATCGCCGAAGGTCAGCTCACTCGAGCCCTCGGACGCTGCCTCGACCTGCTTCCGGCGCTTCTCCAAATCGGGATGGCCGGGATCGAGACGGTCCTGGGCGAGCCTCATCAGGCTGGTCTTCCCCTGCCCCCAGGGGCCTTGGATCCCGATCACCAGCGGCGCCTTGGTGTCGGGATGGCGAATGAATTCGCTGATCGCCGTTGCGTAGAGGGTGTAGTCGAGGCAATCCTCGGTCGTCCAGCCGTCGTCATGGATACGCGCGGACGGCGGCGCGGCCTCCCTCGGCTGGGCTCGGGCTGCGAGATCACGGAGGGTCTCGACGGGCAACAAGCGCCAACGTTTCAACCCCGCGTACATGGCAATCCCGATGAGGCGGCTGGCAGCGGGGTCCCAGACGGCCGAGCCATCCTCGATCCCTCCCCGTGAGGAGAGAGTGAGGTCGAGGCTGCCATCCGGATTCGCGGCTCCAATCTCGCCAGTCGCCCTGGCATGAACCAGAGACTCTCCCCAGATCTCGATCGGCCGCGCTGGTACAGGTCTCCCAATCGGAAGTTGCGCGGCCACCGCCAGGTCGGACTTGAACCGGAGCAGGGCGAAGCCTTCGAGACGATTGAACGGGGCTTCTGCCGGAAGCCGCAGAACCACCGCCTTCACCTCCTTTCCCGCTGGCGTGGCCACGCGAACCTCGCGGGAAAGACCAAGTTCCGCCCTGACCACCGCCAGGTCCTTGCCCAGCATCCAACCCTCTTGACCACCGTCGACAAGCCAGACCCTCAGCTCTCTCAGGGTCCGGCCGGCAGGCCGAATCAGATCAGGCGCCGAGGAGGGCTCTTCTTCTTCCTCCTCGATCTCCTCTTCTTCCTCTTCCTCCCTCTCGACCCCCTCCTCTTCCTCTTCCTCGATCACAGATGAGGAGATCGAGACTCTTTCCTGCGCCTGGACCAGCAGCGCCTGGGCAACCTGGTGAACGGCCTGCCTCCATTGCACCCGCGCCGATTCGGGGGCCTCCTCTCCAACCCCGGCCGCGTAGACCAACGGGTCGAGCACGATGCTCTGATATTTCCGCAGCGGCTCAGGTGCCTCCTGGGCCAGGTCCGGCGCGAAGAAGATCGGAAGGATCGGGATGCCGGGGCGCTCCTGCGACACCGACGCCAAGCTGTCCACCTCGATTTGGATTTTGCGGTCACCTCGTGCCTCCGGCGTCCAGAGGACGATCAGCGTTCGAGGAATCGGTGGCTGACTGAGGATGTCGCGGAGGTTCTCGGGCTGGAGGAAGTCGAAGTCGTAAAGCGAGCTGCGGACCCCCAGCTCCCTGAGATCAAATTGCAGGCGCGTCGCCCACCCTTTGTCCTTGGTCGGGTAACTGATCAGGGCTTCATGCTCGGGCCCCGCCCGTTCAGACTGCGCCTCCCCTCTCGCCATCCTTCGCGCAAGTCAAGCAGAACGCCATGGGTTTTCCGCCCAGCCAAGCTATGCGGCCAGGCTGCCGTAGCGCTCGCCGGCGGGCGCCCGCGCCGCCGGGTGGAGCCGCACGGCGTCGAGCCAGAAGCGGCTGCCGAGTCGCAGCTGGAGCAGGGTCGAGCGCAGCAGCGCCTCGCGGCCGGGGTCCCACGAGAATCCGAAGAGGCGCCGGATCTCCGGGGGGAGGAGCCCGGTCGAGATCAGCCTGATCGTCTCGGTGACGGGCATGACGGCCGCCCGCATCACGCCGGAGTAAGGCGGCTCGAGGATCATCCGCACCGCCACCTCGCGGCGCTCGTCCGAGATCCAGAGGCTGCCGTCGTTGAGCCGGCCGTCGACGTACTCCTTCAGGTCTCCGTGCGTGGCCGGCATCGAGTCCGCTGGCAGTCCGAGAAGCTCCCCGACCTGGCGGTATTCGCTCCAGTAGCGCTCGCGCTCCTCCGGGGCGAGGGAGCCGAAGATCCGCTCGTAGTAGACGAGCGCGGAGTCCGCCAGGGTGGCGAGGACCCAGAGCCCCAGCTCCGGGTCGGAGGCGTCGTAGGGCGTGCCCTTCGGGATCGGGCCGTATTTGGCCGGCGTCTTCCCCCGCACCCGGCGGTGCATCGCCTGGACGACCCGGCCCGTCTCCTCGGCTTCCTCCGCGGTGCCGAAGTAGATCCGGGACATCCGCTCGTCGGTGCGCAGCAGGCGGGTCTGAGGGTCGTCGAAGATGATCGAGTGGCGCTGGAAGCCGACCACCGCGAGTGGGTCGCACGCCTGCATCAGCAGCGCCCGGACCCCGGAGAAGAGGACCACCCGCTCCCGGTGCAGCCGGCGCACCATCGAGTCGGCGGCGAAGAAGCCATCCACCTCCCCGGCGAGCGGCTCCCGCCCCTGCGGCAGGCCCGGAATCAGCGACAGCACGTCCGTGGGTCGAAGCACCTCTCAAACGGTAGCTAGCCCGAATCGCCGGTCCTGCCACTTGCCGTTCGCTTAGGCGTTCGGCGACCCGGGGCTATGGTGGTTGTCTCGCAAACCTGCAATGGAAGGCATGTATGACGTCGAAGGTTCGAATCGGGTTTGCGTTACTGCTGACGACCCTGACCTGCCTGGCCATGGGAGCGAGCACCGCCGGCGCGCAGGTGAACGTCGGCCAGACCGTACGGGCGCCCTACACGCTCCTGCCGTGCTCGGACGAAGACGTGGTCCAGACTTCGGTCGCCGAGGGCGCCGGCTACGCGATGCCGACCGAGGGGGTCCTCAGCTCCTGGAGCACCGATGCCGGCGCCGAACCCGGTCAGGTCATGGGCCTCAAGATCTACCGTCCACTTGGAGGACTGGCCTTCCAGGTCGTCGGCCAGGACGGGCCCCGCCCGCTCGTCCCCGGCCAGCGCAACACCTTCCCGATTGCGATCCCGGTCCAGGCCGGCGACTTCCTCGGCCTCTTCGTACCCAGCGACGGAGACGCCGAATGCCGCTTCGGCCAGACGGGGTTCGAGGCGGACTTCTACTACTACGACCAGGAAAATCCGCCCAACGGCGCCGTCTTCGACTTCTCGCCCGGCCTCTTCGGAACCGAAGAACGCCTCAACATCGAAGCGACCCTCCTGCCGCCTCCCGCGATCGTTCCGCTCTCGCCGCCCGCCGCCACCGCAATCGGCGCCCTCCCCAGCGAAGGCTGCAAGGTGCCGAAGCTCAAGGGCAAGAAGCTCGAAGCAAGCAAGAAAACTGCCCGCAGGTCGAACTGCAGGATCGGCAAAGTCAAGAAG
Source organism: Solirubrobacterales bacterium (assembly GCA_035273795.1). GTDB lineage: Bacteria > Actinomycetota > Thermoleophilia > Solirubrobacterales > 70-9 > VAYN01. Next base: position 1,021 of record DATEOT010000068.1, on the reverse strand, counting down.
CTCGGCGACGCCACCGCGAGGTCCGGCAAGGTCGTCGGGCAGCGTCCGAAACCCGGCAAGGTCCTGCCGCCGGGAGCCAAGATCAAGGTGACGCTCGGCGACTAACCGGCGGCCGGGGCGTCGCCCGGACCCCAAAGGGGCTCAGGCTCGCTTCGTTACTCGTAGACGACAAGAGCCGGCTGGGGGCGCAGCCGCAGCACCTGCTCGGGCTCCATCAGGTCGACGTCCTCTTCGTAGAAGAGCTTGAAGCCGTTGAACGACGACCGGCGCTCGCGCGCAAGCTGCCCGTACTTGGCGATCTTGTTGGGTTGGTCGCCGAAGCCGTCCACGTTGACCACGAGGGCGACGCCGGGGTGGCGCTCGAGCTCCTCCTCGGACTCGACCATCTCTTCGGTGAAGCGGTGGACCACGAGCAGCTTCTGCGGCAGGTCGTGGCGGCGCACGAGGTCAGACAGGTAGCGGGAGACCGAGTTGATCGTCTCCGCGTCGGTGGAGCCGATCTCCTGCCCGGGGAGCTGGGGCGGGTCCATGCTCCACTCCGGGTCGAGCGCCAGCGAAACCTCCGGCTGGCGCAGGAACGGCTCCAGCCGGCGTGCCTCGTCGAGGAACGACGCGTAGCCGGGCTGGACGTCGAGGATCAGGAGCATCTCGTGGGCCCTGGCCGCCCGCAGGTAGCGGCGAACCGTGGAGGCTTCCTCGTGCAGCGCGTGGTTGCCGTCTTCGCCGGGTTCCTGCGTCACCAGCGTCGAAATCAGCTCGAAGGCGGGCAGCACGGGCCGGCCAGGGCGAGCGTATTGCGAGGCCTGGCGCTCCAGCCGGCGCGCGACTCGATCCGGCGAGCCGATCCCGAGCGTGCCCAGCTCCGGATCGCGGGGGGCGCCGTAGAACGCCACGACGCGATTGCGCGGCAGGATCACGCTCCCGCCGCGCGGAAGCTCGGTCGCCTCGCTCGCCGCCGGCCCGTCGGCCTCGGGCCCGGCCGCCACCAGCGCCCCGCCGACCAAACCCGCCAAGACCAACC
>DATEOT010000067.1:0-39712 GCA_035273795.1 Solirubrobacterales bacterium | reverse complement strand
CCTCCCTCGCCCGACCCGGCGCCGCCGCGGCCCCAGCCGCAACCACAGCCCGGGGCGCCCGAAATCGCCGGGTGTGGTTGAGCTTCGGCCCGGATAGCGGGACAAAGCTCAACCACACCTACTTTCGGCTAGCCGGCGGCGCCCGAGTAGCGCAGCGACCCCGGGGTATCGAGGTCCTCGCCGGTCTCCAGCAGGGTCTTCAGACCGGAGAGGATCATCGGCCAGCCGCCGTAGAGTTCGTCGTTGGCGTCCTCGCCGAGCTGGTCGTGCGTCACCCGCAGCCGGCAGGAGCCGCCGACCGGCTCGATCTCCCAGGTCACCCGCGACTCGCCTTCGCGCCGGACGTCCTCGCTCCACAGCGCGGTGAAGCTCTGCACCAGCCGCCGCGGCGGGTCGACCTCGAGGTTGCGGCCGCCGGCGATCTCGACCACCCCCGGGACCGCGGCCTTGTACTCGCTGCCCTCGGTCCAGTCGGAGACGGTGCCGACCCCGAAGCTGTAGCGCTTGCGCATCTGCTCGCTGGTGATCGCCTCCCAGAGGCGCTCCGGCGTCGTCTTGACGTAGACCTCGAACACGGTCATCGTCCCGCGCCCGCCAACCACGGTGTAGGGCTGCTCCTCGCTCATCGTTCGTCCTCCTCGTTCTCGCTGTTCTCGATGTCCTGCTTCAGCTCGCTGAGCGCCGAGGCCCAGGGCTGCGCGTACTTGCCCACCCAGCGGTCGTGGATGAGCCTGATCGGAACGGGGTTGAGGAAGTGCAGCTTCTCGCGGCCCCGCTTCTGCGTGGTCACGAGCCCCGCCCCCTCGAGCACCTTCAGGTGCTTCATCACGCCGAAGCGGGACATCGGCAGCTCCTCTTCCAGGGCGCTCAGGGTCTGCCCGTCCCGCGCGAAGAGCCGATCGAGCAGCTCCCGGCGGGTTGGGTCCGCCAGCGCCTTGAAAACCTCGTCCATGGAAAGACAATAGGTGACTTATAGGTCACCTGTCAACTACGTAGAACCAGGGGTTCTCATTTGACACCGTTCGGTGTCATGCTCTATATCTCTCGAACGTTCAAGAGCAATCTCAGGGAGAGAGCGCTCATTACCTTTGACTGGGAGGTAGTTCATGCAAGCGATCAAACGCTTGGCAGTACTCGTCTGCGCGATCGCGGCCCTCGCCCTACCGGCGACCGCCAGCGCGACCATCACGACCACCACGATCGACTACGGCCCGTACACGATCCCCGCCGGCAACGGAGATCCGCACGACCACCCCGGCATGGGGGCGATCACCAACCAGATCGTCAACAACATCAAAAAGCCGTGCACCGGCTGCACCATCATCGGCGTCACCCCCGAGCTGGTCTACGAAAACGGGACCAAAGCGGTCATCACAGATGGGCCGATGCTCCACCACGCGATGTTCGCAGCGCAGTCGAGCGGCAAGGCCGACGTCACCTGCGCCGGCAAAGGGCCGGGACTGCTCGGCGAACGGTTCTTCGCCTCCGGCGACGAGCGCACCCCGATCGACCTGACTTCGCTGCCCTACGGCTACAAGGTCAACAGCACCGAGACCTGGAACATGGTCTTCGACCTGATGAACTGGGCGACGACCAGCAAAACGGTGAAAATCCGGATGACCTGGAAGTACGCCACGGGGACCGACCACACCAGCCGTGCGGCGCTGCGCCCGGTCTGGCTCGACGTCGCCCAGTGCTCGCTCAACTCCTACTACTCGCCTGGCTTCGGCCTCAGCGACACGCACTACGACTGGAAATCAACCTTCGGCGGCAAAGTGATCGCCGCTGCGGGTCATATCCACGACCACGGCGTCAATATCGAAGTGACCAACAAATCCGCCGGCGAATCGCTGATCTGCAACTCGGTTGCGACCACCGGCGCCCCCGGTTACGTGACCCACTTGGACGGGCGTAAACACGTCTCCGGAATGAACGTCTGCACCGGCAACCCGGTCGCGACGATCACCAAAGGCGACACGATCCGCCTGCACTCGATCTACAACATCCCGGAAGGCCACCACGCGGTGGAAGACGCGATGGGGATCGCACTCGTCTACATCGGTTAGGGAGCCACAGACGAAGCAGTTCGAGCCGGCCCTCCGGGGCCGGCTCTTCTTATGCTGTTCTCGATACCCCCTAGGGGTATGATAGATTGAAGGCATGCACAGTCAGAGCCTCAACAGCATCGCCTTCTCAGCCACCCTCCACTGCCTCACCGGCTGCGCGATCGGCGAGGTCCTGGGAATGGTGATCGGCACCGCGCTCGGCTTCTCGGACCTCGGCACGATCGTCCTCGCCGTCGCTCTCGCCTTCTTCTTCGGCTACGGCCTCACCAGCCTGCCGCTGCTGCGGTCCGGCCTGGCGCTGGGGGCGGTGGTCCCGATCGCGCTCGCCGCCGACACGGTCAGCATCGCGGTGATGGAGATCGTCGACAACCTGATCATGGTGCTGGTGCCCGGGGCGATGGAGGCGGGCCTCGACAGCCTCCTCTTCTGGGGCGCGCTCACCTTCGCGCTGCTCGTCGCCGGGGCGGTCGCCTTCCCCGTCAACCGCTGGCTGATCTCCCGCGGCAAGGGGCACGCCGTCGTCCACGAGAGGGGCGTCCACGGCTAGGCCCGCTAGAGGGTCACCTTGCCGTCGATCACGGTTTCGGCTCGGCCGCCTACCCAGACCTCCCCGTCGCCCTCCGAGACGAATACCTTGCCGCCGCGGCCGATCGCGCCGCCCTGGCTGGCGACGTACGGTGCCTGCAACCGTCCTTTGGCGAGCAGCCACTGCGCCACCGAGGCCTGCAGGCTGCCGGTGACCGGGTCCTCCATCGCCAGCCCGTTGACCGGGGCGAAGGCGCGCACCTCGATCGCGGCGGGCGATCCCGGCGGGTGGAAGCCGACGGCGCCGAGGTCGAAATCGAGCCGGTCGGGCCGCAGCTCCAGCACCCGCTCGGCGCTCTCTAGCAGGCCGACGATCCAGCCCGGCCCGTTGTCGACCCACTCGACCGCGAGCATCTCATCCGGGTCGACCTTGAGCGCGGCGGCGACCCTCGCCGCGTCCTCCTCGGAGGCGGGGCCGGAGCGGACCATGGGCGGCGCCGCGAACGCCAGCCCGCCCTGCTCGCGCCGGATCCGAATCAAACCCGCGCCGCACTCCTGCACGATCTCCCCACCCGCGGGCTCTCCCCCACCTTCCAACCAGGCGTGGCAGGTGCCCAGCGTCGGGTGGCCGGCGAACGGCAGCTCGAGCACCGGGGTGAAGATCCGCACCCGGTAGTCCGCCCCTGGCCGGGCCGGCGGCAGCACGAAGGTGGTCTCGGCGAGGTTCGTCCAGTTGGCAAACCGCTGCATCTCCTCGTCGCCCATGCCCTCGGCATCGAGCACGACCGCGACCGGGTTGCCGGCGCCGCCGTCACTGCCGAAGACGTCGACCTGTGCGAAGCGGCGGGGCATGCGATGAGTCTCGCAGCCCTACCGCGCGACGTGCAGCTCCAGCGCGTGGATCTGGGACTGGCCGTAGGAGCCGGTTTGGACCGGACCGGCGGCGCTGATCAGATCTCCGGGCCCCGGCAGCGGGTGTGGGCGCAGGCCCTTGCGGACGTCGATCGCGGTCAGGCCCGGAAGGGTGATGCTCTGCGAATCGGCGATCACGAAGTGGGCGTCCCCGTCGCCGTCGGGATCGACCCGCTCGACGTAGACGATCCGGCCTTCGGTCGTGCGACATTCAGGCACACCTTGCGGGCAATGAGACGGCGCGACCTCCTCGGAGGCGCGATCTCCCTCGAGACCGCGAGAGACGTCGCTATTCGGCTTCGTTTGCGGTCTCGCGGTTTTCTCGGCGCCATCCCCGCACCCGGCGAGCAGGACGAGGACGAGGGAGCAGAGGATCGGAAGGCGGGAGCCGAACGACATCGGCGCAAGTATCGCGCCGATGCCGCCGCGGCCCCTAGCTGCCTTGCTTAGTGGCGGTCGTCGCGGTCTTCGTCGAAGGGCTCGCGCAAGCCGGACTTCGCGAGGCCGCGGCTGACCATGTAGCCGACGGCGACCGACGATCACCACCACACCATTGCCCAAAACTCGGTCGTCCTGAAGGCCTGTCTGGTAGTCGTCGAGTGACGTCGTACCGCGCTGCGGCCGGCCGAGCGGTCGCTGACCGCCCTCGCGCCGTCGGCACGGGGCGTTGCTGACTCCATCTGTGTTCCTCCTACTAGCTGGTGTATTCCCGAGGTCCGCGCGAATCAGGGGACGAGACAACGCGGCTCGGGTCGAGTAATCCCGAAAGGGGAGAGCCCCGACAAGCTGACTGATGGAACAGCAGGGATCCCGCTCAGGGCAACGTCCATGTACCCCCTGCGCGGGAAAAAGGGAAACCGCCTCCCGGGGTGACTACATCCGGTAAACGGGCGCCGACGGCTCGGCCAGCGGGGCGTTGGCGCAGGCGTCGAGGGCGAGGGCGAGGACGCGGCGGGTGTCGCGAGGGTCGATCACGCCGTCGTCCCAGAGGCGGGCGGTCGAGTAGAAGGGGCGGCCCTGGCGCTCGTACTGCTCGGCGAGCTCGGCGGCGAGCTCGGGCTGGCCGACCTCCTTCATCACCGCCGCGGCCATGTCTCCGCCCATCACCGAGATGCGGGCGTTCGGCCACATGAAGAGGAAGCGCGGCGAGTAGGCGCGGCCGCACATCCCGTAGTTGCCGGCGCCGAAGGAGCCGCCGACGATCACGGTCAGCTTCGGCACCCGGGCGGTGGAGACGGCGGCGACCATCTTCGCCCCGTCCTTGGCGATCCCGCCGGCCTCGTACTTGGAGCCGACCATGAAGCCGTTGACGTTCTGGAGGAAGACGAGCGGGATCCGGCGCTGGTCGCAGAGCTCGACGAAGTGGGCACCCTTGAGCGCGCTCTCGGAGAAGAGGATGCCGTTGTTGGCGACGATCCCGACCGGGTGGCCCTCGATGCGGGCGAAGGCGCAGACCAGGGTCTTCCCGTACTTCTCCTTGAACTCGAGCAGCTCGCCGCCGTCGCAGACGCGGCGCATCACCTCGCGGATGTCCCACGGGGCGCGGGAGCCGATCGGGACGACGTCGAGGATCTCCTCGGGGTCGCCGGCCGGGGGCCGCGGCTCGAGCCGCTCCCAGGGCGGCGCCGGCCTCGGCGGCAGCGTCGCGACGATTTCGCGCAGGATCTCCAGCGCCTCGGCGTCGTCGGCGGCGAGGTGGTCGGCGACGCCGGACTTGCGGGCGTGGACGTCGCCGCCGCCGAGCTCCTCGGCCGTCACCTCCTCCCCGGTCGCCGCCTTCACCAGCGGCGGCCCGCCGAGGAAGATCGTCCCCTGGTTGCGGACGATCACGGTCTCGTCGCTCATCGCCGGCACGTAGGCGCCGCCGGCGGTGCAGGAGCCCATCACCGCAGCGAGCTGGGGGATCCCCTGTGCCGACATGTTCGCCTGGTTGAAGAAGATGCGGCCGAAGTGCTCGCGGTCGGGGAAGACTTCGTCCTGCAGCGGCAGGTAGGCGCCGCCGGAGTCGACCAGGTAGATGCAGGGGAGCCGGTTCTGCAGCGCCACCTCCTGCGCCCGCAGGTGCTTCTTCACCGTCACCGGGTAGTAGGTGCCGCCTTTGACGGTGGCGTCGTTGGCGACGACGACGCACTGGCGGCCGCTGACCGTGCCGACGCCTCCGACCACGCCCGCGCCGGGCGCCGCGTCGTCGTACATCCCGTGCGCGGCAAGCGCCGAGAGCTCGAGGAACGGCGCGCCGGGGTCGCAGAGCCGCTCGACCCGTTCGCGGGCGGTGAGCTTGCCGCGGCCGCGGTGGCGCTCGACCGCCTTCGGCCCGCCGCCGCCACGCACCCGCTCCAGCTCGGCCTCCAGCTCGGCGATCAGCGCCAGATGCTTCTCGCGGGCACTCTCGACCGTCGTGCTCATCGCGGCGGGTGCTCCTTGAAGGGATCGTGCTCGGGGTGCCACTCGACCGGGCCGGCGATCAGGGTGTGGGAGGCGAGCGGGCGGCCGAGCGCATCCTGCGCCGCCCGGGCCGCATCGAGCAGCGCGTTGAGGTCGATGCCGGTCTCGATCCCCATCTCGTGCAGCATCGAGACCAGGTCCTCGCTGGCGACGTTGCCGGTCGCGCCGCGCGGGACCGGGCAGCCGCCGAGCTGACCAAAGCTCGACTCGAAGGAATCGACTCCGACCTCCAGCGCCGCCAATACGTTGGCCAGCGCCTGGCCGCGGGTGTCGTGGAAGTGGGCGGTGCGTTCGACCTCCCCCACCTCCTCGGCGGCGCGGCGGAAGAACTCGCCGACCTGCGCCGGATTCGCCATCCCGGTGGTGTCGCCGAAGCCGATCTCGACTGCGCCCGCGACCGAGAGCCGCTTGGCGATCTCGAAGACCCGCTCGATCGGCACGTAGCCCTCGTAGGGACAGCCGAAGCTGGTGCTGATCACGCCCTCGCAGCGCAACCCCTCCTCGGTCGCCCGCGCCAGCACGTGTTCGACCCCCTGCAGCGACTCCTCGACCGAGCGGTTGACGTTGCGGCGGTTGTGGGTCTCCGAGGCGGAGAGGAAGACGTTGACCTCGTCGATCTTCTCGCGCACCTCGAGCGCCGCTTCCAGTCCCCGCATGTTCGGGACCAGGACCGAGACCGAGACCTCCTCCGGAATCCGCGCCCGCTCCAGCACCTCGCGCCCGTCGGCCAGCTGCGGCACCACGTCGGCGCGGACGAAGCTCGTCACCTCCAGCCGCCGCAGCCCGGTGACGGCCAGCATCTCGACCAGCCGCACCTTGTCGGCGGTGGCGATCGTCTCCGGCTCGTTCTGGAAGCCGTCGCGCGGGCCGACCTCGCGGATGCGGACGGAGCTCGGGATCACCAGGTCACCGCCTAGGCCCCGAGGGCTCGGGCGATCACCATCTGCTGGATCTCGTCGGTGCCCTCGCCGATCGTGAGGATCTTGGCGTCGCGGTAGAAGCGGCAGACCGGGTACTCCTCGATGTAGCCGTAGCCGCCGTGGATCTGCACCGCCTCCTCGCAGCAGCGGACGGCGAGGCGGCCGCTCTTCAGCTTCGCCTGGGCGGCGGTGAGGCTGAAGTTTTCGCCACGGTCCTTGAGGCGGGCCGCTTTGTAGACGAGTAGGCGGGTCGCCTCGATCTCGGTCGCCATGTCGGCCAGCTTGGCCTGGATCGACTGGAAGCGGGAGATCGCCTGGCCGAAGGCCTGGCGCTCCTTGGCGTAGGCGAGCGCCTCGTCGAGCGCGCCCTGGGCGAGGCCGACGCCCATCGCGGCGACGCCGATGCGGCCGATGTCGAGCACCTGGAGGAACTGGCGGAAGCCCATCCCGCGCGGGCCGAGCAGGTTCTCCTCGGGGACGCGGCACTCGGTGAAGGTCAGGGGCCGGGTGTCGGAGGCGTTCCAGCCCATCTTCCGGTACGGCTCACCCTGCTCGTAGCCGGGGGTGCCGTTGGCGACGATCAGGTTCGAGACCTCCTCGTCGCCGGTGCGGGCGGTGATGCAGACGACACCGGAGATATCGGTGCCGGCGTTGGTGATGAACTGCTTCGCGCCGTCGATCACCCATTCGCCACCGTCCAGGCGCGCCTTGGTGCGGACGTTGCCGGCGTCGGAGCCGGCCTCGGGCTCGGTCAGGCCGAAGGCGCCGAGGATCTCGCCCGAGGTGAGCCGCGGCAGCCACTCCGCTTTCTGGGCGTCGGAGCCGAAGAGGTAGATCGGCTGCGTGCCGAGCGAGGTGTGGGCGCAGAGGGTGATCGCGACCGAGGAGTCGACCCGGGTCAGCTCCTCGACCGCGAGCGCATAGGCCAGCGAATCCCCCCCGCCGCCGCCGTACTCCTGCGGGAAGGGGATCCCCATCAGGCCGAGGCCGGCGAGCTTGGCGACGATCTCATAGGGGAAGCGCTTCTCGCGGTCGAGCTCCTCGGCGACCGGCGCCACCTCCCCGACGGCGAAGTCGCGGACGGTGCGCTGGATCAGGCGATGCTCGTCGCCCAGTTCGAAGTCCATGTCCCGCACAATACCGAATCACCGTTCGGTATTCGCTACCCTCGGCCCGATGCCGGTTCCCTCTCCCCCGACCCGCCCGGCGCTGCGCGCCCGCTACGACGCCCGCCGCCGCGAAGTGGTGGCGACCGCGGCGAAGCTCTTCGCCGAGCGCGGCTACGACGGGACCTCGATGAGCGAGCTGACCGCGGCGACCGGCCTCGCCGCCGGCGGCCTCTACCACTACATCGAGGGCAAGGACGACCTCCTGATCGCGATCTGCGACGAGCTGCTGGAACCGCTGCTGGAGCGGGCGCGGCAGATCGTCGCCAAGGGGGCGCCGCCGGTCGAGCAGCTCCACGAGCTGGTGGGCGCCTGGGTCGCCCACGTGGTCGAGCACCGCAACCATATGCTCGTCTTCACCCAGGAGCGCCAGGCGATCGAGGGCCAGCAGCGCTGGCGCCGCGTCCGCTCCCAGCGCCGAGCCTTCGAGCAGATCCTCGACGAAGTGCTCGAGCGCGGCCAGGCCGACGGCTCGATGAGCTTCGCCGACCGCCGGCTCTCGCTGCTTGCCCTGCTGGGGATGGTCAACTACACGCCGCAGTGGGTACGGCCGGGCGGGCGGCTATCGGCAGCGGAGATCGCCGACGGCTACTGCGCGATGGTGCTGAACCGGCGTTAGAAACCGGCGCCGGTGGTGACCAGCAGGGCCACGACCCCGGCGATCACGGCGGTCAGCAGGGCGGTCTTGAAGGGTGCGGGTGGAGCGGTACGGATCATGCTCCAAAAGTAGCTCCCTAGCAGGGATTTGCCTGTGCGAAGTTGCACAGTCGGACACCTGTCACATTGAGCAGGTTCTTCACACCGGGAGCGCGAAGCGTCTCCAGCTCGATTTGCCGCTCGGCGTCGTAGGAGGAGGTCGGGACGGGGCCGGCGGCGGGGTGGCAGCCGATCTCGGTCCAGCCCGGCGGCAGTTCCTCGATCAGCTCCGCGAGCCGCTCCGGGGTGATCCCCTCCGGGAACGGCTCCCCCTTGCCGCTCTGGCCGTAGAAGCCCCCCTCGTAGCGGACCGCGCGGTTGCGCAGCGGCACCCCCAGCTCGGCCGCGATCTCCTCGGCCACGCCGGCGACCGGCTCGGCTTCGTGCACGTGCTGGTGGGAGTCGAGGTGGGTCGGGTCGCGGCCGAGCAGGGCGCGGAAGCGCTCGAGCTGGGCATGGCACTCCGCCTCGACCGCGTCCCGGTCATCGGTGTCGCAGCGCAGGTAGGTCTGGACCCATTCCCCGCTTTCGTAATCCCACTGGCCGAGGTCGAGATGGAGGCCTATCGCCAGCTCCGGGTGCGCGGCGGCTTCCTCGGCCGCCGCCGCGGCCGCCCCCTGCCGCACCATCAGGCTGGCACTGGTGACGATGCCGTCGGCGTGCGCCTGGAAGATCCCCGCGTTGACGGCGTCGGAGAGCCCGAGATCGTCGGCGTTGACGACGAGGTACCGGGCGTCGCCCGGAACGGGAGCGGCCATGGGCGCAAGTATGATCGGGGCCATCGGTCCGGAGGAGTACGACGAGCTCTGCCGCCGCCTCGAAGCGGTGCTGCAGGACGCCACGGAGGCGGAAGCGACCATCGCCGTCGCCAGCAAGGGCGACCCCCGGCTGGCCGAGATCGAGGGCAGGGAGGGCCGGCACTTCCCGGGCGATTCCGAGGGCCGCTACGCCGGCTACTACCCCCGCACCTCCGAGGAAGCGATCTCCCAGCTCGAAGAGGCGCGCAGATCCGGGGCCGAATTCTTCTGCCTTCCCGCCACGGGGCTCTGGTGGCTAGACCACTACCAGGGCCTGGCGGGCTGGCTGGCGACCCACTGCCACGTCGTCGTCGAGGACCCCGAGACCTGCGTCCTCTACGACCTGGCCCGGACCCCCGCGAGCGCAAGCGAGGAGGAGCCGGGCTCCGGGGCGCAAATCCGCAAGGTCCTCGACTCCCTCCTCCCCGAGGACGCGGTCGTCTACGCGGTCGGGATCGACGGCGAGGGCATCTCGACCCCTGCCCGCAGCGTCGACTCGATCGAGGTCCCCGGTCTCTTCGCCCTGCGGCGGCGGCTGGAAAACGGCGCCGAGCGGCCGACGTTCCTGGTCCTCCCCCACGCGGATTCGTCCGCCGCCCCGGATCCCGGCCTCGAGCGCTCGCTCGCGGGCTGGACCGCGAAGGTCGCGCAACGCAGGGATCTTTGCGACATATTCCAGGTGACAGCAGGGCTTTCCCGCTCTAGACTCAGCCGGTCTCCACGAGATGGAGATTCGGCGCCGGGCTCCACCAGTCAAGCCCTCGGCGGCGAGGCAGCGGAAAAACTGACGAACCGGCTCCAGCGTCTCGGCCTCCCGGGTCCCGACGTCGGCGCGGCTCGAGCTAGCGAGACATCGCCCTGACTGGCAAACCCAAGATCCTCTACGTCTCCCATAACCACCCGACGATTCGGCCGGGGGGAGCGGAGGCCTACGCCTACGAGCTCTACCGGGCGGTCCGCGACGGCGGCGAGTTCGAACCGTTCTTCCTCGCCCGCACCGGGCCGCCGGTCTCGATCAGCAGCCGCTACCACGAGGGAACCCTGCTGACCGGCGTCAACGAGGACCCCAACCAGTACTTCTTCTACACCGACACGCTCGAGTACGACTGGCTCAACGGCACGCCCCGCGGCAAGGCGGCGTTGATCAAGTACCTGCGCGAGTTCCTCCTCGCCACCGAACCGGACGTCGTCCACCTCCAGCACACCCTCTTCTTCGGCTACGACATGCTGCGCGAGATCCGGCGCACGCTCGGGGAGGACGTTCCGATCCTCTACACGCTGCACGAGTTCCTGCCGATCTGCCACCGCAACGGCCAGCTCGTCCGCACGACGACGGAGAAGCCGTGCCGGGAGGAGTCCCCGCGGCGCTGCCACGAGTGCTTCCCGGAGGTGAGCCCCCAGGCCTTCTTCATGCGCAAGCGCTTCATCCAGTCGCAGATGTCGGTCGTCGACCGCTTTCTCGCTCCCAGCGAGTTCCTCCGCGACCGCTTCGTCGACTGGGGCCTGCCGCCGGAGAAGGTCGTCTCCGAGGAGTACGGGCGGCTGCCGGTGACGGCGGCGCCGACCCGGGACCGGCGCCAGCGCAACCGCCTCGTCTTCATCGGCCAGCTCAGCTACTTCAAGGGCGTCAACGTCCTCCTCAAAGCGATGAAACGGCTGCAGGACGACGGCGTCGACGTCCACCTCGCGGTCTACGGGGCCAACCTCGAGCTGCAGCCGGACGAGTTCCGCGAGGAATTCGCCGCGCTGCTGGAGGCGACGAAGCCGACGGTCGACTTCGAAGGCGAGTTCAACCACGACGACCTGCCGGCGATCATGGCCGACGCCGACTGGGTCGTCGTCCCCTCGGTCTGGTGGGAGAACTCGCCGCTGGTGATCCAGGAGGCGGCCCAGCACCGGCGGCCGGTGATCGCCAGCGACATCGGCGGCATGGCGGAGAAAGTCCACGACGGCGTCTCCGGCCTCCACTTCAAGGCGGCGGACCCCGCCAGCCTCGCCGAGACGATCGCCGGCGCCGTCTCCAGCCGCAAGCTCTGGGACGAACTGCAGCGGCGGATCCGGCCCCCCTACGCGATGGACGAGCACGTGCGCTCGCTGACGCGGCAGTACAAGGAGCTGCTGGCGACCAAGGGCAGCGACGATGAGCTGGTCAAGCCGCCCGCGCCGGCGACCGAGATCGAGGACGTGAGGTATGCCTGAGACCGAAGTCGAGGCGAGGGAGCGCGTGGAGGCGAGCGAGGGCGCGCCGCGATTGGCGACGCTGCTGGCCGCCGACGTCGTCGCCGTCCACCTCGAGACCGAGGAGGCGGAGCCGGAGCCCGATGTCGATCTGGACGAAGCCGCAATCGCCGATCTGGCGCGCTGCCGCTTCGAGAACGGGCTGGGAGCACCGGGTCACCTGCTCGTGGCGAAGCTCGACCGCCCGGCACCGGAGGCGCTGCGCGCGACCTGCGTCGACCTGCGGAGCTTCCTGCGCGAACGCCTCGCCCCGCTCGGGCGCGAGGATCGCGAGGCGGCGACGGAGCTGCTCGAGGAGGTCGCCGCCTCCGAGCCGGCGAGCAGGGATGCGGTCGGCCTCAGCGCCAGCCGGGCGCTGGCGCGCGAAGGTCTGCGGGAACCCCATCCGCTCTCGGTCGTCGACCGCGACGAGCCGCAGGGATTGCACTTCGACTCGGTACTGGCCCTCTCCGAGACCGGCTTCTACCTGCGCGGCTGGGCCCGGGACGGACAGGCGGAGCCGGTGCGGCTGACCGCGATCAGCCCCGAGGGCTCGCGGGTCGAGCTGCTGCCGCGGATCTACCGCGACCCGCGACCCGACGTCGACTCCTTCTACGAACAGCCGACCCGGACCGGCGCCGACGGCACCGGCTTCCTCGGCTACTGCGAGACCCGCGCCCCCAGCCTGCTCTCCACCGGCTGGCTGCTGGAGATGGAGAACGCGCTCGGGGTCAAGCGGGAGGTTCCCGGTCCCCAGGTCAGCCGCGACCTGCTCGCGGCCCGCTCGGCGATCCTCTCCGACCTGCACAAGGAGCGCCGCTGGGACACAGGCCTGATGGACCACGTGGTTCCCGCGATCGGCCTGATCCAGGAGCGGCTCGAGGCCGCGGCCCAGATCGAGCAGGTCCGGCAGTACGGCGAGCCGCCGGAAGCGCCGGCCGTCTCGATCGTCGTCCCCCTCTACGGCCGGATCGACTTCCTCGAGCACCAGCTGGCGCAGTTCGTCCACGACCCGGAGATGCGCGAGGCCGACCTGATCTACGTCCTCGACTCACCGGAGCTGGCGCCGGCGCTGGAAAGCGCGGCCGGGCAGCTGTTCGAGCTCTACGGCCTCCCCTTCCGCGTCGCGACCCTCTCGCAGAACGGCGGCTACTCGGTGGCCAACAACCGCGGCGCCTCGCTTGCCCAGGGACGGCTCCTGCTCCTGCTCAACTCCGACGTGCTGCCGGACGAGCCGGGCTGGCTCGGGACGATGACCCGCTTCTACGACGACCACGAGGTCGGCGCCCTGGGGCCGAAGCTGCTGTTCGAGGACGACACCCTGCAGCACGCCGGGATCCGCTTCCAGCGCCCGCCCGACGGTGGCGCCTGGGAGAACGAGCACTACTTCAAGGGGCTGCACCGCGACCTCCCCGCCGCCAACGAGATCCGGCAGGTCCCCGCCGTCAGCGGCGCCTGCCTGATGATCGACCGCGAGCTCTACGACGAGCTCGGCGGCCTCCGCGGAATGTTCGTCCAGGGCGACTACGAGGACACCGACCTCTGCCTGCGCCGGCGCGAGACCTGGTACCTGCCCGAGGTCGAGCTCTACCACCTCGAGGGCCAGTCCTACGCGCTCGAGACCCGCCATGCGATGTCCCGCTACAACGTCTGGCTGCACACCCGCCTCTGGGACGCCGAGATCGAGGCCGCGATGGCGGAAGTCGAGTGAAGCGGCTCACAGTCGAATCGGTCGAGCCCTTCCCCCTGGCCGAGAACGAGCTGCACGGCTTCCAGCTGGAGGTCCCGAAGTCGGGCGAAGCGTGGAGCTCGCAGACGCTCCACTTCGACGGCTGGACGCTCGGCAAGGATTCCCCCGTCAAGGCAGTGGAGGTCCTCCAGGACGGACGGCCGCTCTCCCGCATCCCGGTGAGGGAGCCCCGCCCGGACCTCGCGGAGGCATTCCCCGACGTCGCCGCTGCCGCGAGCGGCGGCTTCTCCGGCGCGATCGGGGGACTGCGCCTGCGCAGGAGGTTCGAGCTTTTGATCCGCGGCGAACTCGAGAACGGGGTGACGATGCCCCTGGCCACGATCGGCGGGCGGCGGGAACCGATGCAACTGGCCCCGGTCGAAGGGCCGCGGCCGCTGATCGTCACCACCCTCGGGCGCACCGGCTCGACCTGGTGCGTGTGGATGCTCCAGAGCCACCCCGAGATCGTCGCTCACAGCCCCTTCGAGAACGACGCCCGGGTCGGCACCTACTGGATGTCGGTGCTGCAGACCCTCTCGGATCCGACCAGCTACCTGCGCCAGGTCTACCCCGGCGACGCGATCGACAAGGACTGGTGGGCCGGACACGAAGCCGACATCCCCTCACGGCTGAGCGACGCCGTCCTCTCGGGCTGGCTCGCGGACAGCCGCATCTTCGAGCTGGCCGAAGCCTGCCGGGAGCGGATCGAGACCTTCTACGAATTCCTCGCCGAACAGCAGGGCAAGCGGGCAAACTTCTTCGTCGAGAAGTTCCTCCCTCGCCAGGTGCCCGCCGACCTCTTGCGGGAGCTCTATCCCGGCGCCGCCGAGGTCGTGCTCGTGCGCGACCTGCGTGACGTCTTCTGCTCGGTCCTCGCCTTCAACCGCAAGCGCGGCTACGACGCCTTCGGTCGCGAGGACGTCTCCGGCGACGACGAGTACATCGACACCGTGCGCCGCTCCGGCGAAGCCCTCCTCCAACACATGAACGAGGAGGGTCGCGAGACCCACCTGCTCCGGTACGAGGACCTGATCCGCGAACCGGAGGCGACGCTCGGGCCGCTGCTGGAGTTCGTCGGGCTCGACCCCGCCGGGGCGCCGGCGATGGTGGAGCGGGCCTCGGTCTCGACCGGCGGCATGGACCACCACATGACCGCGCCCAGCGCCGCCGCCTCGATCGGCCGCTGGCGCAAGGATCTCGACCCGCAGCTGGCCGATCGCTGCGACGCGATCCTCTCCCCGGTCGGCGCCGACTTCGGCTACGCGACGGCCGAAGGGGATCCGACGAGCTCCGCCTGATGGGCGAGCTGGTCGCCGTCGCCGGGTCGGTTGCGCAGCGCCCCGGCCGCGGCGGCCACGCCTGGGTCTTCCTCCAGTACCTGCTGGGGTTCCGCCGGCTCGGTCACGAGGTCCTCTTCCTCGACCGGCTGACCGCGGAGATGCTCCCGCCCGGCCGGGACCGGTCGCTCGGCGCGGAGGTCGAGTGGCTCCGGGAGACGATGGCCGGGCACGGGCTCGAGTCCGACTATTGCCTCCTGCTCGAGGGCGCGAACGAGAGCGTCGGCCTGACCCGGGCCGAGGCGCTGGAGCGGTTGCGCGGAGCCACCCTCCTTCTGGACGTGATGGGCTTCCTCGAGGACGAGGAGATGCTGGCGGCCGCGCCGCGGAAGGCGTACCTAGACATCGACCCGGGCTTCCCCCAGATGTGGCAGGAGCTGGGTCTGCACCGCTCCTTCGGCGACCACGACGCTTACGCCACCGTCGGCCTGCGGGTGGGCAGGGAGGGGAGCGAGGTTCCAATCTGCGGGGTCGAGTGGTTCCCCACCCTGCAGCCGGTGGTGCTGGAGGAGTGGCCCGCCACCCCGCCCGGCCGCGCCTACACCAGCGTCGGCTCCTGGCGCGGTCCCTTCGAGCCGATCGAGTTCCGGGGGGAGCGCTACGGGCTGCGGGCGCACCAGCTGCGCCGCTTCGCCCGGCTGCCCGCCGCGGCGGAGGTGCCGCTGGAGCTGGCCCTCGACATCGACGAGGCCGACCGCGGGGACAAGGAGCTCCTGCGCGAGGGCGGTTGGCGACTGGTCCCTCCCGCTCAGGTGGCGGCGACGCCGGACGACTACCGGCGCTACGTGCAGAATTCGCGGGGAGAGGTGGGAGTCGCAAAGGACATCTACGTGCGCTCGCGAGGCGGTTGGCTCAGCGACAGGAGCCTCTGCTACCTGGCTAGCGGCAAGCCGGTGCTGGCGCAGGCGACCGGCTTCGAGCTCGAGGTCGAGACCGGGAGCGGGCTGCTCGCCTTCGCGGAGCCCGAGGAGGCGAGGGCCGGACTGGAGGAGATCGAGCGCGACTACGACCGCCACAGCGCCGCCGCCCGCGAGCTCGCGCGGGAGCGCTTCGGCTCCGACCGGGTGCTCGGTGAGCTGCTGGAGGCGCTGGCTTGAGCCCGGAAGCAGGCGTGCGCCGCCTCAACTGGGGCTGCGGCACCGACCCCGAGCCCGACTGGATCAACTCCGACATCAAGGAGGCGCCGGGAATCGACCTCAGCGCCGACATCCTCCAGGGCCTGCCGCTGGAGGAGGACAGCATCGATTACGCCGTCAGCATCCACGCGCTGCCGGAGCTGCGCTACCCCGACCAGGTGCCGGCGCTGATGGAGCTGCGCCGGGTGCTGGCCCCCGGCGGCGTCCTGCGCCTGGTCCTGCCCGACCTCGATCGCGCGATCCGCGCCTACCAGGAGGGCGAACGCGACTACTTCCTGATCCCCGACTCCGACGCGCGGGAGATCAGCTCAAAGATGATCGTGCAGCTGCTCTGGTACGGGTACTCGAGGACGCTGTTCACCTTCGAGTTCGTCTCCGAGCTGCTCGAGCAGGCCGGCTTCCGCGAGATCCGCCGCTGCTCCTACCAGCAGACCGCCAGCCGCTTCGAGGAGATCGTCAGCCTCGACAACCGACCCGAGGAGAGCCTTTTTGTCGAGGCCCGCAAGTAGGCGCCTGGAGGTCCTGGAGGTCGAGGTCGAGGCCCCGCCCGGGCGCCCTGAGCTGCGCGGTTGCTTTCTCAGGGTCCCCGCCGAGGACGAAGGGCCTGCGGACGATGACCTGCTGCTGCGCGGCTGGGTGCTGCCGGGGGAGGGGCCGGCGCAATCTGTGGAGTTCGTCTGCGAGGGAGCGGTAATCGGGCGGGCCCTGGTCGACCTCCCCCGACCCGAACTCGCGGCCGAGCAGCCCGACCTCCCCCACGCCGGCAGCTGCGGCTTCGAACACCGCCTCAATCTCCGCGCCGCCCACGGCCGGCTTCGCGTCGAGGCGCGGGTAGTCTTGAATCCCCTCCTTAGGATCCCCATCGCCACTCTCTCGATCGAGGCCCCGACTATGGGCGACGAGGAGCTGGTCAGCGTCGTCATCCCCTGCTTCCGGCAGGCGCATTTCCTCCCCGAGGCGATCGAGAGCGTGCTCGCGCAGGACCACTCGAACCTGGAGGTGGTGGTGGTCGACGACGGCTCTCCCGACAACGTCGGCGAGGTCGCCGCCCGCTACCCCGGCGTCCGCTGCCTGCGGCAGCTCAACGGCGGCCTGGCGGCGGCGCGAAACGCCGGTCTGAGGGAGGCGAGCGGCGGGTTCGTCCTCTTCCTCGACGCCGACGACCGGCTGTTGCCGGCGGCGGTCGCGAGCGGACTCGAGCAGTTGCGCGGCGACCCCGAGGCGGTGATGAGCGCCGGCACCTGGAAGCTGATCGGCGAGGTGGGCGAACCGCTTCCAGCCGACCCGCCCGAGCTGCCGGCGGACGCCTATCCCGCCCTGCTCGAAAGCTGCTTCATCTCGACCCCGGCCGCGGTGCTCTACCGGCGCTCGCTGTTCGACGAGATCGGCGACTTCGACCCAGAGGTCAGCGCCAGCGCCGACTACGACCTCTATCTGCGCGCCGCGGCGGACCACAAGGTGCGCCTTCACCCCCGGCCGGTCGCCGAGTATCGGCGGCATGGCTCCAACATGACCCGCGACCCGGAGCTGATCATGCGGTCGGAGCTGGCGGTGCTCGAGCGCCAGGCGCCGCGGGTGGCCGCCGACACCACCCTGCGCGAAGCGCTCGAGCGCGGCATCGAGCGCTCCCGGGCCTACCACGGCGCCCGCCTGGAGCTGCTGCGAGCGGGGGAACGGACGTGACCGTGGACGAGCTGGCGATCTTCGGCGGCTCCCCCACCTTCGCCGAGCCCCTCCACGTCGGGCGCCCGAACGTCGGCGATCGCGAGGCCGTGCTGCGGGCGATCGGCGAGACGCTCGACGAGCGCTGGCTCAGCAACAACGGGACGAAGCTGCTCGCCTTCGAGGCGGCGCTGGAGCGTCGCCTCGGCGGCGGGCTCCACTGCGTCGCCACCTGCAACGGCACCCTGGCGCTGCAGATCGCGCTGCGGGCCCTCGGGGTGAGCGGCGAGGTGGTGCTGCCCTCCTTCACCTTCGTCGCCACCGCCCACGCTGTCGCCTGGGAACGGATGACCCCGGTCTTCGCCGACGTCGAGCCCGAGACGCTCTGCATGGGCCCGGCGGAGGCGGAGGCGCGGATCGGCGCCGAGACCGGCGCCCTGCTGGGGGTCCACCTCTGGGGGCGCTGCGGTGACGTCGAGGGTCTCGAACGGCTCGCCCGCGAGAGCGGGGTTCCGCTCGTCTTCGACGCCGCCCACGCCCTCGGCTGCTCCCGCGACGGACGCCCGCTGGTCGGCTTCGGCGACGCGGCGATCCTCAGCTTCCACGCAACCAAGGTCGCCAATTCATTCGAGGGGGGCGCGATCGTCACCGCCGACTCCGAGCTGGCCGAGCGGGCGGCGAGGATGCGGAACTTCGGCTTCGTCGACGAGGACGAGGTGGTTGGCCTCGGAACCAACGCGAAGATGAGCGAGGCGAGCGCGGCGATGGGCCTCGCCTCGTTGCAGGCGCTGGACGAGTTCCTCGCCGCCAACCGCCGCAACCACGCCGCCTACGCCGAGGTCCTGGAGGGGATCCCGGGCATCGAGCTGATGCCCTTCGCCTCGCCGCGGGAGACGAACTGCCACCACGTCACGGTCCTCGTCGACCCCGCCGCGGCCGGCCTGGACCGCGACGCCCTGCGCGCCGTGCTGGTGGCGGAGAACGTGCTCGCCCGCCGCTACTTCCACCCGGGCTGCCACCGGATGCCACCCCATTCCGATCGCCTCTCCCCTGACCTTCCCGTCACCGAGCGGGCGCTCGAACGCTGCCTCTCGCTGCCGACCGGGACCGCTCTCGCCCCCGAGCAGGCAGGGACGATCGGGCGGCTGATCAGCCTCGCCGTCTCCGATCCAAAGGCCGTGCGGGCACGGCTCGAGGAAGGCTAGCCGCGATGGGACGGCTGGTCGAGGTGGTGTCGGTCGAGGTCGTGGGTTTCGGCGAGGAAGGCGCCCTGCGGGGAGCCAACGTCGACAGCCCGGCGCCGAAGAGGAAGATGGCCGCCGCGGCGATTGAGGTCGGCGGCTGGGCCCTCGGCCCGGGGGGCCCGGCGGAGGCGATCGAGATCGCGCACGAGCACACCGTGCTGGGTCGGGCGGTGCCGCAACCGCGCGAGGACCTCGGGCAGGCCTTTCCCGAAGTAGAGGAGGCGGCGATGGCGGGGTTCGAGCTGGCCTTGGACGGCAGCGGGCTGCCGGCCGAGGCAGAGCTGGAGCTGCGCGCCCGGGTCGCAGGAACGGCGACCCCCTTCGGGCGCCTGCGGTTGCGCCGCTGCTGGCGCGGAGCGCTCGGACCCGAGCCGCCGCTGATCTCGATCGTCGTGGTCGACGGGAGCGAAGACGAGGAGGGGCTCGAGCGGACCCTCGCCTCGCTGAGGCCGCAGCGGCATCCGTTCACGGAGGTGCTCGTCCTGCGCGAATCGCCCCTGAACGGCCCCTCCCTCCACAACGAAGGGATCCGCCGCAGCAACGGCGAGCTGATCCTCTTCTGCGAAGCCGGCTCGGCCCTGGCCTCCGACGCCCTCGCCCTCGCCCTGGAGATGCTGGTGCGACAACCGGAGGCGAGCGCGGTCGTCGACGGCGACGAGGAGGAGATCGCCGCCGCCGTATACCGCCGCTCGGCGTTCGAGGAGCTGGGCGGATTTCGGGAAGACCAGAGTGGCGCCGGCGACGTGGAGCTGGCGCAGCGCGCCCTCGAGTACGACGCCATCTTCGCGCCCGGGGCGCTGGTGGGAAGAGGGACTTGAGCTTGCCCACCATCGCGGTGGCCGGGGCGCTGGCCGCGAAGCCGGGCCACGGCGGTGAGGCCTGGGTCCGGATTTCCTGGGCGCTCGGCCTGCGCCGGCTCGGCTTCGACGTCTGGCTGCTCGAGGAATGCGACCCTGACACCGCCCGAACCGGGCGCGCGTTCTTCGAACGGACGGCGGAGCGGTTCGGGCTCGGCGACCGGGCCGTGCTTCTCGCCGGCGAAGAGCCTGCCGGGCCTCTCGACCGCGGCGAGCTGGAGGAGCTGGCGGGGGAATCGGTGGCGCTGCTCAACATCAGCGGCAACCTCCGCGACCCCGAGCTGCGGCGCCGGTTTCCCCGCCGCGCCTACGTCGACCTCGATCCCGGCTTCACCCAGATCTGGCACGCCGAAGGCGGGCTCGGGGACCAGCTGCGGGAGCACGATCGGCACTTCTCGGTCGGCCTCGGGCTGGGAGGGCCGGACTGCGAGGTCCCGGACGGCGGTTTCGAGTGGATCCCTGTGCCGCCCCCGGTCCTCCTCGGGGAATGGGCGGCCCCGGCCCGATCCGGCCTCGACCGCTTCACCACCGTCGCCACCTGGCGCAACGCGCTCGGCGGGCTCGAATACGGCGGGCGTGCCTACACGCTCAAGCACCACCAGCTGCGCCGCTTCGCCGGGTTGCCGGCGGAGACCGGTCTGCCCTTCGAGCTCGCGCTCGAGATCCATCCAGGGGAGGCGGACGAGGTGGCACGGCTGCGGGAGCGGGGCTGGACGGTTATCGACCCCGCCGCCGTTGCCAACAGCCCCGATGCCTTCCGCGAGTACGTCCGCGGCTCGGGCGCCGAGTTCTCCGTCGCCCAAGGGGTCTATGCCGAAACCGACAGCGGCTGGATAAGCGACCGCACCGCTCACTATCTCGCCGCGGGACGACCGGCGGTGGTCCAGGAGACGGGGATCCCCCCGCGCTTCCGGGCCGAGGCGGGGATGCTGACCTTCGCCACTCCGGAGGGAGCGGCCGCGGCTGCGAAGGAGGTGGCGGCGGATTACGAGCGGCACGCCGCCGCGGCACGCGAATACGCGGAGCGCACCTTCGACTCCGACCGCGTCCTCACCCGGGTCCTGGAGGCACTCGCATGAGGATCCTGGTCAGCGGCATGGTGGCCGGAGAGCCGGGCCAGGGCGGTGCCGCCTGGGCGGTGCTCCAGTACGTGCTGGGGCTGCGGCGACTCGGGCACGAGGTGGTCCTGGTCGAGCCGGTACCGGAGATCGACGCCGCCCGCCTCGGCTATCTGGAAGCCGTCGCGGCGCGCTTTGACCTCGAGCTGGCGACGCTGGTGGCCGACGAGGAGAGCGCCCCGATTCCCTACGAGCGGCTGCGCGGCCTGGCCGGGGAGGCCGACCTGCTCCTCAACGTCTCCGGGATGCTCACCGACCCGGAGCTGCTCGAGCCGGTGCCGGTACGCGCCTACCTCGACCTCGACCCCTTCTTCAACCAGGTCTGGCACCTGCAGGGGGCGGACATGCGGTTCGCGGCCCACTCCCACTTCGTCACCGTCGGGTCGGGGCTCGGCGGCGAAGACTGCGAGGTGCCGACGCTCGGCCTCTCCTGGATCGAGACGCTGCCGCCGGTGGTGCTCGAGCACTGGGCGCCGGCCGTCGAGGTCCCCACGCTCCCGTTCACCAGCGTCGGCCACTGGCGCAGCTACGGCCCGATCGAGCACGAGGGGCGGCGCTACGGGCTGCGGGCCCACTCGCTGCGGGAGCTGGCGGAGCTGCCCCGCCGCAGCGAGGCCGAGTTCGCCCTCGCCCTCGGCATCCACCCCGGCGACGGCGAGGACATCGCCGCGCTCGAGCGGCAAGGGTGGCGCCTGCTCGACCCCGCCGCGGCCGTCCCGACTCCCGACAGCTACAGCGATTTCGTCAGCGCCTCGCAGGCGGAGATCGGGATCGCCAAGGAGGGCTATGTCCGCTCCCGCTCGGGCTGGTTCAGTGATCGCAGCGCCTGTTACCTGGCTTCCGGACGGCCGGTCGTCGCCCAGGACACCGGCTTCGGCCGGCAGCTCCCCACCGGCAGCGGCCTGCTCTCCTTCTCCGACCTCGACGGAGCCGTGGCAGCGATAGAGGAGGTCCTCGCCGATTCCCGCTCGCACGCGCGGGCCGCGCGGGAGATCGCCGCGGCCGAGCTCGACTCCGATCGCGTCCTCGGCCGTCTGCTCGAGGCGCTGGGGGCCTCGCGGTGAGCGGCGCCCTGCGCCAGAGCCCCGACGCCGCGGTCCGTGCGGCGCTGGAGCGAGCGCTGAGTGAGATCCGCGGCGCGCCCTCGCCGATCGCCGAGCTCATCCGCCGGCCCTTCGCCTACGAGACCAGCTTCGCGATCGACGAGCTCGACGTGCGGCTCGGCGACGGCGAGCGGCTGGCGCTGTTGGTCAAGGACGTGGGCGCGGCCGGGCTCACCGCCGAGGCCGCAGCGACCAAGCCGGCGCACACCCTCGATCCCGGCCGCGAGATCTCCGTCTACCGCGACCTCCTCGGCCCCGCCGGGCTCTCGACGCCGCGCTTCCACGGGGCCGCGGTCGAGCCGGAGCGGGAGCGCTGGTGGCTCTTCCTCGAGCGCGTCGAGGGCGAGGTCCTGACCGACGTCGGCGAGCTCTCGGTCTGGTGCGAGGCCGCGGGCTGGGCGGGACGGCTCGACCGCGCCGTCGACGGCGGCGGCAGCGGCAGCGCCCTGCTCGAGCGCGGATCCGAGTGGCACGAACGCTGGCTGGATGCGGCGATCGCCGCGCTGGGCGACGACCCCCTCGCCGGGCGCCTGGGCGCCGCGCGCTCCCGCCTCCTCGAGCGCCTCGACGCCCTGCCCCGCGCCTTCGTCCACGGCGAGCTCTACCCGGCGAACGTGCTGGCGGCGCGCGGCGAGGGACGGGCCCGGATCGCGCCGGTCGACTGGGAGCTGGCCGGCAGCGGTCCCTATGCGCTCGACCTGGCGGCGCTGGTCAGCGGCTGGGGCCGCGAAGATCGCGAGGCGATGTGCCGCCGGTTCCACCAGGCGCTGCTTCCCGGAGCTCCCACCTTCGAGGAGCTGCTCGCCGCCGTCGAGCTCTGCGAGCTCTTCCTGGCGCTGCAGTGGATCGGCTGGGCGCCCGGCTGGGTGCCGCCGGAGGCGCAGCGGCGGGATTGGCCGGCCGAGGCGGCGCGCCTGCTCGGGGCGGTCCTCCCGTGAGCCCTGCGCCCGAGGTCAGCGTCTACGTCCAGACCTACCAGCACCGCGACTACATCTCCGACGCCCTCGACGGCATCCTCGCGCAACGGACCCCTTTCGAGATCGAGATCGTCGTCGCCGACGACTGCTCGACCGACGGCACCCGCGAGCTGCTCCTCGCCTACCGGGAGCGCCATCCCGACCGGATCCGCCTGCTCCTGCCGGAGCGCAACCTCGGGCCGAGCGAGATCTTCCGCCGCAGCGTCGGCGAGCTGCGCGGCGAGTTCGTCGCCTGGCTCGACGGCGACGACTACTGGACCGACGAGGAGAAGCTGGCGAAGCAGGTGCAGGCCCTCCGCGCCCATCCGCAGTGGTCGGCCTGCTTCCACAACGCGGCGATCGTGCAGGCCGGCAGCGAAGAGCGGCCCTACGTCCTCGAGCTCGGCCGCGAGAGCGTCGGCTTCGCCGACCTGCTGCGCAGCAACCACGTCCCCTCGCTCTCGGTGATGGCCCGCGGGGCGCTCGTGCGAAGCCTGCCCGAGTGGGTCTGGGACAGCCTCTGGAGCGACTGGGGCTCGGTGCTCGCCTTCGCCCTGCAGGGAGAGATCGGCTACCTACCCGAGTCGATGGGCGTCTACCGGGTCCACGGCGAGGGAATTTCCTCCGGCCTCTCGCGGCCGGCGCAGTTGGAAGAGGACCTGCGCTTCTTCGCCAACCTGCGCCGCGTGGCCGGTCGTCGTCATGGGGACGCGCTCGACCGGATCGTTCGCGAGCGCCACTGCCAATTGGTCGTCGAGCGGCTGCAGCTGCCGTACTCGGGTGCGATCGCCGTGCTCGGCGCCCGCGGCGAAGCTCCGACCGAGCTCAACGGCCGCCCGGTTTGGCCGCTCGCGATCGAGCCGGACGAACTCGAGGCGATCGACGCCCGGGACCGCGACGGCAGCCTCGCCGCGCAGCTGGAGGGCTTCCGTCTGGCGGCCCCCGCGGCGGAGCCCGGGCTGGCTCATTTCGAGGACGGCGACCAGGTGCCCGAGGCGACGGAGGAGCCGGCGCTGCGGCTGCTGGTCGTCGGCCCGATGATCGAGTGGCTCGACGAGCGCAGTCGCATCGGGCGCCAGCTCGAGGGCCATTGCGAGACCCTCTGGCAGGACGAGGTCTGCGCGGTGCGCGAGGTGTGCTTCGCGGCCGACGCGCCACTGCCGATGGGGGCGCGGGCGGAGATGACGGAGGTGACGACGCCGCCCGCCGGCGGCCGCCTCTTCGGCTGCCACCTCGATCGACCAGCGCCCGGCGAGTCGGCCGACGCGCACAGGCTCGAAGTCGCGGGATGGGCGGTGGGCGACTCCTCGACCGCCGTTTCCGTCGAGGTGACCCTGGACGGGGACCTGCTCGGCCGCGCCCCGATCGGCCTGCCCCGGCCGGACCTCGAGGCGGCATTCCCGGAGCGAGAAGGGGTCGGCAGCGCCGGCTTTCGCGCGTTCGTCAGCCTCGTCGGCAGGAATGCGACATCCCCGATCGAGGTTCTCGCCGTCCTCGAGGACGGCGCTCGGATCCCGATCGGGCGCTTCAGGTGGAGTCTGGGCTGGCGCAGTCGCTCCGATCCGGAGGCGGTCCCGCTGGTCTCCGTCGTGCTCTCGGGAGAAGGCTCGGAGTCCGACCGCGAGGCGGCGGTCGCCAGCGTACGGGCGCAGACCCACGCCAAGATCGAGCTCCTCCTCGATCCGCCCGACGACGTCGCGGCGAGCGGCGGGCCGGTCGTCTTCCTCGGCCCCGGGGACCGGTTGCCGCCGCGGGCGCTGGAGCGGGAGGTCGAGACTCAGTCGCGTCTGGCGACGTAGAGGCCGCGGTTCCAGACCTCGCTCTCGCGGTAGCTCGCCTCGAGCCCGGCGTCGGCGAACGCCGCCGCCATCTCGGCGGGAGTGAAGAGGCCGAGGTCCTGGCGTTCGCGGATGTATTCGGGCTGCCCCTCGCCGCCGACCAGGTAGTGGATGTCGAGGACGGCCATCAGGCCCTCGCGCCGCTGCCGGTACATCCAGGCGAGCTTGGTCTCCGACTCGCTCTGGAAGTTGGCGGCGAGGTGCCCGTCCCAGAAGTTTTCCGGCGTGAACCACGGCTCCAGGATCAACAGCCCGGGGGAGCGGAGGTGCGCAGTCATCCTCGCGATCGAGCGGCGCATCGCCTCCGCGGTTTCGACGTGCCCGATCGCGCTGAACAGACAGGTGACGACGTCGTAGGAGCGATCGAAATCGAAGGTCCGCATGTCCGCCTCGTGCAGCGGGATCTGCGGGCAGCGGGCGTGCGTCCGCTCGAGCATCATCGGGTTGATGTCGAGCCCCTCGCCCCGGTACCAGTTGCCGAGCACCTCCAAGTGGCGGCCGGTCCCGCAGCCGACGTCCAGCAGGTCCTGCGCGCCCGGCAGCGCCTGCGCGGCGATCGCGTTGACCTCCTCAGCGGTCGTCGTGTAGTCCCGCCGCACGTACATCAGGTCGTACAGGTGGGCGGAATGTTCGTAGGGGATGCCGCTAGACATTGCGATAGGCGGGGAAGTAGCCGTCGCGGTCGTCGGCATCGACGCCGGCGCGCGCACAGAGCTCCCCGTAGGCGGCTGGATCGTAGACCGCTTTGACCGCCCGCATCGGAAATCGGAGGGCGCCGAAACGCGCCTTGAAATCGGCCAGCGAGTCCCCGGGGCTCATGCCGCCGCCGAGGTTGAGCCAGGAAATGCCCTTTTCGACCAAGAGGTTGAGCGCCGTCCAGATCAGCGGTACCGAGTGGTGCGCGCACCCCGGCAGGGCGGCGTTGAAGATGAAGTCTCCGGCGTACGGGGAGTAGCCGAAGAGCGAGACCGACTCCAGGCGCCTCTCGTCCCCCCGGGCGCCGACGAGGAAGGTGTTGGGCAGCTCGCAGAGGGCCGCCAGCGTCGCCGCGCCGAAGCGGTGGCGGGCCGCAGCTTCCTTGCGCTCCATCGTCAGCGGATAGTGCTCAACGAAGAACTCGGCAAGCGCCTGACCGTCGACCTCGTATTCCTCCGCCCGCCACCCGCGCAGCTGCCGCCTGCGGTTGGTCGAGAGTCGACCCCAGGCGCCCTCGGCTCCTTCGCGCAGGTCGACGACGAAGGTCTCGTTGGCGACCGTGACGGTTTCCGGGTTGGCGTAGGTGTCGTCGCCGAAGAGCGCGTTGACCGCGAGGTAGCCGGCGACGTAACCGCGCTCCCCCGCGAAGCGACGCCACTCGGCGGTAAAACCCGGCCATGGCCCGGTCCCGGTCAGCCCGGAGAAGCCGTAGGGGGTGGCGACGTCGCGCCTACCCTCGATCGGCCGCTCGACCAGCGGACACGCCACCTTCTCCCCCTCCCCTTCGGCCACGTACAGCGCCGGCTCACCGCCGCCGTCCAGCCCGAGCGCCCGGCAGCTCCCCCAGGTGTGGCCGAAGACGTGCGGAATGCCCTCCAGGGCCCCTTCCCACTCGCTGGGCTCAAGGAGCGGAATCAGGCGCGAGGGGGTCACTCAAGCCTCGAGCTTCCAGGGAAGCTCGCCGCCCTTGGCGTCCACGGTCCGAGCCAGCTTCGCCATCGCCTCGGTGTCGTCGGGAATCTGGATCAGGAAGCGCTCGATGGGCAGGCTGATCACCACCTCCGGACGCTCGATCTCGATCACCTCGGGAACGAGCATGCTGGTGTGGACGAAGACCACGCGGCGAAACGACTCCTTGAGGAAGAAGAGCAGGGTTGGACCGAAGGACTCGCCGAACACGACACAAGTCGGCCGCCCTGCCTCTTCCTGCTCGTGGATCAACACCCGGCCGTGGTTCCGAACCTTGTTGTCATGCACCAGTCGCCCCCAGGACGGATAGAGGCGGGCGACGGTTTCGGTTCCCTCCACCACCTCGGGGTAGAGCTTGCTGCCGAGATCCCCCTGGGATGGAACCTCCGTCCACCGGATCCAATCCTCCGCGATCTGATCCAGATCCACGCCCAAGGATTCGAGCCGCCGGCAGATCGACTGGTAGGCGATGAAAGCACCCCTGTAGTTCCAGTGGGTATCGGTCCTCATGTAGAGGTCCCCCGCAGCGGAGGCGCTTCGCATCTCCTCGAGCATGTACACCGCCGAAGCTCCCGCCGCGTCGACCACCTCCAGGTAGTCGTGCACCGGGCGGCGCTCGACTGGAACGATCTCCGGCGGCAGGAAATCGGCATAGACCATCTCCTTGTCCGGGACGATCGCCGTCAACCAGGTGGCACCTAGACGCTCAACCGTCTTCCTGCGGTTCGAGATCAGCTCCAGCAACTGCTCCCTGGCGCCCTCGTCGAAGCGGACGCGCCCCGTGTGCTGACCGATCGCGTCGTTGCGGTCTCCGCGCAGGAAAAGCCAGTCGTCTCGTCCGATGAGCACCCTTTCCCGCGCCGCCTGGTCGGGAACCGAGATCCAGGCGGGTCCCCCTGCGTTGCCCCCGTCATCGTCCCCCCCGCCGCCGAGGCGAAAGGTCCCGAGCGTCACCGGCTCCCCCGCGTCGAAGATCACCCGTAGGGTGATCAGGGCCCCTCCGGAGCGACGCGGCTCGAGCCTGATCCTGAATCCCGATCGCGCTGCACCCGGAATCTCCCCTACCCACTGGACCACGTCGGGCCGTTCGAGGACGATCGGAACCCGGGCAAGGATCTCACCCTCCTCGTCGAGAGCCTCCGCGGCGATCGCTTCCCGATCGCGGCCCAACGCCCAGCCGTCGACGATCACGCCGCTCCTGTCCGGAAGGACGTTGAGATTTCCCCGCCCCACCTGGTCGATCGCAGGCGAGCGGACCAAGTCGTCCACGGAGACGACCTGCCCGGCAGGCGCGTCCATCCTCTTCAGTGCCGCCGCAGGACGTCGCTCCAGCGCCGAGCCGGCGCCACTGCGCGAATTTCGCCGATCGGCTTCTCGGTGCCGTCCTCGAGCACCGCGTGCACGTGAAGAACGCTGACTCCCCTGCCCTTGGCTTCCAGCGCAAGTTCGAACCCGCAACTGGTCGCCGTGGGTCGATCCGGGAACTGCTCGGCCACCTCGAGTCGAGGAAGTCCGAGAGAGGTTGAGCCGACGACCGCTCCATCGGCGAGGACCCGCACCGACTCCACCTCTTCGCTGATTCCGAGCGCCCAGCCGACCAAGACCAGGCGGCTGCCTTCCGTCTTCATGACTCGGAAGGCCCCCCAGAGTCGATCGTTCGGGAGCATGCTCTTCAGCTCCTCTATCTGCAGCGAGCGGTTGCTCACGCGGGCATCCTATTTGCCTCGGGGTCTCCAGGAAGCCGCCTTCCGAGCTCGTAGATCTCGCACCCCGCGGCAGGAAGCCGGCGGTGGCGGTCGTCGAGGTGCGCGGTGAACTCGTCGTAGTGGTCACGCCACCAGCGGGCGGTCGGCGGGAAAACGAGGTATTGGGCACCCTCTTCCCGGAGTCGCTCCAATTCGGCGATCGCCTCGGCGCTGCCGGCAGGATGATGACCCGCGTAGCCGCCCCTCCCGTCCTGCGGAAAGTGGGTCGCGCGTCGCCCGTCGAGCCGCACCAGCTCTCGATCCCCACGGCTGACCACCAGCACCTCGGCGCCGAGCGGCACGTGCCGCTCGACCTCGTCGCGGACGCTTTCGACCAGGTGCCCGTAGCCCAGCCTCGGCCCAGGCTCGACGCCGCCCGCGGCCTTTGCTTCGACTTGGAGCTCGCGGACCTCGGCTTCGATCCGGCGGGCGCGGGCGAGGAAGGAGGCGCGGTCGAAAGTAGCTGGCTCCCCGGCCCCGGGCGCCGCGTCCTCTCGCTTCCCTGCGCTCGCGACCGTCAGCCGCACCACCTCCGCCAGCAGGTCGGAGCTCTGCCGCGCGTAGCCCTCGAGCAGCCGCTCGATCTCCTCCTCGCGACCCGAAGCGACAATCGCCAGCAGCGGGTCGATCGCGATCCGCGCCGGGTAGGAGTCCGCGTACTCGACCGCCAGCAGCCCGTCGCCGACGTAAGCGTCGAGGTCGTCCCGCCGTACCCGCGCGCGCCAGCGCTCACGGTAGAGGGTGACGCTGCGCTCGAAGCGATCGCTGCGCCCGCGCGAGGCGGACTCCAGGTGGACGACGACGGCATCAGGGCAGTAGTGGACCTCGCCGCCGGCCTCGGCGATCCGCAGGCAGAGGTCGACGTCCTCGAGCGAATTGAGATAGCCGGCGTCGAAGCCGCCGGCACGCTCGAAGTGGTCCCGGCCGACGAGCATGCAGGCTCCCGTTACCGCCTGCAAGCGCCGCGGGTGGCAGACCGCGGGATGGTCGGCGGGAAAGCCGGCGTAGAGGTGGTGCGGGTAGCCGTCCTGGCCGAAGACGACGCCGGCGTGCTGCACCGCCCCGCTCGGGTAGAGCAGCTTCGCCCCGACGACGGTGGCGTCGGGGTGCTCGCTCGCGTAGCGCCGCAGCGCCTCCAGCCACCCGGGCCGCGGCTCGGTGTCGTTGTTGAGGAAGACGAGCTGGCGGCCGGTGGCCACGCCGACGCCTCGATTGCACGCCGCTGCGAAGCCGACGTTGTCATCGAGCCTGATCGAGCGGATGCGGTCGCCGTAGCGCCCGAGCAGCTCGGGAGTGCCGTCGCCGGAGGCGTCGTCGACGACCACGACCTCGCAGTCCTCCGGCAGGTGGGCCAGGACCAGGTCCAGGCAGCGCTCGGTCAGGTGCGCCTTCCCGTGGACCGGGATGACGATCGAGACCGCGGTCATCCGCCGCCGTCCTCCAGCTCGTAGATCGCCCCCGCCCGCTCGTCGACCACGACTGGCCGGTAGCGCGAGTCGAGGTGCTCGCGCAGGCCCGCGTAGTGCTCGAGCCACCAGCGATAGGTCGGCGGCACCACCAGGTAGCGGGCCCCCCCGGCCCGCAGCGCCTCCAGGTGGTCGATCGCCTCCTCGCTGTCGGCGGGGTGGTGACCCGCCCAGCCGCCGTCCCGGCCCTGGGGGAAGTGGCTGGCGCGGCAGCCGTTCAGCTCCAGCAGCGAATCGTCGCCGCGGCTGATCACCAGCACCTCGGCACCCGTCGGCACCGCCGCTGCCACCGCCTCGCGCAGCTGCGCGGCTTCACGTTCGTAGCGAGGGTTGGCACGGCGCCCGTAGGGCTCCCACGGTCGCCCCCACTTCTCCGCGTAGCGCTGCTGGTTCGCGCGCAGGATGCGCAGGTACTCGCCGTCGGCGACGAGGTTGCCGAAGGAGGCCTCGCCGAAGTGGTGGACGAAGCAGTCCTCGACGCAGCGGAGCTCGTAGCCGGCCTGCCGCGCCCGCTCGGCGTAGTCGTCGTCCTCCAGCAGGCCGACCTCGTAGCGCTCGTCGAGGGGCCCGAGGTGGTGAAACGTCTGCCGCCGCAGCGCCAGGCAGAACATCGCCGGCGTCCGCATCGCCAGCCACTGCCCGGAGCACTCGCTCGACTGCCGGCGGGCGAAGTCGAGGAACTCCCCCCAGGTTCGGTAGTCGGTCTCGATCTCGGCCTCGTTGCCGATCCGGTTCGTGACCGGTCCGACCAGCCCGACCGCGGGGTCGCGCAGGTGCGCCAGCAGCGGCGCGAGCCACCCCGGGGGCACCATCGTGTCGTTGTTGAGCAGGACTAGGTGCTCGCCGAGCGCCAGCCCGAGCCCCTGGTTGCAGGCCGGCGCAAAGCCCATGTTGCGGGCGTTGAAGAGGACGCGGACGCGGGCGTCGGCATCGGCCAGCTTCGCAAGGTAGGTGCGGGTGCCGTCGTCGGAGGCGTTGTCGACGACGATCAGCTCGAAGTCGTGCTCGGCGGTGTGGGCAAGGACGGACTCGAGGCAGAGGCGGGTGAAGGCGAGGCCGTTGTGGGTGAGGACGACGATGCTGGCGCTTCCGGGGCCGAGTGGCGGAGCTTCGGAGTGGATCGAGACCGGCATCGCCTGGGCGGCCTCGACGGTGCCGCGGGCCAGCTGCATCGGCCGCCGCGAGACCGGCTCCATCTCCATCTCGGCGGGAAAGAGGCCCGCCCTTCGCGCCTGCCGGCTGCCGGTCCTGGCGCTGACGCCGAGGTCCTCCAGCATCCGGCCGAGGACGACCTCGTGGTCGAAGTGCTCGCGGGCGATCTCCCGGGCGGCGGCGGCGTGGCGCGAGTAGTCGGCCTCGATCGCCACCAGCGCCTCCGCCGCCGAGTCCGGCGAGTCGAAGGAGAAGAGCCCCTCGCCCGTGGGCAGGACGCTGCCGAAGCCGGTGTCCTGGTTGACGACCGGGCGTCCGGAGGCGAGGTAGGTGACGCCGCGGTCGCTGAACCAGCCGGTCCGCAGCCTCACGTTCTGGTCCTTGGCGACCGTGAACTCGCCGCGCGAGGCGCCGATGAAGTCGCGGTAGCGATCGATACCCGTCGAGACCGCGAGCCCGTCCCGCACTCCCCACCCCCTCTCCGCCAGCATCTCCCTGTCCTCCGCCGTGCAGCTGCTGAGTGCAAGCTCGAACCCGAGCCCCGTGCGCCGCGGCAGATCCAGGTACTTGAGGAACTCGTGGTGCTTGCTCCAGGTGTAGCGCTCGCCCTCGAAGCTGACCTCGCGCCAGTCCTGGCGCCAGTTGCCAACCGTCGTGTAGAGGTCGGCGGGCTGCGGGGAGCGATCGGGCCAGAGGTCGAGGACGACCGGTTGCCGGGTCGGGTGGAAGCGAAACCGCTCGCTGGCCGGAAGCCGGCAGTCGGGGTTGCCCCAGTTCTCGGCGAAGCTGAAGAAGGCGGCGTGGGGCTCGAGGAAGTCGAGCGTCTCCGGCAGCCCGTGGGCCAGCTCGAGCTGCATCTGCACCGGGTCGGTCTCGAGGTAGACGAGCCGGCCGGTGGAGGCCAGCTCGGGGAGCGGCTGGGTGCCGCCGTGGAGGTTGATCAGCAGCTCGGCTTCTCCGTAGAGACGTTCCAGCCGCAGCTCGCTCATCCCGTAGCAGCGGCGATCGTCGTGCAGGGCCCGGAAAGCCCAGCGGTCGGCGAGCCCGAAGCGACGCATGACGCTGGCGATGAACTCCGCCGCCAGAGCCGAGCTGTCGTCCCGGCGGTCCGACATCAGCATCGACGGCGTGCGGGCATGGGTCTCGACGTAGTAGACCTCGAACCCGAGCCGCTCGAAGCCGAGCAGGTAATGGAGGTTCTGCCAGACGACCCCCGCCACCGGCATCGGGGTCATCATCCCCAGCAGGACGATCTTCGGCCGCCCGCCGGCGCCGCCCATCGGCCTTAGCCCCCCTCGGTGACCTGGCGCCAGACCACCGCTTCCTCGGTCGGCTGCTCCTCGGTCGGGGAAGCGGAGCCGTCGGCCCCGTTCGAGCCCGAACGCCGGCGCTTGCGCTCGCGGTTCTGCGCCTCGTGCAGCTGGCGGTAGACGTCGCCCGTCCGCAGCAGCTCCTCGTGGGTCCCGCGCTCGACGATCCGCCCGCCGCTGAGGACGAGGATCTGGTCGGCGTGGCGGACGGTCGAGAGGCGGTGGGCGACGATGAACGAGGTCCGCCCCTCCATCAGCTCGTCGAGCGAGTCGAGGATCACCCCCTCGGTTCGCGAGTCGATCGAGGAGGTGGGCTCGTCGAGGATCAGGATCGGGGCGTCCTTGAGGAAGGCGCGGGCGACCGAGATCCGCTGGCGCTCGCCGCCGGAGACGTGGGAGCCGCCCTCCCCCAGCTCGGTCTCGTAGCCCTCGGGCAGGGCGCTGATGAAATCGTGCGCGTTGGCCGCACGGGCGGCGTCTTCGATCTCCCCCCGCGTCGCCTCCAGCCTTCCGTAGCGGATGTTCTCGGCGATCGTCCCCGAGAAGAGCAGGGGCTCCTGGAGGACGACGCTGATCTGCTCGCGCAGCGAGCGCAGCTTCAGGTCCCGCACGTCGTGGCCGTCGATCTCGACCCGGCCGCCGCTGGGGTCGTAGAAGCGGACGAGGAGGCTCATCAGGGTGCTCTTCCCCGCCCCGGTGTGGCCGACGATCGCGATCCGTTCGCCCGGGTGGGCATTGAAGCTGATGTCCGAGAGGGTGTGCTGGCGACCGGGGTAGGCGAAGGAGAGCCCACTGGCGCGGACGTGGCCGCGGGCCCGGTCGATCTCGACCGCGTCCTTCTTCTCCTTGACCTCGGGCTCGGTGTCGAGCAGCTTGATCGAGGAGTCGAACTGGACCAGCTGCTCGTGGACCATCCCCACCGTGGTGCTGATCTGTTCCAGCGGCTGGTAGACGGAGGCGATGTAGGAGATGAGGACGACCAGCTCGCCGATCGAGAGCGTGCCCTGGATCACGTGCCAGGCGCCGAGGCCCATCACGATCGAGATCCCGGCGGCGGTGATCGTCTGCACCCCGAGCGTGTAGAGGCTCTGGCCGACGGTCAGCTTCACCCGCTCGTCGACCGCCACCCGCCCCTGGTCGCGGAAGCGTTTGTGTTCGTAGTCCTCACGGCCGAAGGAGACGATCACCCGCATCATCGCCATCGCCTCGTGGACGATCGAGAGCGATTCCCACTCCAGGCGCTGCACCCGCTGCAGCCGCGGCACGATCCGCTTGCCGTAGAGGCCGAAGGAGTAGACGAGGAGGGGCAGGATGACCATCGCGATGACGGCCAGCTGCCAGTCGATCAGCATCGCGATCACGAACATCCCGATCAGCGTCAGCCCCGCCTCGATCAGGGGGGGAATCACCATCACCACGTTGCCGACCGAGGCCGCCTGCATGTTGATCTGGCTCATCAGCGCCCCGGTCTGGCGCTTGTCGTGGAAGGTGAGCGAGAGGCGCTGGACGTGGGCGAAGAGGTCGCTGCGCAGGTCCAGCACCATGTTCTGCTCCATCTTCGAGCCGAGGTAGTCGTTCCAGACCGTGAAGACGTTGCCGGCGACGATGATCCCGAACCGCAGCAGCACCAGCGAGGTGAGCACGACCCAGATCTCCGGGTCGGGGCCGAAGATGGTGCGGACCATCCCGCTCGTCTCTCCCTCGGTGGTGAGGATCTCGTTGAGGATCACCGCCAGCGGCCACGGCTCGGCCAGCGCGAAGACCGCGGTCAGGATCGTCAGCGCCATCAGCGCGTACAGGGTGCGGCGGTACGGACGCAGGTAGGGCTTCATCCGCGGCAGCGCCTTCCAGAGCTCCCAGGCCCCGTTCGACTCGCCTTTCTTGCGCTTTCTCCTCACCTGCCGTCCTTCTCGGTCCGCGGCACCGCCTGCCGGATCAGCTCCGGCTTTCCGTTGGCCTGGCCCGGGCGGTGCGCCGACCCGGAAGGCGGAAGCGTGACAGGCGCGGCCTCGACTTCGTCTCCTTTCTCGCCGGCCAGCTCCTCGAGCGCGCGCAGGGCAAGCCGGGTCGCGGTAGCCATACCCTCCAGCCCGAAGGCGACGATCAGGGTCGCCACCGCCCCGATGCCGATTGCGATCTCCGGCCGCCGCTGGTAGATCGCGACGAGCGCGAGCGCGATCAGGAGCAGAAGCAGGAGGCGCCCGGCGGCGGTGGTTCGAGGCCAGATCCTCGCCCGCAGAAGCTGCCGGCCATCGCCGTGCTCCTCGACCGCGGTGCGGATCTTGACCCCCCCGAGCGCGGCCACGCGAAGGTCGAGGTCCCAGCGGTCGAAGGGCCCGCCGCTGCGGACGAAGCCGCCCATCGCGACCAGCGCGTCCTGCAGTTGCTCGATCAACGCCTGCGGCTCGCGCCAGCGTTCGCTCCAAACCTCGGCCGTCCGCGGCCGCGGCAGCATCGGACGGATTCCGGCCCGCCGGCGCCAGGGGGAAAGGCCGTTGCGCAGGCGCCCGGCGAGCCTTGCGAGCGGCTGCAGGAGGAAGAGGAGCGCGGTCACGGCTCGTCGCTTCAGGGTCTCCCGCGCCGGTCTGCCGGGCACCGCGTAGTGAGCCCGCCAGCCATTGGAGGTCGCGGCGGCGAGGATCCAGACGAACAGCGCGAGGAAACCCGGCGCGGCGGCGAGCAGGGGCCGCCAGAGCAAACCCAGGGCTGAGATCGCCCCCAGCGCAGCGGCCAGCAGCACGCCCTCCGGCCCCTGGAGGGTGCCGGTCACGGCCCGCGGCTGCTCGTAGACGGACTGGAAGAGGCCGCTGCCCCAGGTGCCGTAGCGAACAGTCGAGCGCCGCCGCGGGGTCTGCCCGACCGGCGTCTCGTAGATCCGCCCCGACCAGCGCGAGGAGCCCGCCCGGTTGTAGTGGGTCGGCCACTTGCGCTCGAGCAGCGCCTCGGCCTTGCCGTAGCCGTACTGCTGGCGCAGATAGCGGCGAATCGAGTCGCGGCGGCGGTGCATCACCACCGCCCCGGCGCTGAAAGCCAGCGTCCGCCCCGCCTTCTGCAGCCGCCAGCAGAGGTCGACGTCGTCGCCCGCCACCTCGAAGCGCTCGTCGAACCCTCCCACCTCTCCGAGAACGTCCCGCCGGAATGCCATGTTGCAGCCGGGCACGTGCTCGGCCTCGCGGTCGGTGACCAGGACGTGGATCGGCCCGCCGGGGGCGGCGGCGACGCACTCGGCGAGGAAGCCGTCGTCCTCGGGCGGGATGTTCGGGCCGCCGACGCCGGCATGGCCGCCGTCGCGCAGCTGGGCGGCGACGTAATGGAGCCAGTCCGCATCGGGGTAGGCGTCGTCGTCGAGGAAGGCGACGATCTCCCCTCGCGCCGCCGCTATCCCCCGGTTGCGGGCGTTGCCGAGACCCCGGTGCTCGGTCTGGATCAGGGTCGCGTCGTGGGCGCGCGCGATCGTCGCGGAGGCGTCGCTGGAGCCGTCGTTGACGACGATCACCTCGTAGTCGGGGTAGGTGAGCTTGTCCAGGCGGGCCAGGCACTCCTCCAGGGTGCGCTGCCCGTTGTGGGTGCAGACGACGACCGAGACCGAGGGCCAGGGCCCGCACGGAGCGAAAGGCACCGCTGTATAGGCGCCCTTCACCGCCTCCAACGCCGGCTTCGGCCGACGCTCGCGGTCGACCAGCCCGAAGTCCCAGTCGAGGACGTCGTGACCGCCGCGGTGCCACTCGTCGGTCCAGGAGAAGACGAAGGTCCCGGCGGCGCCGGTTGCGAAGGCGTGGCGGACCTTCCACTCCAGGACCTCGGCCTGGACCTCGGTTCCGTTGCGGCGGCTGTCGAGCCCGAGCTCGGCGATCAGTAGCGGCCGGTCCCCGGAGAGGTTCTGCAGCCGCGCCAGGTAGGCCGCGAAGTCCTCCTCGCGCTCGAGGAAGACGTTGAAGGCGGCAAGGTCGAGAAAGGGGAGCTCGAGGTACTCGGTCGAGGGATAGTTGACGTAGGTGACCAGCCCCTCGGGATCGGCGGACTTAGCCTCCCAGTGCAAGCGCTCGAGGAAGCGTTCGATCGGTCGCTTGCCATGCCAGCGGACGATCGGCGAGGGGATCTCGTTGCCGATCGCGTAGCAGAGGATCGCCGGGTGCCGGTCGCAGGCCCGCACCTGCTCGCCGAGGTCAGCCGCGATCCGCCGGGCGCGCTCGTCGTCGTCGAGGAAGGCGACGTGCTGCTCCCAGGCGAAGCCGACCATGACGTGGATCCCGTGCGCGAGGGCGGCGTCGAGGAGCCAGGGGGGTGGCGGCACGTAGGTGCGGATCGTGTTGATCCCGGCGGCGGCCATCGCGGCCAGGTCCTCTCGCACCCGCCCCGCGTCGGGGAAGGCGGAGCCATCCGCGGAGCGGAAGGTGCCGTAGGTAACGCCTTTTATGTGGAACTTCTCGCTGCCGACCAAGACCGAACGCCCGTGGACGCGTGGCCTCAGCCGCTGGGGTTCGGTAGCGAAAACTGTCAAACGCTCCTATCTGGCGATGCAGAAGGATCTTTTGGCCCTACCGACTGGTTATGCGGAAAGACGAAGGGTCGCCTGACCCCCGCCTCGACGCCCCTTGACTTTAGCGCCCTTTCGGGCCCCATTGGACAGGCGTTCCATTCCTGAGGGCGGCGTTTCAGGCGCCTCGACCCGGCGCCGGCGGAGCCTCACAATGGTCCGATGCCCACCCTGAAGACGATCGGCGTCTACGGCTTCGACCGCGAGAGCTTCCTGGCGGCTCTGCGCGGCGCCGGAGTCGGGCTGCTGCTCGACGTGCGCCAGCGCCGCGGGGTGCGCGGCAGCGAGTACGCCTGGGCGAACGCCCAGCGTTTGCAGGCGGCGCTTGGGGAGGCTGGCATCCGTTACGCCCACCTGAAGGAGCTGGCGCCGACGACCGAGATGCGAGAGCTGCAGTACCGGGAGGACGAGCGCAAAGGCGAGGGCAAGCGCAGTCGCAGCGTCCTCGCGCCCGCCTACGTCGAGCGCTACGCCGACGAGATCCTGGATCGGGTCGACCTCGACCCGATCGTCAGGTTCGTCGGCAACTCCCGGGCCGCCCTGCTCTGCGTCGAGCGCGACCCCGAGGCCTGCCACCGCTCGCTGGTCGCGGAGCGGCTACGGGACGAGTTCGGCTTCGAGGTCGAGCACCTGCGCCCGCCGAGCGCCTAGCCAGCCATCGAGCGGGCGATGACCACCC
Organism: Solirubrobacterales bacterium; assembly: GCA_035273795.1. GTDB lineage: Bacteria > Actinomycetota > Thermoleophilia > Solirubrobacterales > 70-9 > VAYN01. The sequence continues at coordinate 2,434 of DATEOT010000067.1, read as the reverse complement.
GCTGGATCTCGTTCGTGCCCTCGTAGATCTGGGTGATCTTGGCGTCGCGCATCATCCGCTCGACCGGGTACTCGTTGACGTAGCCGTAACCGCCGAGCACCTGGATCGCCTCGACCGTCACCTTCATCGCGTTGTCGGAGGCGAAGAGCTTGGCCATCGAGGTCCACTTGCCGAGGTCGGCGGGCCGCTCGGCGTGGTCGGCCATCGAGCAGGCTTTGTAGAGGAGCTCGCGGGAGGCGGCGGTGCCGGTCTCCATGTCGGCGAGCTTGAACTGGATCGCCTGCAACTGGTTGATCGGCTTGCCGAAGGCGATCCGCTCCTTCGCGTAGTCGTTCGCGAAGTCGGTTGCGCCCTGCGCGATTCCGACGGCCTGCGCAGCGGCGCCGAGACGGGTGCGCTCGAGCGTGCCGAGGGCGACGGCGAGACCACGGCCCTCCTCACCGATCAGGTTCTCGTGCGGAACGCGGACGTCGGTGAAGCTGGGTGAGCCGGTCGGCGACCCTTTGATCCCGAGCTTGTGCTCGAGCTGGCCGGGGTCGAAGCCGGGCCGGTCCTTCTCGACGACGAAGGCGCTGGTGCGGCGGTTCTCGCGGTCGGTGGTGGCGAAGACGACGTAGAAGTCGGCGACGGTGGCGTTGGTGATCCAGCTCTTCTGGCCGTTGATCACCCACTCCTCGCCGTCGCGCACGGCGCTGGTCCGCATCGCGGCGGGGTCGGAGCCCGCCTCGGGCTCCGACAGCGCGAAGGCCGGCGACCACTCGCCGCTGGCGCACTTCGGCAGCCACTTCTGTTTCTGCTCCTCGGAGCCGAAGAGCTGGATCGGCAACGTCCCCAGCTCCTGCACCATCAGGATCAGGGCCGAGGAGGCGCAGGCCCTGGCGATCTCCTCGACCGCCATCTGCAGGACCAGGGTGCCGGTGCCGGTGCCGCCGTAGGCGGCGTCGAAGGGCAGGCCGAGGACGTCGTGGGAGGCGAGCAGCTCGCGGACGTCCCACGGGTATTCGCTCTTGCGGTCGATGTCACCGGCGCGCGGCGCGATCTTCTCCTGGGCGAGGCGGCGGACCATGTCGCGCAGGTCGAGCGCCTCCTGGGAGATCTCGTAGGCGGGGGTGACTGCTGCTTCGACGCTCAATTCTTTCCTTTCCTAGAAGACGGGTGACTCGGTGTAGGTCCCGAAGACCTCTTGCATCGCCGCGATCATCTCGCCCTCGGTGGCCTGCGTGCGGGCCGCCTCGATGATCGGCGGCATCAGGTTGCCCTCTCCGGCGGCGGCGCGCTTCAGCTCCGCCAGCGCCGACTCGACCGCGGCGCCGTCGCGCGCCGCCCGGGTGGCGGCGAGGCGGTCGCGCTGCTTGCCTTCCAGCGCCGGGTCGATCTTCAGGATCGGCATCGCCTCTTCGTCGTCCTGGGTGAAGTCGTTCACGCCGACGACGATCCGCCGCCGTTCGTTCAGCTCCTGCTGGTAGCGGAAGGAGGCGTCGGCGATCTCGCGCTGGGGGAAGTTGCGGCGGATCGCCTCGACCATCCCCCCCAGCTCGTCGATCCGGGCGAAGTACCCGTAGGCGGCCGCCTCCATCTCGTCGGTCAGCTTCTCTACGAAGTAGGAGCCGCCGAGCGGGTCGGCGGTGTTCGGCACCCCGGTCTCCGTGGCGATGATCTGCTGGGTGCGCAGCGCCACCCGCACCGCCTCCTCGGTCGGCAGCGCCAGGGCCTCGTCGAAGGAGTTGGTGTGCAGGGACTGGGTCCCGCCCATCACGGCGGCCAATGCCTCCAGGGCGGTGCGGACGATGTTGTTGAGCGGCTGCTGCGCGGTGAGGCTGACGCCGGCGGTCTGGGTGTGGAAGCGGAGCCGCATCGACTCCTCCTTCGTCGCCCCGTAGGTCTCCTTCATCTCCCGCGCCCAGATCCGGCGCGCCGCCCTGTACTTGGCGATCTCCTCGAAGAAGTCGATGTGGGAGTTGAAGAAGAAGGAGAGCCGCGGCGCGAAGTCGTCGACGTCCAGCCCCCGTTCGATCGCCCGCTCGACGTAGGTGAAGCCGTCCTTGAGGGTGAAGGCGAGCTCCTGCTGGGCGGTCGATCCGGCCTCGCGGATGTGGTACCCGGAGATCGAGACCGGGTGCCAGCGCGGCATGCTCTCGGTGCACCACTCGATCATGTCGGTGACCAGCCGCATCGCCGGCTCGATCGGGAAGCACCACTCTTTCTGGGCGATGTACTCCTTGAGGATGTCGGTCTGGATCGTGCCGCCGAGCTGGGCGGCCGGGATGCCCTGCTTCTCGCCGACCAGGACGTAGAAGGCGAGCAGGATCGCCGCCGGCGCGTTGATCGTCATCGAGGTGGTGACGCCGCCGAGCGGGATCCCCTCGAACAGCCGCTCCATGTCGGCGAGGGTGTCGACGGCGACGCCCTCGCGGCCGACCTCGCCGAGGCTGCG
>DATEOT010000066.1:0-9729 GCA_035273795.1 Solirubrobacterales bacterium | reverse complement strand
TTGGAATCGCGACTTTCGCCGCCGCGGCGCTGCTGGCCCTGCCGGCGGGCGGCGAGGCGCTGCCGGCCTGCACTGTCACCGGCACCGCCGCGGCCGACGTGCTGCGGGGGACGAAACAGGCGGACGTGATCTGCGCCCGCGGCGGCGTCGACAAGGTCTTCGGCCGCGCCGGCGCCGACGTGATCCGGGGCGAAGGCGGCGACGACGCGCTGGCCGGCGGTGGCGGCGCCGACCGCCTCTACGGCGGCAACGGGCGCGACCGGTGCCGGGACGGGAGCAGAACCTTCTTCCGCGGCTGCGAGCGGCGGCCGGCCCGCCGGGTGCGCCTGCCGAACATGCTCGGCTGCTGCTTCGCCAGCCCTGAACCGCCCGACGTGACCGCGCCGGAGGTGGTCGCCGTCGCCTTCTCGGATCCGTTCGTCGACACCTCTTCGCAGAGCTCGATCGGCATCTGGATCGAAGCGGTCGAGAGCCAGAGCGGCATCGGGCGGGTGGAGGTGGCGCTGGAGGGACCGCAGGGCCCTTGGCAGCAGGTGGCCTTCGAAAGCAGCTCTCGATATGGAGGCGGCTCCGGCACGATCGACGTGCCGGCGTCGACCCCGGCCGGGAAATATCGCGTCACCGGCTTCAGCCTGACGGACCGCGCCGGCAACAGGGTCTCGTTCGACGCGACGCAGGTGGAGGAGCGCGGCTTCGACGCCGAGTTCGACGTCTTCGAGGGGCCCGACACCGAAGGTCCGCAGTTGACCGACCTCTCGCTGGATCCCGCGTCCCTCGACACCAGCGCCGGGCCGGGCTCGGTGCTGTTCTCCCTGGCGGCGACGGACGACCTCTCCGGGGTCGAAGACGCCGCGGCGCTGGTCCGCCTTCCGGCGTCCGATCCTCCGATCTGCTTTCCCTGCGGCCACCGGGCGCCCGCCAGGCTGGCCTCGGGCACGATCTTCGACGGCGTCTGGGAGGAGCGTCTGCAGCTGCCGCGGTACGCGACCCCCGGGACCTATCCCGTCTCGGCCGTTGTGCTCTACGACCGGGCGGGGAACCGCACCGCCTACGGGCCCGAGGAGCTCGAAGGGCTCGGCTACCCGGTCGAGTTCACCCAGACCGGCGCGGGCGATACCCAGCCGCCGGAGGTCGTCGACTTCTGGATGAACCGGGATACGGTCCGCGCCGCGGCCGGCGACGGAGCGATCCAGTTCTTCATCCGCGTCGAAGACGACCTCTCGGGTGTCGGCGAGAGCGACGAATCGCCGTTCGAGCGGCTCCGGGTCGACATCGCACCGCCGCACGCGTCCGAATGGGGTTATCGGGACGGCGGCATGGCCCAGGTCTCGGGAACTCATCTCGACGGCGTCTGGCGGTTCGAATACGGCCTGCCCCCCGACGCGGAAACCGGGACCTGGACGATCCCCGCGATCGAGGCCACCGATCGCGCCGGCAACGAAACCCTCCTGCGAGGCGCCGAGCTGCAGGCGACCGGCTGGGACCTCACCTTCGAGAACCTCCCCTGAGCCCCCGCCGGGGCTAGGGTGAGACGATGCCGCCTTCGTAGGCGAGGGAAAGCCCAGGAGAACGGGGCCCGGAGACCTCGCTCTCGGATCATCGCGCCGTAGCTGGCGATCCCCCTCGTAGGGGGATCTCGGGCAAACTCAGCGAACGCTGAATTTCACCCCCTATAGGGGACCTTTTTCAGCGTTCGCTGAGTTGGGGGGCCCTTGTTAGAGGACGCTTGCGGCCTTTCCGTGTCCGCCACGTCATGGATTACGCCCTAGAAGAGATAAAAGGGTCGAGCTGGCGCAGACGAACGGCTTCGGGCGCCTTCGAAACGAGGGCATTGCGAACCCACCGCCCCGCTCCGGATCCGAGGAGCGCCGCCTTCGCGGCCTTGCGGGATCCGGCGACGAGCGCCGCGGTACGCGAGAGGCGCGCTCGCTCGTAGGCCGCCAACGCCACCTCCGCGCTTCCCTCCGCCCTCACCGCCCCACGCAGCGCGGCCGCGTCCTCGAGCGCGGCGTTGGCGCCCTGGCCGAGGAACGGCAGCATCGGGTGGGCGGCGTCGCCGAGCAGCGTCACCGTCCCCCGGCTCCAACTCGGGGTCGGGTCGCGGTCGTAGAGCCGGTGCACGAGCACCTGCTCCTCGTCGGTCTGGCGAAACGCTTTACGGACCGGCTCGCCGTACTCGGCGAGCAGCCCCGGCAGCGCACTGCGGTCGGGCTCGCCGCGATAGGCGAGGTACCAATAGACGCGCCCGCCACCGAGCTCCAGGAGGCCGGCGACGCTGCCGGAACCCCACCACTCTCCGGCCGGGACCGGGTCGTCGAGGGCGGCGACCCCACGGAAGGCGACGATGCCGGAGTCGCGCGGCTCGCCGTCGTCGAGCAGCGCCGCCCGCACCGTCGAGCTGACGCCATCGGCGCCGACGACGAGACCGGCGCCGACCGTGGAGCCGTCGGCGAAGCGCAGCTCGCCGTCCTCGAGGGCCCGGAGCCGCTTCCCGGTCTTCACCCGCTCGGCGCCGAGGGCCTCGATCAGACCCCGATGGAGGTCGGCGCGATGGAAGCCGACCAGCGGCGCTCCGAAGCGCGCCTCGAGGACGTCGGGATCGAACTTGGCCAAGGCCAAGCCGTCGGCACGGCGCAGGGCGCCGTCGGCCCGCGGCGCGGCAGCGGCGAGATCGCCTAGACCAAGCTCACGCAACGCCCGCACCCCGTTCGGCCAGATCGAGAGGCCGGCTCCAAGGGGCCTTAGCTCCGGCGCCGCCTCGTAGACCGTCGCCTCCCACCCCGCCTGTCTCAGAGCGATCGCCGCGGCCAGGCCGCCGATGCCGGCGCCGACCACGGCGGCGTGCCTTTTGCTTGCGTCAATGGTCATTGTCAGGGCACCTCCACGTAACGAACGTCTATCGCTTCGGTGCGCGAGGCGACGAAGTCGGGGAGAAAGGCGAGAGCGCTGGCCGCGTCGGGGGCCTCGACCAGCCACCAGATGCGGTGCTCGCCAGCGAGGCAGGTGGACGGTACAGGGCGTCCGCGCAAAGGACTGTCGAACGAGCGCCAGGCGGCGAAGGCCGAGTCGCACTCGCTCGGATCGTGATGGTGTTGAAGGAGGAAGTCAGACATCGGAGGCTCCGATCCCCGCGGCCGGCGCCCGAGGGCACCGGCCGCGGAATGGCATTGATCTGGATCAGGTGCGGACCGGCTCGGGCTGAGCTCCGACCTCGGCCGGGCGCCGCTGGCGCAGCTGCGGCATCCGCTCGAGGAACCCCGGCAGGTACCAGTTGCGCTCGCCGAGGAGCTTCATCGTCGCCGGCAGCAGGACGCCGCGGATGATCGTCGCGTCGATCAGGACCGCCACCGCCAGACCCACTCCCATCTCCTTGAAGTCGAGGAAGGAGAGGGTGGCGAAGACCGAGAACACCCCGATCATCACCGCGGCCGCACTGGTCACCGTGCCCGCGGTCTGCGAGATCCCCTCGCGCACCGCTTCGTCGGTGCTCATGCCCCGGTCATACAGCTCCCGGACCCGGGTGAGGATGAACACGTGGTAGTCCATCGAGAGCCCGAAGAGGATCACGAAGAGGAAGACCGGCAGCCAGTTCGTGACTCCGCCGTTGGACTCGAAGCCGAGCAGCGACTCCGCCCAGCCCCACTGGAACGCCATCACCAGCACCCCGTAGGCAGCGCCCACCGAGAGCAGGTTGAGGACGATCGCCTTGATCGGGACGACGATCGAGCGGAACGTGAACAGCATCAGCAGGAACGCCAGCCCGAGGACGAAGGCGATCACCAGCGGCAGGCGCTCGGAGACGACCGCGGCGAAGTCCTCGGTCGAGGCGGCGCCGCCGGTGACGTTCGCCTCGACTCCGGCGGTGCCGGCGAGCGCGGCGGGGACGACGACGTCGCGGAGCTCGTCGAGCGCCGCCACCGAGGCATCGTCAGTGCCGTTGCCCTCGCTGGGGACGGCGACGTTGGCAACCGTGCCGTCGTCGCTGTAGGTGACGTCGGGCGCCCCGATGAACGTCTCGGAGCCCTCCGCCGCTGCGACGATCCGGTCGACGACGGTGTCACCGTCGCCGCTGCGGACGTCGCTCGCCGCGACCACCACTTCGTTGACGTTCGCCTTGTCCGGGAACGCCTCGGTGTAGCGGTCGTAGGTCTGCATCACCGGCAGGTCCTTCGGCAGGTCGTCGCTGCTGGTCTGGGTGGTCTGCATGCTCAGGGCCGGGATCGCGAGGGCGACCAGGAAGGCCGTGGCGGCAACCGCCGAGATAACGGGGCGGCGCGTGACCGCACCGACGATGCGGCGCCAGACGCCTTCGCTTCGTCCTTGTCGACGACCGACAAACGGCAGACGACCCTTCGTCACCCGGTCGCCGAGCCAGGCGAGGACCGCCGGCAGGACGAGGAGGGAGACGAACATCTCGATCGCGACCACGGTCACGGTTGCGAGCGCGAACGACTCGAAGGTCGCCTCGCCGGTGAGGAACATCCCGGACATCGCGATCATCACCGTGATCCCCGAGATCATCACCGCGCGTCCCGAGGTCGCCGCCGCGACCATCAGCGCCTCGCGCGGGCTCTTGCCGGCGGCGCGCTCCTCGCGCTCGCGGCGCATGTAGAACAGCGAGTAGTCGACGCCGACGGCGAGGCCGATCAGCAGGATCAGCGCATCGATGTTGCCGTCGAGCGGAATCAGCTGGCTGGGGATGACGACCACCGCCATCGTCGCCAGCACGCCGGTCAGGGCGAGGACGAGCGGCACACCGGCGGCGACCAGGGCCCCGAGTGCGACCAGCAGGATCAAGAGGGTCAGCGGCAGCGAGATCATCCCCGCCTTGCCGAGGTCCGAGGCGAAGGCCCCTTGCAGGTTCTTCTCCGACGATCCCGCCCCGAACTGCTCGACGGTGAAGTCGGGATCGGAGCCGTTCAGACCCGCCACCGTGTCTTCGCTGTCGAGGACGTTGACCGCGACGTCCTTCTCGGGACCGGCGATCTCGAAATCGACCAGCACCGAGTGCCCGTCGTCGGAGATCGCACCGCCCCCTTCACGTGGGGTAGAGACGTTCGCGACGTGCGCGGTCTGCCTCAGCTCCGCGGCTGACCTGGCCACTATCGCTTCGAAGGCGGGGTCCCTGGCGCCGACCGAGTCGCTCTGGATCAGCAGCACCTCCTCGGTCGGGCGCAGCCCGGCGTCGGTCAGCGCCCGCTCGGCCTGCTGGGACTCGCCGGAGAAGGTGTCGACGGTCGAGACTTCCTTGCGTTCGATCAGGCCGGCGCCGAGGATCCCTCCGACCAGGACGACGACGATCGCCAGCCATCCCCAGATGGCCAGCTTGCGGTGATTCGAGCTCCACTGCGCGGCACGGGCCGCGACGTTCTTACGTACATGCATGGTTTCCGCTCCTCTGCGGTTGGGTGATTGCATAGCCGCAGGTTCGCCGCGCGGAGCCCCCCTTACATCAGGGAAACCCCCTGAGATCGCAAGCTCAGGGTGCTTTCGATCCCCAGGGGTGCGACTAGGGTTGCCGACATGAACGTCCTCGTCGCCGCCGACATGGAGGGGATCGCCGGGATCGAGGACTACGGCGACTGCCTGCCCTCGCATCCCCGCGCCTACGCGCGCGGTCGCCGGCTGATGACCGACGAGGTGCTGGTGGCGGTCGAGGCGCTGCAGGCGGGCGGCGCGGAGAGGATCTCGGTCGGCGACTGGCACATGGTCGGGACCAACGTCGAACGGGGGCGGATGCCGGTGGGGGTCGAGGTGCGCCCGATCGCCGACCTGGCCCTGGCGGAGGCCGACCCGTCAATGACCAAGGCACACGGCGGCCCGCTCGACGCGGTGGTGATGATCGGCCACCATGCCCGCACCCCCAGCCCGAAGGGGTTCTGCTCGCACACCTTCATCTGGGGAATGGAGGTGCTGCTCGACGGCGAGCAGCTGAGCGAGGTGCAGGTCTACGCGCAGGGGCTGGCGGCGGAGGAGATCCCGATCCTGGTCGCCGCCGGAGACCGCTGGCTGCTCGAGGAGCTCGACGAGGGCGAGCTGGGGAGCGCCCGGCTGCTGGCGACGAAGGAGGGGCGGGGGCGGGGGCGGGCCCGTTCCCAGGATCCGGCCGCCGTTCACGCCGAGCTCCGCGACTCGCTCGCCGCCGCGCTGGCGGGACCGCTGCAGCCGCCGCCGGCTCGCAGCTACCCGACCGAGCTGGTGATCAGGGCCGAGGGCGTGGAGATCGCCCGCACGACGGTAGCCGAGCCCGGCGACCTCCTGGCCGAGATCGCGACCGCCTTCCGCACCAGCCAGGTCTCCCGCGAGTACCGCCAGCTGGCGAAGCTGCTGCCGGCCGACCACGACTCGCGGCCGCGGGCGGTGCAACGCCGCCTCGGCAGCCTCCTCGCCACGCCCGTGATGCGCTCCAAGGAGCGCAAGTGGCTGGCGAGCGCGGGATAAACCTTGCAGGGTGCGCGAGGAGTAGACGAGTTACCTATCAGGCTGCGGGCGGCGCGCCCAGCGCGTCGTCAGCGCCTTCCATTGACCCAGCGCCTCCTGCGAGCATCCCAGTTCCTCCAGGTATCGAGAGAAGGCCGGCGGAAAGTCACGTAGGAGGAGTGGCCGGTCGACTTCAGTGAGAAGCGCGGCCAATCTGATCAGCTCCGCTATTGAGTGCGCGAAGTAGAGGAAGACTCCGTATTCCCTTTCCGCCTCCTTGACCAGCCTGTTGTGCGCGAGCGGAGCGTCCTCCTGGGCGAAAGCGCAAAGGATCGCCCTGCTTCCTCCCCTTGCGTGAGCCCCGGCGGCTATGTCGAGAGCATCCTGCTCGGTTGCTGGACGCTGCTTGACCTCGATGCCGATCAGCAATAGGTCTTTCCGGTCCATTACGTCGACGTCGACCTGTGAGGGATCGTTCACCGGGCGGGCGAGGACCTGCCTTCCGGCGGCCGAGAACGCCGCGGCGGCGGCAGCGGTGCCGCGCCGACCTCTTTCCGGATTGCGGCGGATGAAGCGATCAACCGCCTCCGCCAGCTCGGCGAGGGAAACCTCGGCTTCTGCGGTGACCAACGCCTCCCTGCGTTCATCTACTTGCCGCTGAAGCACTTCGCTGCGACGGAGGATCAAGGCGACTAAGGCCTCCCTCGCATCCTCTTGGGTAAGTCCTGCCAGCCAGCCGACAAGATCGTCCGCGCGTGCCTTCGCATTCGCGCGCCACTTATCTATTTCATCGATCCGCTCTGGTCCGAACCAAGGGCTGCCGGCCAGCGGGTCCGGTCCGGGGGTGCCGAGGAGGAATCCCAGCCGCCGCGCGGTGGGAACGAGCACCTCCCTCGCGAGCGTCCGGGAGTTGTAGCTGCGTGGGTCTCCGCTCCGGTCGATCAAGGAGAGGGCATCGACCTCTGGCTCAGTGGCCTTCGCTAGGGCTGCAGTGGCGAAGGCGGTCAATGCCAGCTTGTTTCCCTTCCAAGCTTCCAGCTCAGCCATTCGATCGAGCCAGAGCCGGCTGACGGAATAGGACGGGTCACGCGCGAGTCGGTGAGCCTCCTCGAGCTGCCTTATCGCCTCCTCGGCGTCGATCGCGATCGCCATCAGGGCAACGTACTGCCGTCCCCAGACGATCGATCTCCTCGAGTGACTGTCTGATGCTGACCGCGACGCTCTCTGCCAAGGGAGGGGGTACCGCGTTTCCGACCTGCCGGTACATCCCGCCGCGAGGGCCTCTCCAATCCCAGCCCATCGGGAACCCCTGAAGTGCCGCCGCCTCCTCGACGGTGATCCTGCGCATCCTCTTCGGCGCCCGCTTGCGGGGCTTTCCTCCTTCAAGGAGCCGCCGGTGATATTCGCTGACCCAGGGGTCCGCGCCGCCTATCAGCTCCTCCTGGTCGAGTATCGGCGTCGCGTTCCCCCCCATCGAGGCAGGCAAGGTCTTCGCTGGGCCATCCAGCTCCAAGGGTCGGCCAGAGCCGTTAAAGAGAAGGCTTCCCCTGTGCGCGCTCGGCCGCATTACAGGCCGGGTGGCCGGCACGACCTTTGCCGGTGAGGTCGTGCAGTTGCCGGGCTCCCCCAAAGGAGGGAGGGTTGCCAGAGCCTGCCGGACCGTCCGTGGCCTGCCCTTCGTTCTGGGGACCGGACAGAGGGGGCTTCCTCCTCGCACGCCGACCAGGAACATCCGTTCACGCGCCTGAGGAACGTCGTAATCAGCGGCATTGAGCACCATCACCTCCACTTGGTACTCGAGTTCTCGCGCCCGCTGCTCGAGCCGCTCGCGCACCGCCGCCCAACGTGGGTTGACGGCTAAGGCCTTCACGTTCTCCATGCAGAAGGCCCGGGGGGCGAGCTGCTCGACGACATCCATGAAGCAGTGGACGTGCTGGGAGCGGGGGTCAGCCGGGTCCATGCGCCCGATGACGGAGAAGCCCTGGCAGGGAGGCCCGCCAATGACGAGATCGGGACGGAGATTCGGTGGCGGCGCTTGCTCGGGAAGGCGTCCGTGGACGATGTGGTCTCCGAGATTTGCCTTGTAGGTACTCACTGCATGGGGATCTGACTCAATCGCCCAGAGCAAGTCGAAGCCGGCCTCGGAGAAGCCCTGGTCAAGCCCTCCTGCACCCGCGTAGAGTGAGGCGGCGGTGTACCTCGGCAGAGTCACGGCCGCATTGTCACCAACCCCGAGGACGCCAGTCGGAGGCATGTCCCCTCTCCCCTACCCACACCCCACCAGTCCCGAGGTCAGCGCAAGGATGCGACGCAACCCCAGGCGCGACAGCCGGGCGGAGGTGGCCCTCCGAAAAGCCCTGCACCGGCGCGGTCTGCGGTTCCGAGTAGACATGCCGATCAAAGTTGAATCGAGGACGGTTAGACCAGACGTCGTCTTCAGCCGCGCCCGCCTGGCCGTCTTCGTCGACGGCTGCTTCTGGCACTGCTGCCCCGAGCACGGGAACGCCCCCAGGGCCAACACGAGCTATTGGGGGCCAAAGCTGGCCAAGAACGTCCAACGGGATCGCCTGGTCGATGCCGGGCTGACCGCCGCAGGCTGGGGTGTCTTGCGGGCATGGGAGCACGAGGATCCGGAGGAGGTCGCCGATCGGGTGGCCACCGCCTACGCGCGAGCACTCGGCGTCGCGAGCTGACGCGCGGGATAAACCTTGCAGGAATCCGAAACCGTCCGGCGGGCGCGCAACCATCGGGACATGTGGCAAATGAAGATCGTCTGCTCAGACTGCGCCGAGGAGACCGAGGTCACGGTCAAGGACCTCGACGACGTCGAGCGCGAGGTCTGCGAGTGCGGCTACAGCTACGTGGTCCTCTCGGTCGCCGCCTTCGAGCCGGTGCACGTCGAAGAGGGCGAGCTGATCGAGCTGCGGCCGCGCGACGACATCTCGCTCGCGGCGTAGCCCTCAGCCCTCCCGCTCGACCGCTTCGGCCACCTCCACACGGGAGGAGACGCCGAGCTTGAAGAAGACGTTGCGGAGGTGGGATTCGATCGTCTTCTCGCTGAGGAAGAGGACGGCGGCGATCTGCTTGTTGGTCTTGCGGGCGGTGACGAGGTCGGCGACTTCGCGCTCGCGGCCGGTCAGGGATGCGAGGCCGTCGCCGCCAACGGCGGGGCCGCGGGGCTCGATCCTGGCGCCTAGGCGGCGCAGCTCGCGGCGGGCCTCTTCGCGTGGCCGGTCGGCGGCGCAGGCGCCGAGCTCGGCCTCCGCCTCCCGCAGCAGCTCCAGCGCCGACTTGCGCTCGCCCTTCGCG
>DATEOT010000065.1:0-3389 GCA_035273795.1 Solirubrobacterales bacterium | reverse complement strand
GACCGCCCCCACCCCGTGCTCGCGCACCTCGCGCGCCAGCACCGGCACCTCGCTGCTGAGGACGGGGAGGCCGGCGGCGACGTACTCGTAGAGCTTGTTGGGGAGGGTCATCTCGTAGCTGAGGCAGGCGGGCTCGATCAGGGCGAGGCCGACGTCGGCGTCGCCCAGCATTGCCGGCGCCTGCTCCGGCGCGACCGGGTCGAGCAGCTCGAGGCGCTCGGCCACGCCCAGCTCGGCGGCGAGCTCGGCAAGGGTGGCGCGATAGCCCCACGCCTCCGGACCGACGATCCGCAGCCGCAGCTCCGGCACCAGGGCCAGCGCCCGCAGCGCCGCCGGCAGGCCGCGGTTGCGGGTGACGGCGCCGAAGTAGACGGCGAGCGGCGGGTCCCCCGCCGCTCGAGGCCCGCCGGTCTCGGCTCGCCATTCGGGGAGGTTGCGGACGACCGTCGGCTGCGCGATGCGGTAGCGGGAGGAGATCACCTCCGCGTAGCCGGGGCTGGTGGTGACGACGGCGTCGGCCGCGCGCACGAACAGCGCCTCGCAGAGGAGCAGCCACGGCCGCCACTCCGGTCGCAGGTTGCGGTCCGGCCAGAGCTCGTGCGAGTCGTAGACGAAGCGACTGCCCGCGAGGAGCTTGCCGGCGAGCCCGATCCAGGCGGTGTTGTAGTCGTTGGCGTGGATCAGGTCGGGCCGCGTCCGCCGCACCAGGGCAACCCCGCGACGGTAGTAGTCGGCGGTGGTGACGAGGCGGCGGAGGCGGGCCGAGGGTGATCCGAAATCGAGCCGGCGATTGCCGTTCGCATAGGAGGCAAACTGCCGGCTCGTTTGCGAGCGGGATGTGGGCCCGCCATCCCCGGTGGATGGCTGCGGCACGCTACCACCGCGAACCCGCCGAGCCAGCGCGCGCAAACCACTGCCGGGGTCGAGCCAGACGACGTCCGTCCCCTCGACGCGCGGAGGCTCGGCACCAGCGCCGGTTCGAACGCCCGCGACCGTCGTCTCGTAGCCGAGCGAGTCGAGCAGGCGCGCCTCGCGCATCACCCGCGCGTCGTGGACGACGCCGTTGCGGACGAGGACGAGGGCGCGGCGGCGCCCTTCCTCTCCCCCCGGCTCGAAACGCTCGTAGACGTCGCTGAGGCGTCGCGCGTCCTCCTCCCACTCGAACGGGCTCGGCGGAACCTCCGCCCCGTCCCGCAGCACAGCCTCGATCCCCGCTGCCACCGAGGCCGGGTCCGCCGGATCGACCAGCGCCGTCGCCGGCCGGCCGGCGAGCGCCCGCCCCATCTCCGGCAGATCGCTGGCCACCACCGGCACCCCGGCGGCGAGGTACTCGAAGAGCTTGTTCGGCAGCGCCAGGCGGTGGTTGTCGCAGGTGTCCTCCAGCAGCGTCACCCCCGCGCTCGCCTGCCGAGCGCAGGCGCGGATCTGCTCGACGGGGACGGAGGGGCGGAAGTGAACGCGGTCGTCGACCCCCTCGCTCCGCGCCACTTCCCCCAACCCCTCCGCGTAGCCGGAGTCGTCGGCGCCGAGGAAGAATAGGTGCGCGCCAGGCACCCGCGCCACCGCCCTGACCAGCGTCTCGCCGCCGCGATCGCGGGCAACGGCGCCGAGGTGGAGGACCAGGGGTGCCTCCGCCGGCACGCCGAGGACCGCCCGCAGATCCGGCGCCTCGAAGTCCGGGTCGGTTTCCTCCGGATCGGGCAGGTTGCGCACCACCGCCGGCGTCTCGTCGAGCCCGTAGCGCTCCCGCAAGCGCTCGGCGATCCCGTCGGAGACCGTGATCATCGCGTCCGCGCGCCCGATCAGCAGCCGCTCCAGGGTGCTCACCAGCCAGGCCCAAAGCCGCTCCCGGTAGGGAACCCCGACCGCGTACTCGTGCGAGTCGTAGACGAGCCGCGCCCCCGTCAGCCTGGCGCCGATCGCCCCCGGCCCCAGCATCGCCACGTCGTGCGCGTGCACCGCATCCGGCCGCAGCCGCCGCACCTCCCGCACGAACGCCAGCGCCAACAGCGCCCGCCGCACCACCGCCGGCAAGCCCTGGGCCCACCCCGGCGGCGCAACCGTCCGCAGCGCGAACCCGTCCAGCTCCTCCCCCAGCCCGTCCCTTTGCCGCGGCGCATGCAGCACCACCACCTCGTGCCCGGCCCCCAGCAGCGCCCGCGCCTCCCGCCGCACCCGCGAGTCGTGCTCGACCGACTTGTGCAGCAGCATCGCGATCCGCATCGGCGCGCAGCTTAGAGCTGTCAGGTGGCCATTATCGAACACATCCCCCACCTCCGGCTCAAACGGAATCGACTGGTCTTGCTGTTTAAGGTGAGGGCATGCATCGGAATTGCGGGCACTGCGGTAACCAAGCCAGCCTGGAAAAGGTCGAGTCGGTTGAGCTGACGAGGTGGACGCAGGAGGTTGATACCTACGGCCAGATGTCGTTTGTCCGATACATCGATGTCGACCGTTGTTCGGTTTGTAAAGACGTCACGATTTGGAAATTCACCTGGGCGGAGGATTGGGGCGAGGCCCTGAGTGAGCGGCGCCTTTACCCATCGTCGCGTGACCACAGTGCGCTGCCGCCCAAGGTTCGCCAGCGTCTCGAAGCGGCCGACCGCGTTCGCAAATTCGATCCTGGCCTCTATGCGGTTGCCATCCGTCGCATGCTCGAGACGGTCTTCAATGAGCAAGGGGCCGAGGGGCGAGACCTTTTTCACAAAGCTAAAGACCTCGTATCCAAGGAACAGCTTCCTCCAAAGATCGCGGTCGCTGTTAGCCACCTGCGTGACATCGGAAAATATGGGGCGCACGATGAGGAGATTGAGGTTTCAGCGAATGACGTGCCACTCATCGAAGATTTGGCAAACGCTGTCCTCGAGTTCGTCTACCGCGCCCCAGCCGCTATAGCGGCCCTCGAAACCAGCGTGATCGAGCGCGGTGGACGCATCACCTCAATTAACTAGCCGCCGCGTGCGCGTCGTTCTCCTCACCCAGTACTTCCCGCCCGAGGTGGGGGCGCCGCAGACGCGGATCGCGGCGCTTGCCCGGGGGCTCTCGGAGCGGGGGATTGAGGTGACGGTGCATACGTGCCCGCCGCACTATCCCGACGGGGAGATCAAGGCGCCCTACCGGAACCGGCTGCTGGCGCGGGAGCGGATGGGCGGCGCCCCGGTGGTGAGGAGCGCGGTCTACGCGGCGGCCAACCGCGGCTTCGCCCGGCGGCTGGGAGGGCACCTCTCGTTCGCCGGCTCGGCGCTGGCGACGGCGCCGGCCACCGGCCCCGCCGACGTCGTCGTGGTCGAGACGCCCCCCCTCTTCCTCGCCGGCGCCGCGATCGCCTACGCGAAGGCGAAGCGGGCGCGGCTCGTCCTCAACGTCGCCGACCTCTGGCCGGACTCGGC
>DATEOT010000064.1:0-24723 GCA_035273795.1 Solirubrobacterales bacterium | reverse complement strand
TCGTGGTTGAGTGCCGGGGGACCCCCACCGGCACCCTCCGCAACAGAGCTCCCCAGGGACGCCCGTCCCTCGGGAGCTTTTCTTGTGAGAGCGGCCAGACCCTGGGCCGTCCCGATGCTGCGTGTTGGAGTGGGGAGCGGGGTACCCCGCACCCCACACAACCGCCAACCAGAATTAAGCGATTTGGCTGGGCAGCCGATACAGGCTGCGATGTTCGACATCGACTCAGCTCTACGCACCCTGATCGAGCGGGACGGGTCGGACCTCCACATCAAGGTGGGGGTACCGCCGACGGCTCGTCTCTACGGGGAGCTGGCCCCCCTCGAGGGGTACCAGCCGCTGCGGCCCGCCGACACTGAAAAGGCCTTTCAGGACATGGCCGAGGTGCGCTCGCTGACCGAATTCGAGGAATGCGGAGAGGCCGATTTCTCCTACTCGATCAAAGGCCTTTCGCGGTTCCGCGTCAACGCCTTCAAGCAGCGCGGATCGATCTCGATCGTCTGCCGCGCGATCCCCTTCGACATTCGCTCCGTCGAGGACCTCGGGCTGCCGCCGGTGGTGACCAAACTGGCCGAAGAGCAGCGCGGGATCATCCTCGTCACCGGTACCACCGGCTCGGGCAAGAGCACGACGCTGGCGGCGATGATCGACCACATCAACCGCAACCGGACCGATCACATCGTCACCCTCGAGGACCCGATCGAGTACCTGCACCCGGACAAAAACTCGATCATCAACCAGCGCGAAGTCGGCTCCGACACCGAAAGCTTCGCCCGCGCGATGCGGCGGGTCCTGCGCCAGGACCCGGACGTGATCCTGATCGGCGAGATGCGCGACGAGGAGACGGTCCGCACGGCTTTGTCCGCGGCTGAGACCGGCCACCTCGTGCTCTCCACCGTCCACACCCTGGACGCGACCGAGACGATCAACCGCATCGTCGACTTCTTCCCGCCCCACCTGCAGCATCAGGCCAGGGTGATGCTGGCTGCGACCTTGAAGGGGGCGATCGCCCAGCGCCTCGTTCCCGACGTCACCGGCAACGGCCGCGTCCCGGCCTCGGAGATCCTGGTCGTCACCGGCCGGGTGAAGGACCTGATCATGAACCCGGAGGAGACCGGCAAGATCACCGAAGTGATCGCCGAAGGCGAGTACTACGGGATGCGCACCTTCGACCAATCGCTGCTCGGCTACGTGATGGAGGGCAAGATCGCCGAGGAGGTCGCCCTCGAGTACGCCTCCAGCCCGCACGACTTCAAGCTGATGCTGGCCGCCGGCGGCCAGCGCGCGAGCGGGATCGAGCAGATGGCTCCCGTGGCCGATTAGCTCCCTCCTGGCGCTCCCCTCCCACGATTCAAGCCGGGCCCGCTCGATGTCGAGCTAGATAAGAAGGCATGAGAGAGGCGCTCAACAACAACCCGGTCGTCCAGGCCGCCGCCGTCGCCGTTCTGCTGGTCGGCGCCGCGATCTTCCTGCTTCTGCCCGGCGGTGGCGAGGAAGAAGAAGCCGCTCCGGCAGGGGCGGTGGAAGTCGCCGGGACCGAAATCTCCGCCTCCGGCGCCGCGCCAGGGGAAGCAGTCGAAGCTCCCGTCGAAGGAGCCGCCGGCGCCCCGCTCGTGCCCGGCCAGCTGGCCTCCGCGGCCCCGCCGCCGCCGGCCCCTGTTCGCGCGGCCTGGGAGTCGGGTCGGACCGTGGTCCTGCTCTTCGTCCATGACGACGGCATCGACGACCGGCTGGTTCGCAACGCGACCCGCGCGGTGGAAGGCTTTCCCAACGCCTCGTTCTTCGTCGTCCCGGCGCGGCAGATCTCCCGCTACGCGGCGATCGCCGAGGGCGTGGGGGTGGAACGCGTGCCGGCCCTGGTCGCCGTCACTCCCAAGCCGCTGCAGAAAGGTCAGCCCACGGCCTCCGTGGCCTACGGCTTCCAGCGTCCCGACACCGTTCGCCAAGCCGTGATCGACGCCGGCTACGAGGGCCCCACGATCGACTACCACCCCTGAGAGCGATGGAATCGCGGGAGTTCCCCCATCACCTCCGTCCCGTTCCAGGGTCCGGGGACTCGACCGCACCGGCGCTCGATCAGCAGGCCGGCGGCATCGCCGGGTTGACCCAGCCTCGCACCCGCGGTCGCTCCAGCGGTTTCGTCACCGACGTCCTGGTCGAGCTCGGCGTCGTCGCCGAAGAGCGAGCGCGCCTCGCGATCGAAGAAGCTCGCAGCGCGGGCCTTCCTCCGGAGCGCCTGCTCCTCGAGCAGGGTGCGATCAGCGCCGATCAGCTCTCCCGCGCCGTCGCCGAGCGCTACGGCCTCGACCACGTTGATCTGTCCGTCTACCACGTGGACATGGCGGCGGCCAATCTGATCTCCGTCAACACCGCGCGGCGCTACAAGGCGCTGCCGGTCGGCTTCGTCGACGAGAAGACGCTGCTGGTCGCGATGGCCGACCCGACCAACGTCCTCGCCGTCGACGACATCCAGATCGCCACCGGCCTCGACTGCCGGGTCGCGGTCACCGCCGAGGAGGACATCGAGGAACTGATCAGCCGCCTCAACACTCTGCAGAGCGCGGTGACGGAGGCGGTCAGCGAGGGCGAAGCAGAGGCGGAGGCCGAGCTCGCCGAAGTCAGCGAGCTGGAAGTCAGCGCCGAGGACGCGCCGGTGATCAAGCTCGTCTACAGCATCCTCGGCCAGGCGGCAGGGGAGGGTGCCTCGGACGTGCACTTCGAACCGGCCGAGGGGCAGATGCGGGTCCGCTTCCGGGTCGACGGCGTGCTGCGCGAGGCGGCCCACGTCCCCAACCGGATGATGAGCGCGGTGATCTCGCGGGTGAAGATCATGAGCGAGCTCAACATCGCCGAGAAGCGGGTGCCGCAGGACGGACGGGTGACCGTCACCGTCGAGGGCAGGCGGGTCGACCTGCGCGTGACGACCCTGCCCACCCAGCGGGGCGAGGGGGCGACGATCCGCATCCTCGACAAAGACAACGCGCAGCACTCTCTCGACGACCTCGGCATGGACGGCACCGCGCGCGAGCGCTTCGAGGCCGCCTTCCGCCAGGCCTATGGCGCGGTGCTGGTGACCGGCCCGACCGGCTCGGGAAAGTCGACGACCCTCTACGCCGCCCTGCAGGCGATGAACCAGGTCGAGAAGAAGATCATCACGATCGAGGACCCGGTCGAGTACGAGCTGGGCGGGATCAGCCAGATCAACGTCAACCGCACGGCCGGGCTCGACTTCGCCACCGGCCTGCGCTCGATCCTCCGCGCCGACCCCGACATCGTCATGGTCGGCGAGATCCGCGACGGGGAGACGGCCCGGATCGCGATCGAGGCCGCCCTCACCGGCCACATGATGCTCTCGACCCTGCACACCAACGACGCCCCCGGCGCGATCACGCGCCTGACCAAGATGGGGATCGAGTCTTTCCTCATCGCCTCCTCGGTCGATTGCGTGGTTGCGCAGAGGCTCGCCCGCAAGCTCTGCCCGCACTGCAAGCGCCGCACGATCGTGCCCCAGCAGGCCCTCGCCGAGGCCGACATCCGGGTCGGCATCGACCTCGAGGCCTACGAACCGCTCGGCTGTGGGCGCTGCAGCCAGAGCGGCTATCGCGGCCGGGTCGGGATCTTCTCGGTGATGCAGATGAGCGAGCGGATCAAAGAAATGACCGTCGCCCAGGCACCCGAGGCCGAGATCGCCGTAGCTGCCCGCGAGGAGGGCATGCTCACCCTGCGCGAAGACGGGTTGGGGAAGGTGCGGGCAGGGCAGACCAGCCTCGAGGAGGTCCTCCGTGTCACGGCGTGAGCCCTGCGGGGTGGGCCGCCAAGGGTCAAGTAATCCGGACCCGAAGCCGATCTAAGCGCCATGGGCTTCGACTTCTCAGAGGTGCTGCGGCGCATGGTCGAGGCCAGGGCCTCCGACGTCCACCTTTCCCCGGGGTTTCCGCCGGCGATGCGCGACAAGGGCAAGATCGAGCCGATGGAGGGGTTCCCCGTCCTCAACGGGCAGGAGACCCGGGAGGTCGTCTTCGGGATCCTCAACGACGACCAGCGCAAACGCTTCGAGAACAACAAACAGCTCGACTTCGCCTACGCGATTCCCGGGGTGGCCCGCTTCCGCGTCAACTGCTTCATGCAGCGGGGGTCTGTCAGCGCCGCCTTCCGCCTGGTCCCGCAGGACATCCCCGCCCTCGACTCGCTCGGCGTGCCGGCGGTGCTGCGCGAGCTGACCTCGAAACCCCGCGGGTTCGTCCTCGTCACCGGCCCCACCGGCTCAGGCAAGAGCACGACCCTGGCCGCGATGCTGGACGTGATCAACCGCGAGAACCAGGACCACATCCTCACGATCGAGGACCCGATCGAGTTCCTGCATCCGCACAAAAAATCGATCGTCAACCAGCGCGAGGTCGGCGCCGACGCGACCGACTTCGCCCTCGGCCTCCGCGCCGCCCTGCGAGAGGACCCCGATGTCATCCTGGTCGGCGAGATGCGCGACCTGGAGACGATCTCCACCGCGCTGACCGCCGCCGAGACCGGCCACCTCGTCTTCGCCACCCTGCACACCCAGTCGACCGCCCAGACGGTCGACCGCATCATCGACGTCTTTCCGCCCGAGCAGCAGGGACAGGTGCGGACCCAGCTCTCGATCGCCCTGCAGGGGATCGTCACCCAGCAGCTGCTGCCGACCGCTGACGGCAGGGGGCGCACCGTCGCCACCGAGGTGCTGGTGCCGACGCCGGCGATCCGCAACCTCATCCGCGAGGGCAAAACGCACCAGATCTACGCCGCGATCCAGACTTCCGCTTCGGTCGGGATGCAGACGATGGACGCCGACCTGGCCCGTCTGGTCCGGGCCGGGACGATCACCCGGGCGCTGGCCGAACAGCGTTCCTCGGTGCCGGAGGAGCTCAAGCGCCTGCTCGGCGCCGGTCCGGTCGGAGCGATGGACGGCGCGATGGCGCAGCCGACCTACGCCCAGGGGGCCTAGTTCATGGCCGGGGCAACCACCTTCGCCTTCCGGGCGATGGACCTGGCCGGGGTCGCGACCAACGGAGAGGTCGAGGCGGAGTCGAAGATGCAGGTCAGCGAGAAGCTGCGCCAGCGCGGGCTGATCGTCCTCGACGTCACCGAGAAGAGCGAGCCGTTCAAGATCGAGAACGTCTGGCGCAGCTGGAAAAAGGTCGACATGCGCGAGCTGGCGATCTTCTCACGCCAGTTCGCCACCCTGGTCGCCTCCGGAATGCCGATGCTCCGCACCCTGCACACCCTCGAGGAGCAGACCCAGGACGAACGGATCAAGGAGGCGATCGCCGGAGTGCGCGCCGACGTCGAGGCGGGCAGCTCCCTGCAGCAGGCGATGGAGCGCCAGCCCGAGGTCTTCGACCGTCTCTTCGTCGCGATGGTCCGCTCCGGCGAGCAGTCGGGACGGTTGGAGGAGGCGCTCGACCGCATCGCCTACCAGGTGGAGAAAAGCGACGCCCTGCGGCGCCAGGTCAAATCGGCGCTGATGTACCCGGCCCTGGTCTTCGGCTTCGCGATGGTGGCGCTGCTGGCAATCGTCACCTTCATCATCCCGGTCTTCGCCGGGATCTTCGAAGAACTCGCCGAGGAAAACCCGGAAGAGAGCTCGGCCCTGCCGCTGCCGACCCAGGTCTGCGTCGCGGCCTCCGACGCGCTTACCGGCTACTGGTTCATCCTTTTTCCGGCCGTGATCGTCGCCGCCGTCGTCTTCTTCAAATGGAAGCGGACCGAACGCGGCAAAGAGACCTGGGACCGGCTCCTGCTGCGGCTCCCGTTCCAGATCGGCGACGTGATCCAGAAGGTGGCGCTGGCGCGCTGGTCGCGTACCTTCTCCGGCTCGGTCTCCGCCGGCGTGCCGATGCTGCAGTCAATTCAGCTGACGGGTGAAACCGCCGGTAACGTCGTCGTCGAACAGACGATGGACGAGGTCTACGCCTCGGCCAAGCGCGGCGGCTCGCTGGCGGCGCCGATCCAGGCGGCGCCGATCTTCCCCCCGATGGTCGGGCACATGGTCTCCGTCGGCGAGGAAACCGGTCAGCTCGAGCACATGCTGAGCAAAATCGCCGACTTCTACGAGACCGAGGTCGACGCCAAGGTCAAAGCCCTCACCTCGCTGATCGAGCCGCTGATGATCGTCTTCGTCGGCGGCGTGGTCGGCTTCATCGTGATCGCGATGTACCTGCCGATCTTCAGCCTCTACGACAAGATCGGCTAGCGGCTACCCCGTTTTCGGGCCGTGCTCTGGACGCGCGTCCAGCGATCTCAATTTTCGCCGCAGACAACCCAAATTTCAGGGATCAAGGTCTGCCGGTAGGGGTCGATGAAGGGCCTGTGATGAATCTGCCAGTGCTTCGGTGCCAAAGGCAAACTCGCTGTGAGGCGGGGGCGCAAAGCTGTCGGGACTCCTTCGGAGTCGGCCGGGCTACCACCGGGGTCGACAGACACCACGTGGCTTCTCGCGACGGGGCTCTGGCTCAATCGATTAGGACCATAGGAGGTCACTAATGTTGCTCCAGAATCTCCGGGCTCGCATGAGCGCCCGGCTCAGTGGCGATCGGGAGGCAGGCTTCACCCTGATCGAGCTCCTCGTCGTCATGCTGATCCTCGGCATCCTCGCCGCGATCGCGATCCCCGCCTTCTTCAACCAGCGGGACAAGGCGACCGATGCGGAGGCCAAATCGATGGCCCGAAGCGCTCAGACGGCCATGGAGACGTGGGCCACCGAAAGCGGCGGCGTCTACAACGCGGCTTTGCCGGCTGAATTCGACAGCTACGGTGAGCTTCTTGCCGATATCGAGCCGACGATTCAGGCCGACAGGGTCACCGTCACCGAAACGAGTGCGACCGGGTACACCGTGACCGCCGAGTCCGATATCGAAGGACAGGAATTCGAGATCACGCGCAACGGCGACGGAACCACCACCTTCGACTGTGAAGTCGAGGGCGAGGGCGGTTGTCCGCGAGGCGGTAACTGGGGCCAGTAGCACTACAGCGCCAGTGGCCAGGAATGGCCGATGAGTCAAAGGGCGGGCCCACGGGCCCGCCCTTACTCGTTTTTGGGGCGATGACGTGGCCGATCCGTCCAGGGTCTCGAAGGTTGGCTGCGTGCGGGTTTTGCTCTCGCTCAAGGTCGAGACCCGATTCGCCGATCTCAGATCTGCGTATGCGCTCGCTCGACCGATCTCTAAATGCGATGACCGCCTCGGTTGGGCGACTGCTCATGGGGGCCCGCGCACGGCTCTCCTCCGAGGCCGGCTTCGCGGTGCCGACGGTGATGCTGATGACCGTGGCGGCGCTGGGGATGGCCGGGGTGATGGTGACGACCTCGATCCAGGGCCAGAGCGGCACCGTGCGCGACCAGGGAGGCAAGTCGGCTCTGGCCGTCGCGGAGTCCGGGGTCAGTCAGGCGCTGCTCTATTACAACCGCGGGACGGCGCCGTGCACCCCTTCCACCGCCGAAGGGTGGTGCGGGCCGGTGACCGGGATGTCCGTCAACGGCGGCTCGGTCAACTACTGGGCACGGATCCTTTCCAGCGCCGAGCAGTGCGGCGTCGGCAATGAGGTCGAATGCGTGGAGATCGTCTCCGTCGGAGCGGTAAACGGCGTCACCCGCCGGATCGACGTGATGGCCTCGACCCTGCCGACCGAGGATTCGAGCAGCAAAGGGCCGTTCGCCACCGCCGGCGTCCTCTCCTACGAAGACATGTCGCTGGACTCCAACGCCGTCATCCACACCGGAACCGCCACCAACGGATACCTGAGACTGAAATCCAACGCCAAGCAGTGCGGGCAGGCGAGCGTGGGGATCGGCAAAAAACTGGAAACCAGCGCCAACGCCCAGTACCACTCGAACTCGAGCTGCACGTCCCCCAGCAGCACCGTGCTGCAGCAGGAACTGACCCTGCCGCGGGTCGAGCAGAGCGACGCCGCGACCAACAACGACAACTCTCGCCTCTTCGCCCTGGACCAAGTCAGCGGCACCAAGTCGGACGCCTGCTGGAACGGCAAAACCGCCGCCGGAAAATCGACCTCGGCCTGCGGGGCGCGGGAGCTGCGGGTGGACAACAACAGCGCTGTCACGCTCGGCGGCAAGATCTACAGCTTCTGCAAGCTGACGCTGCGCAGCAACAGCGCCCTCTACGTCGAATCCGGCGCCAACACCACCATCTACTTCGACTCGCCCGAGGCCTGCTTCCAGAGCTCGGGCGTCTACCAGCTCGACCTGCAATCGAACTCGCGGATCACCTCCGCCTCGGGCGACCCGGTCACGATCGCGATGCTGTTCGTCGGCTCCGAGACGAAACAGACCCGGATCCTGCTCAACAGCAACACCGAGGTGGACGGGCCCTGCGAGCAGAACTTCGTCATCTACGCACCGCTCAGCGACATAACGCTCAACAGCAACTCGAAATTCTGCGGGGCGATCGCCGGCAAGAGCATCCACATGGACTCCAACGCCCACATCTGGTCCGCGAAAGGCACCGAGAGCTTCAACCTTCCCGGCGTCGAACTCCCCGAGACCCCGGCCCACTACACCCCCTACCGCTTCGTCGAATGCTCTCCGGCTCCGGCGACCACGCCCAACGACGGGTGCTGAGATGGTTGCCGGCGTCGGCAGACGGGCCTCGGCCCTGCGCCGGGAAGAGGGCGGCCTGACCCTGATCGAGCTGCTGATCGCGGCGGCGCTCGGCCTGGTCGTCGTCGGCGCGGCGATGACCGTCTTCGTCGGCGTGATCCGCAGCGAGCCGCGCACCACCTCGAAGGTGACCGCGATCCAGGAGGCCCGGGTCACGGTCGACCGGATCACGCGGGAGCTGCGCCAGGGGCTCGATACGCCGACGACCTCGCCCAGCCAGCTCGCGATCATCACCTACGTCAAGGCGGCGACCTGCGGCGGCGCGGCGGCGAGCAGCTCGATCGTCTGTCGCGTCACCTACAACTGCGCCGGGGGGGCCTGCACCCGGGTCGTCTCCCAGCCGAACGGCAGCGCCCCGGGCCCCGCCACCCAGGTTGTCGGAGGGCTGGCCAGCTCCTCGGTCTTCAGCTACCTGCCGGACGCCGCCGAACCGACCTACGTCGGCGTCAGCCTCGCCCTCGAGACCGGTGGCGAGCCGGTGACCCTCGGCGACGGCGTGGCGCTGCGCAACACGGCCGACGGAGGCGGGGTGTGAGGGCCGAGGAGGGGATGACGATCGTCGAGGTGGTCGTTGCCGGGATGATCCTTGTCGTCGGCGCGCTCGGAGTGCTCGGCATCGTCGACGCCGCGACCCGCAACACCTTCCGGGCCGAGCAGAGCCAGGTCGTCGCCAACGTCCTCCAGGGTGAGATGGAGAAGCTGCGCCAACTCCCCTACGCGGAGCTGGCCCTCGAAAGCCTGCCGGTCCACGTCAGCGACGCGAACCATCCCGACTCGCGGGTCAGCAACACCACCTTCTTCTTCACGGGCCGCAACGGGACCGGCCTCAAACCGCTCGTCTACAACGGCGGCTCCAACGGGGGCGAGCTGGTCAAAGGCGGGAAAATCGACCCCTCGGAGCCCTTCCAGGTCGGCAACATCAGCGGCACCATCCACCGCTACGTCGTCTGGGACACGTGTCCCGCCGGCCTTTGCGCGGACGGACGCCACCTGAAACGGGTGATCGTCGCGGTGAGGTTGGCGGCGACTGCCTCCGGCGGCCAGAACCGGCGCTACCAGGAGGTGCAGAGCCAGGTCGTCGACCCGGAAGCCGAGCCGGCCGTCTTCCCCGGCCAGAAACCGGGCGGTGGCGATTCGGTGCCCTGGACCCTTTGGCTGACCGACACCCCCTGCAGCCAGTCCGAACGGCAGCCGCTCGTGGGCACCGGGCATCCAACTCACAACACCCGCGGCGACTGCGCCGGCGGCGTGCAGCAGGGCAACGCCCCCGGTGCCCCGGACCTGCTCTGGCCGGAGGCGGTGGAAGAAGGGGAAACGGTCAAACCCGACTACTCGACCGACATCGAGCCGCAGCCGACCGGCGACGAAGGCCTGCAGATCGTTCCGGGCGGGACCTGCGACTCGACCCAGATGACCAGCCTGGCGCGTGGCGTCGCCACCGGACCGGACTCCCCAGACAGCCTCGCCTACCAGCGCGTCCACCGCTGGCTCTCGCCGCCGATGCCCGGCGAACCGGGCTCGGGTGACGTGCTGCTGACGGGGGAGGGCACCCTCAGCCTCTGGACCCGGACGATCTCCGGCGCCGTCTACCCGGGACGGATCTGCGCCTGGATCTTCGTCCGCTCCTCTTCCGGAGAAACGATCACCGACACCACGGCGATCAATCTCGGACCGCCGCTCAGCCTCCACTTCGAACATTTCGACACCTCCTGGCCGAGCGCCGGCTGGGAGGAGGTCGCCATACCGCTGAGCTTCGGCTACGCCGAGGAGGGGGGAGCCCTGCCGGTGCCGCCGGGGGCGCGCCTCGGCCTCTCGCTGGCCGTCAGCGGCGACACCAAAACCGGCCTGCAGTTCATCTACGACCGGCCGAGCTTCGACAGCCGGCTCGAGCTGGCGACCGCCGGCGCCCTGCCGCCTGGGGCCTGAGCGCTTCCGACCGTCCTCCGTGAGAGGGTGACGTCCCCTTGAGCGCAGCTATGACCGCCGCCTTCCTCTTCCTCGCCGGCCTTCTGGTGGGCAGCTTCCTGACCGTGGTCGCGCACCGGGTCCCGCGCGGCGAATCGGTGGTCGGGGGCCGTTCGCACTGTCCCGCCTGCGGCGCCCAGATCGCCGCCTACGACAACGTGCCGGTCGTCTCCTGGCTGCTGCTGCGCGGGCGCGCCCGCTGCTGCGGAGCGGCGATCTCGCCGCGGTACCCGTTGACGGAGCTCACCCTCGGCCTGCTCTACGCCGCTACGGGCTTTGCCTTCCACGACGACATCCCGCAGCTGCTGCTCGGCCTGGTCTTCGTCTCGACCCTGCTCGCGGTCACCCTCACCGACCTCGAGCGTCGGATCATCCCCAACAAGATCCTGCTGGTTGCCGCGGTGCTCGGCGTCGCGATCGCCGCCGGCGGCGATCCGGACAGCCTGGCGGAGCGGGCGATCGCCGCCGCCGCCGCCGGTGGGCTGCTGCTTGCCGCGGCCCTCGCCTACCCCCGCGGGATGGGTCTGGGGGACGTCAAGCTGGCGGCGACGATGGGCCTCTTCCTCGGCCGGGACGTCGCCGCCGCGGTCCTGGTCGCGCTGGTGGTGGGATCGGTGGTCGGCCTGGCGATGATCGCTCGCGAGGGCGCCGCGGCCCGGAAGCGGGCGATCCCCTTCGGGCCGTTTCTGGCCTTCGGCGGCGTGGTCGGGCTCTTCGCCGGAGACGAGATGGTCGACTGGTACCTCGGCACCTTCTGAGTTCTGCCTAGTAGTTACGTCCAGGCCCTCTTAGAACCCGGTCTTGCAGGGCGAAAGTTCTGTGGACGTTCTGTCGATCAAGGGAGGGCGTGCTTCCCCTGACCAGGCAGAAGAAGACGGGTGCCGTCGTCGGTCTCGACATCGAGGCGGGCAGCATCGCCGCGACCGAACTCCGCTCGAACGGCTCGGTCGAGCTCGGCGCTGCGGCGATCGGGCCGCTGTCCCCCGGGGCCTTCCACGAGGGAGAGGTGCTCGATCCCGACAGCCTCGCCGACGGCTTGAAGTCCCTGTTCTCCACGCACAAGCTCTCCAAGCGCGTTCGGCTCGGGATCGGCAACCAGCGGGTAATCGTCCGCACCCTTCGGCTCCCGGCGATCGAGGACCCGAAGGAGATGGAGGCCGCCGTCCGCTTCCAGGCCCAGGAGCAGATACCGATGCCGCTCGACCAGGCAGTGCTCGAGCACCAGGTGGTCGGCGGGGTTCCGGCCGAGGAGGGGGAGACGCCGCAGCTCGACGTGATCGTCATCGCCGCCCGCCGCGACATGGTCTCGTCCTTCCTCGCGCCCCTGCGTCAGGCCGGCCTCGAGCCGGTCGGAGTTGACCTCGCCGCTTTCGGCATGATTCGCGCCCTCGCCGACACCGGCGAAACTTCCGATGGAGAAGCGCCGGAGCGCCCCGCGGTCCTCTACTGCAACGTAGGCGACGTCACCAACCTTGCCGTCGCTCGCGGCAGGTCCTGCCTCTTCACCCGCGTCTCCCATGTCGGCCTCGAGCAGATTTCCGGCAACCTGGTCGCCGCCCGCGGCTTGTCCCACGAACACGCGGCGCAGTGGCTGGCCCACGTCGGGCTGGAGCAGCCGGTCGAGGCGGTCGAAGGGGACCCCGATACGGTCACCGAGGCCCGTCGCTCGCTCGAGGAGGGAGTCTCGGCCCTGGTCGACGAGCTGCGCCTCTCGCTTGACTACTACGCCGCCCAGGAGGCGGCGGTGCCGGTCGAGCGCATCGTCCTCTGCGGCCCAGGCAGCGCAATTCCCGGCCTTGTCGGGCGGATGGAGGGGATCGGCCTTCCGATTGCGGTAGCCCACCCCGCCGCCCTGTCAGGTCTCGACGAAGCCGCCGCGGCGCGCTTGACCCTGCCCTTCGGATTGGCGCTGGAGAGCTGAGCGATGCGCCCCGTCAACCTCATACCCCTCGAGGAACGCCGCGGCGAACAGGCGCCGCTGCGCAGCGGCCCTCTCGCCTACATCCTTCTCGGCGCCCTGGTCGCCATCCTGGCGGGGGTCACCGCGCTGGTCCTGGTAGGCAATCAGATCGAGGAACGCGAAGCGCAGATCACCGAGCTGACCCGCGAAGACGAGGCGGCGGCGGCAAAGGCCGCCCGGCTTTCCGCCTTCGTCGAGTTCCGCAACCTCGCCGAGCAGCGCGTGGAAACGGTCTCCAGCCTCGCCGACAGCCGCTTCGACTGGGAGCGTGTGATGCGGGAACTTGCCCTGATCCTGCCTGGCGACGCCTGGCTGACCAGCCTTACCGCCAGCGCCTCGGCGGAAGCCGGGGTAAGCGGTGGCGCGTCTGGCCTGCGGGGAGCAGTGCCCGGTCCGGCGCTGGAGCTGAGCGGGTGCGCCGCCGGCCAGGAGTCGGTGGCCGGCTTTCTCAACGCTTTGAAAGACATCGAAGGCGTGACCCGAGTGGCTGTGGCTTCCTCCGAACTGCCTGACGCCGCAAGTAATGAAGGCGGTGGTGGCGGTGGTGGAAGCGGCGGCAGCGACGACGAGTGCCGCACGCGGGATTTCATCGCCAGGTTCGAGATCGTCGTCGCCTTCGACGCGGCGCCGGTCCCGGTCGCTGCCGCTGCTGGTGCGGAGCCGACTGCCGTCACCGATGAGCCCTCGGAATCCGAGGAAGCGTCCGAAGACGATGACGCAGCCGAAAGCGAAGGCGAATGAGATGAGCTCGACCAACCGTCTGATCGTCGCCATGCTGGTGGTCGCAGTCCTCGCCGGGGCCTTCTGGATGATGCTGCTGAGCCCGAAGCGCGAGAAGGCGAGCGAACTGAGCGCGCAGGTGACGGCACTGGAAGGGTCGCTTGCGCAGCACGAAGCCGAAGTCGCCGAGGCCGAAGCCGCTCGCGAGGAGTTCCCCCGCGAGTATCGCCGCCTGGTGGTCCTCGGCAAGGCGGTGCCGGGCGACGATGACTTCGCTTCGCTGTTGGTTCAGATGAACCGCCTCTCCGCGAGCGCCGACGGCACCTTCCGCGACATCACGCTGACCGCCTCCGGCGAAGGCCAGTCGGCGACTCCGCCGCCAGCCGGCGCTACCGGGACGTCGGCCTCAGCTACCGAGGTGGCCGCGTCGCTGCTTCCGCTCGGTGCCGAAATCGGCCCGGCCGGGCTCGCTGTAATGCCCTATGAAGTCACCTTCGACGGCAACTTCTTCGAGATCGCCGACTTCATCGAAGGGGTCGATTCCCTAGTCAAGACCGGCAGCGGAGAGGTGAGGGTCGATGGCCGCCTGGTGACGATCGACGGCTTCACCCTTACGCCCGACCCGAAGCTTGGATTTCCGGCCCTTCAGGCCAGCTTCTCTTTGACCACCTACCTGACCCCTCCGGGCGAAGGCAGCGCCGAAAGCACCCCCTCGTTGCCGACCACGACGGCGACTCCGGCGGCGGCGACGACTGGAGAAACGCCATGAAAAGGCCAAAGGGCCCGGAGTTGAAGATGTCCGACCTGAAGGTGCCGCAGTTCGCTGCGGACGTCTACTACGACCTCCGCGATCGGCGCCTGCTGCCGTTGGTCGCCCTGGTGGTCGTTGCGATCGTCGCCGTTCCGTTCCTCCTCGGGGGAGACGCCGAGGTGCAGCCGTCGACCCCCGAAGGCGCGGGGCAGCCGCCGATCGCGACGACGGAGGCCCGGCTGACGGTGGTTCCAGCCACGCCCGAGCTGCGCGACTATCGAAAGCGGTTGCGAGGCCGCAGCAGTACCAACCCGTTCCAGCAGCGTTATACCGGTCTGCCCGAGGAGGCTCAGCTGAAAAGCGTGGAGGTCACTCCGAGCGGATCGAGTGCGGGAAGTTCGAGCGTCGAATCGGTCCCCGATACCGGTGCGAGTGGCGCTGGTGCCGGAGCAACGACCTCCGTGCCCAGTCCCGGAAATTCAGGCGGCTCCGGCGCCGATGACGACGATTTGGAGGATGGACGCCTCTACGGCTTCCGTCCCGACGTGCGCTTCGGGGTGGCCGGCTCCGATCAGCTGAAGCTGTATCGCGAGCTGCCCCTCGGGAGCCTGCTCCCCGGGACGAAACCCGTCCTCCTCTTCGTCGGGGTGACCCAGAACGGCAACCGCGCCCTCTTCAGCGTCATCCCGGACATGACCCAGGTCCGCGGTGGCGGCGATTGCGTCGGGGGAACCAGCAACTGCCAGCTCCTCTCGATGCAGGCAGGCCAGGCCGTGACCCTCGTGACCGAACAGCCCGGCCGGTCCTTCCGGCTCAAGCTGGAGAAGATCGAGTTCGTCGAGCTGCCGATGCCGCAGGAGACCGAGGAGCCTTCGAACCCGCGTGACGACCTCTCGGATGCGGGTTGGGCCGACGGCTTCGCGGCATTCGATCGCGGCTCGCGTTGACGCCAGCCATTGCTTCAGTAAATGAAGCCATGTGGCTACACTTGTTGAAGCGAGACGTTATGTGACCGCCGTCTCCCTCGATCATGAGTGCCGAGAGCAACTCCAGCTGCCCCGTCTGTAAGACCGCCGAAGTCGTCTGCGGCAAGTGGACGCTGCTGCTGATCCGCGACCTCGCCGAGGGCAGTGCCCGTTTCTGCGAGCTCGAGCGCTCGCTGGAGGGGATCAGCCCCCGCACCCTCTCGCTGCGCCTGCGGGCGCTGGAGGAGGAAGGCATCGTCGCCCGCCACACCTACCCCGAGGTGCCGCCGCGGGTCGAGTACGCGCTGACGCCGAAAGGCGAGGCGCTGGTGCCGCTGGTCGAGGATATGCGCAGCTACGGCATGCGCTGGCTGCTCGGCGACGCCGCCGATCTGGCCGGCAAGCGCCAGCACGCTGCCGTCTAGCTCCCGGCTGCAAGCGATCTTTCAGGCGCAGGAGGGTCTACCTGCGAACGGAATGCGTCGGTGTGCGCGATTTCCTCCTCAACGAAGCGATCAAGCGACTTGCCACCGAGGCCGCCTCACGGCTGAGCTCGATGGTGGCGATGGGGGAGGAGATCCCCTTCGACGTCGCCGCCGACGCCGGCGACGATTCGGCCTTCTACAGCTACGTGCCGATGACCGGCCGCTATGTCGTCGACCATGGTGACGAGCTGCGTTCGCTGCCGAGCTTCGCGCCCGCCCGCGAGGCCGCGGTCGAAGCCGGGGTCGCCGCTCCCTATCTGGAGGAGCGCGGGGAGAGCGTCCCCGCCGACCCGGGGCAGCGCGCTGAGCTGATGCTGATCACCTTCTTCTCCGAGCTCTGGGAGGGCTCCGCCGGCTTCGCGCTCGACCGCGAGCGTCTCGAGGCGGCGCTGACCACGCTCGACGCCGAAGCCCGCGATGCCGACGACGCCGAGGTGCTGATCGTCCCCGTCGTCGGTCTGCGGATGTCGATGCCGCGCCTGCAGCTGCCGCGCGGCGTTCGCATCGTCCGCGCCGACTCGATCGAAGCGCCGGTCGAGGCGATGCGCAGCGAGGGAATGGGCCGCGCCGCCTGGGAGCCGCAGTATCTGGCGGTGGCCGAGCAGGATCCCGAGGACGGGGTGGAGACGGCGCTGTTGCAGCTGCGTGAGCTGGCCAGCGTGATGAGGCTCTTCAAGGGCGGCGGCATCGGCCTCGGGCCGTACGCGTTCGCGCCCACCGGCGAGGGCTGCTGGCGGCGGATCGCCACCGGCGCGCCGGCGACGCGGCCGGGCGGCTACCGGCTGAGCGAGGCCGAGGCCGAGGAGCTGATCGAGTTCGGAACCGCGCTGGAGGCCCGCCCCGACCCCGACAACGCCCTCACCTGGGCGGTCGGCCGCTTCGAGATGGGCTGCGAGCGCCCCACCGCGCTGGAGGGATTGAGCGACCACCTGCTGGCGTTGCGCGCCGTCCTCGAGGGTCACGGACCCGTCGGCGCCTCGCTGTCGTTGCGGGCGGCGGCGCTGATCGCCGACGAGGGGATGGACCGGATCGAGGCCGGCGAACGAGTCGAGGAGGTGCTCGGGCTGGAGCGGGCGATGATGAACGGCCGCCCGATCGAACGCGCCGTCGAGCTCGCGACCTGGATCGAGGAGGGCGTCCGGGGCCTGCTGCGCCAGGCGGCGCTGGGAGAGCTCGGCAACGACCTCAGCACGGTCGCCGACGAGACCCTGATCGTCAACGGCCTCGCCGAAGGCGACGCCGAGATCACCGTCTCGGAGTCATTCGAGCCCGAGCCGAAGCTGGAGGCCCAAGAGGAAGAGATCTCGATCGAGGCCTTCGAGCCCGAGGCGGAGGAGATCTCGATCTCCCACTTCGAGCCGGAGCCGGCAAAGGAGCCCGAGCCATCGCCAGAACTTCATCTGCCCGTCGACGAACTACCGGAGGAGGAGTACGTGGAGCAGGAGACCCGCATCATGGAGCCGATCCCGGCCGAAGACGAGATCAGGATCACGGCCACCCCGTGGCTGGAGGAGGTCTCCGACTCGAACTCCGGCGATTCGCTCGAATGGCCGGTCGACGCCGACCGCGACATCCAGCACCGCGAGCGGATCGACACCCCCCGCGTGCGCCACCTCTTCCCGGTTCCCGAGGACGCTGACTGGGAGGTCAGCCGCCTCGAGTTCGAGTACAGCCGCCGCACCCGCTGAGCTAAGCCCGGCCCGCCGCCATCTCTACCCGCTCCTCCGCCGTGGCGAAGAGGTAGCGGTCGATCTCGGTCAGGCCGCGGAGGTCGTGAACGTCCTCGTCGAGGTAGGGGACGCGAATCACGCAGCTGGTGCGCAGCTCGCCGGCGAGGTGGTCGATGTTGCGGGCGTCGCGCTCGGCCAGGGCCTGGTAGTCGGCGAAGTTGTCGGCGACGCGCTTGGCGAGTTTCTCGTCGCCGAGCTTCTCGGCGAGGGCGGAGGAAAGGTCGCCCACCTCGGCCTGGACTCCAACGCTGGGGAAGTGGACCTTGTTGACGATGACGCCGCCGAAGGGCAGCTTCGCCTCGACCAGTTTGCGGTGGAAGTAGACGGCCTCGTCGATCGGCTCCCCCTGGGGGCCGCAGACGACGAGGAAGCTGGTCTCCGGATCCGAGAGGAGTTTGTTGACGCGCTTGGCCCGCGCCTGGAAGCCCTCGACCATGCCACTGAAGGCGTTGAAGAACTCGGCCAGGTCGGCGATCAGGTCGAAGCCGACGATCTTCTTGAAGATGCCGAGCGCGACGGAGACGCCGCGGCCGGTGACCTTCGCCGCCAGGCCGGTCGGCTTCATGAACATCCGCAGCGATTTGCCCTCGATGAACTGGGTCAGCCGTTTCGGCGCGTCGAGGAAGTCGAGGGCGTTGCGGGTCGGGGGCGTGTCGAGGACGAGCAGGTCGAACTCGCCCTCGGTGTGCAGCTCGAACAGCTTCTCCATCGCCATGTACTCCTGCGAGCCGGCCAGCGCGCTGGAGATCTGCTGGTAGATCCGGTTGTCGAGAACCCGGTCGCGCGACTCCTCGTCGGGCGCCTGGCGGGCGATCAGCTCGTCGAAGGTCGCCTTCGCGTCGAGCATCATCGCCCATAGCTCGCCCTTCATCTCCACGCCCTGCTCCTCGAACAGGGCGGGCTCGACCCGGCGCGCCTCATTGCCCAGCTCCTCGAGGCCGAGCGAGTCGGCAAGCCGCTTCGCCGGATCGATCGTCAGCACGCAGACCTTGAGCCCCTGCGCCGCCATCCCGGTCGCGATCGCCGCCGAGGTGGTCGTCTTGCCAACCCCGCCCGAGCCGGCGCAGATGCATATCGACTTGCCCTCGAGGACTTCGCCGACCGAGGCCATCAGGAGAGCTTCCCCGCCAGCTTGCGCGCCGCGGCGACGTCGAGCTCGGGCTCGAAGAGGAAGGGCAGCGATTTCACCGGCGCCTCGACGCCGCGCTTCAAGCGCGAGAGCTGCTGGCGCTGGGAGCGGGCGCGGCCGTACTCCGAGAGCGCCGCCCGCGCAGCCGCCCTGGCGGCGCCGTTCTCGTTCTCGGCCAGCTGCGAGAGCACCTCCGCCTCACGCTTTTTGAACCGCTCCGGGTAGAGGCCGTTGAGGTAGACGCGGTCGACCGCGACGCCGACCTCGTCGCGCAGGTCCTTCTCCAGCGCCATCGACTCGTTGACCGGCATCTCCTCCGGCAGGGCGACGATCGCCGTGCCGGTGTGCTCGTGGTCGGTGATGAAGCGGTCGAGGGTCTCGGCCTGGGAGTGGATCGGGCCGACGCGGGCGATCGAGGCGAAGGTGCGCGGCGTCTGCAGGAAGCCGACCCCGTGACCGGTCGCCGGCGCGTCGACGATCACCAGGTCGTACTTGCGGCCCTGCTTCACCTTGCGGTCGAGCTGGGCCAGCTCCCAGATCTTGCCGATCGTGACCAGCTCCTTCAGGCCCGGGGTCGCCGCGGCGAGGTAGTTGAAGATGCGGCTGCGGAACAGCATGTCCCGCATCGCCCGCACCTTCAGCTGCAGCAGCACGTACTCGCGCATCGACTCGTCGGGGTC
This sequence comes from Solirubrobacterales bacterium, assembly GCA_035273795.1. Taxonomy (GTDB): domain Bacteria; phylum Actinomycetota; class Thermoleophilia; order Solirubrobacterales; family 70-9; genus VAYN01. Next base: position 5,691 of record DATEOT010000064.1, on the reverse strand, counting down.
GATCGAGATCGACCAGAGGTTCTCCTCCATCTCGACCTCGTGGAAGCCGACCTCGGCGTGTTCGAACATCCGCGAGGCGTTCTCCTGCTGGGCGACCTCGCAGACGATCGTCCGCTTGCCTTCGGAGGCGGCGCGCAGACCGAGCGCCACCGCAACCGTCGTCTTGCCGACGCCACCCTTGCCGGTGACGATCACGAGTCGCTTGTCTAAAAGATCGGGGATTGGCTGATTCCTAGCAATTTCGGGGGCTGGCAGGAAAAGCGGGGTCCCATACGAATATCCGCGCAATGGGATTTCTAAGCCGCAAGAAGCCGAAGCCTGCACCTGTCGAGATCCAAGAGGAGCGTCCGATGGAGGACGAGCTTCAGGGTATGGAAGAAGCCGTGCCTGAGCGTCCGGTCGAGCTGGTTGACGAGAGCGCCCGGGACGCGGGTCCTGTCTCCGATACGTCCCCCGCGCCTACCGGCGCGGGTCCCGCATCGTCGCCACCCGCGTCAGAGGCGTCGGAGGTTGAGCTGGAGCCGTCCGAGGTCGCAGACGAAATTTCGCTCAACGCTGAGGGGGAGGATGAAGAGGAAGGCGATGGGCGGATGCAGGCTGTTGATCTGATTGCTCCTACCCGGCTGGACTTCTTGAACGAGAAGAAGGCCGCCGAGGAGGAGCCGGTCAAGACCGCGGAGGTCATCGCCTTCGCCAACCAGAAGGGCGGGGTCGCGAAGACGACCACGACCCTGAACCTGGCCGTCGCCTTCGCCGAGTCCGGCTACCGCGTGCTCTGCATCGACCTCGACCCGCAGGGGAACCTGACGATGAGTCAGGGGATCGACCCCGACAAGGTCGAGAAAAGCCTCTACGACGTGCTCGTCAACGACATGCCGATCTCCGAGATCATCGTCAAGCGCGAGATCGACATCGCCGTCGCCTCGATCGACCTGGCCGGCGCCGAGATCGCGATGAGCACCAAGATCGGCCGCGAGCGCTCGCTGGAGAAAGCGCTGAAAGAGGTCGAGGGTGACTACGACTTCGTCTGCATCGACACCCCGCCGAGTCTCGGCCTGCTGACCATCAACGCGCTCACCGCGGCGAACAAGGTGATCGTCCCGGTCCAGTGCGAGTATCTCTCGATGCGCGGCCTGGTCCAGCTCCAGAACACGCTGCGGATGATCCAGGAGAACCTCAACCCCGACGTGCGGATCGAGGGGATCCTGCCGACGATGCTTGACTCGCGGACGATCCACGCCAAGGAGGCGGTGGAGATCCTCGAGGAGAACTTCGGCGACCTCGTTTTCCAGTCCCGGATCAAAAAGGCGATCAAATTCGCCGAGGCCCCGGTCAAAGGGTCCTCCGTGCTCAAGTACGATTCAAGCTCGAGCGCGGCGAACTACTACCGGGAGCTGGCGAAGGAGGTTCTGTCCCATGGCTCGGCGTAACAAGCGGGCAAGCATGCGTGAGGGGCCGCTGTCCGACCTTTTCCGGTCGACTTCCGACGACGCTCCGATCGATCCGCCGGAGGCGCCTCGTTACGGGCGCCAGGATCCGGCTGAGACGCAGAAGGCCGAGGAGCAGCCCGAGGCCCCGGCTGCCCGCGAGGAGGCCCCGGTCGAGGCGGAGGAGGCTCCGGCCGTCTACGACCAGGATGAGCTGGAGACCTCTGCCGAGTCCGCGCCCGAGCGGTTGAAAAGGGTCTTCAACGAGGAGCCCAAGCCCCGGCGGGAGCGGTTCCAGCCGGAAAACCCGCGCTACGGCCGGGACGAGCCCGCTTACGAGCCGCCCGGCAGCGGCGAGCCGCACCAGCCGGTGATCAAAGTCGTCGGCGTCGGCGGCGCCGGCGTCAACGCGGTCAACCGGATGGTCGACGCCCGCATCCCCGGGATCGAGTTCATGGCCGTCAACACCGACCTTCAGTCGCTGCAGCTCTGCGTCGCTGACGTCACCGTCCACATCGGCGACGAGCAGACGCGCGGCCTCGGCGCCGGCGCCGACCCCGACGTCGGCCACCGCTCCGCCTTCGAGGAGCAGGACAAGATCAAGCGCCTGCTGAAGGGCTCCGACATGGTCTTCGTCGCCGCCGGCGCAGGTGGCGGCACCGGCTCGGGCGCGGCCCCGGTCGTCGCCCGCCTCGCCCGCGAGGTCGGCGCGCTTACGGTCGGCATCGTCACCAAGCCGTTCAGCTTCGAGGGCAGCCGCCGCGCCACTCAGGCCGACAAGGGGATCGAGGAACTCGCCGCCGAGGTCGACACCCTGATCGTCGTCCCCAACGACCGCCTGCTCGAGGTGCTCGACCAGCAGACCTCGATGGTCGAGGCCTTCAAGGTCGCCGACGACGTCCTCCGCCAGGGCGTTCAGGGCATCTCCGACCTGGTCACCCTGCCGGCGGTGATCAACCTCGACTTCGCCGACGTGCGGTCGATCATGGCCGACGCCGGGCGCGCCCTGCTGGGCATCGGCATGGCCTACGGCGACGAGCGCGCCGTGCTCGCCGCTGAAAAAGCGATCTCCTCGCCCCTGCTCGAGACCTCGATGGAGGGCGCCCGCTCGATCCTGCTCTCGATCACCGGCGGCGCTGACCTCTCGCTGGTCGAGGTCTCCGAGGCCGCCAAGGTGGTCGGCGAGGCCGCCCATCCGGACGCCAACATCATCTTCGGCGCGAACGTCGACGAGGAGATTTCCGACCAGATCTGGGTCACCGTCGTCGCCACCCGCTTCGACGGCCGGCGGCAGCCGCAGCGCCGCGCCGCCGAGCCGACGATTCGCCGCACCAAAGACGCCGAGCCCTCGCGCCGCGGCCGCGGCGGCGACCGCGAGCTCGGAATAGACGTTCCAGAGTTCCTCCCCGGCTGATCCCGAGCCCCATGCGCGGGGTCGTCGCAGCCGGACATCCGCTGACCGCCGAGGCCGGCGCCTCGGTCCTGCGCGAAGGCGGCAACGCCGTCGACGCCGCGGTCTGCGCGGTCCTCGCCTCGTTCGCGGTCGAGAGCCCGTTGACCGGGTTCGGTGCTGGCGGCCACATGATGGTCCACGAGGGCGGCGAGACGACGCTGATCGACTTCTTCGTCGCCGCGCCTGGAATCGACGCGATCGAGCGCAGAGCCGAGCTGGTGCCGGTGCCGATCCGCTTCGACGCCGAGACGACCCAGACGTTCTACGTCGGCCCCGCCTCCTGCGGCGTCCCCGGCAACGCCGCCGGGCTGGCGCACGCGCTGGAGAGGTTCGGCTCGATGGCCCTGGCCGACCTGGTCGGCCCCGGGATCCGGCTGGCCCGCGAGGGGGCGCCGATCAACTCGGGGCAGGCTTACATCCTCGAGATCCTCGCCCCGATCCACGAGCAGATGGAGGGCACCCGGGCGCTGTACGCGCCGGAGGGGCGGTTCCTCGGCGAGGGGGACGTCTTCCGATTTCCCGAACTGGCCGAGGCGCTGGAACGGTTCGCCGCCGAGGGAGCCGAGCCCTTCTACCGGGGCGAGGTCGCGGCGCGGATCAGCGAGTTCGTCGTCGCGGGAGGCGGCACGCTCGGTCCCGGCGACATGGCCTCCTACGAGGCGGTCGAGCGGCCGCCGATCGTGGCGCCGTTCCGCGGGACGGAGGTGCTGACCAACCCGCCGCCCTCCTCGGGCGGGATCCTGATCGCCTACTGCCTGGGACTGCTCGAGCGCTTCGGCGAGCGCAGCGGTCCCGAGCAGCTGGTGCTGGCGATGGAGGCGGCCAACGACCGCCGCGACCTCGCCTTCGCCGAGGCCCTTTATGAGGAGGGGATGGAGTCCGGCTTCCTCGACCCGGTCGGGCTCGACCTCGCGGCCGCCGACCTGCTCGGCTCGACCACCCACATCTCTGTGCTCGACGCGGCCGGCAACTGCGCCAGCGTCACCTGCTCCAACGGCTCCGGCTCCGGGGTGCTGGTGCCCGGAACCGGCGTGATCCTCAACAACATGCTGGGCGAGGAGGACCTCAACCCGGCCGGTTTCCACAGCATCGCCCCGGGCCGGCGGGTGCCGTCGATGATGGCGCCGACCGTGGTCCTGCGCGACGGGGAGGTGGTCCTCGCGGTCGGCAGCGCCGGCTCCAACCGGATCCGCTCGGCGATCCTGCAGACGGTGGTGCGCGCGATCGAGCAGGGCTACCCGGTGGCGGCGGCGGTCGAAGCGCCGCGGCTCCACTTCGAGCAGGGAGTCGTCCAGGCGGAGAAGGGGGTCGACCCCGACGCCCTGACCCGGATGGAGGAGCGCGGCTGGAAGGTGGCCCGCTGGCCCTCGCTCAACCTCTTCTTCGGCGGTACCCAGGCGGTCGCGCGCGACCCGCGCACGGGAGAGCTGAGCGGAGGCGGCGACCCCCGCCGCGCCGGCGCCGTCGCCTACGCCTGATCGCGTGGTTCCTTTGTCCGGATATACAGGACAAAGGAACCACGCGACCGGTTGAGGGGGAAGAATGGGCCGATGGCGACGGCGCCCGAGATCGACTTCGAGGCTGAGGGACTGCTCGACGACCTGGACGGGCCGGCGCGGGCGGCGCGGCTCGACCTGTTGCAGCGGCTCGCTGCCGAAGGCGTACCGCTCGAGGACCTGCGCGATGCGGTCGCCGCCGGTCGGCTCGCCCTGCTGCCGGTCGAGCGGGCGCTGGAGGGGACTGGCCGTCGTTACACGGCGCGGGAGATCGCCGGGATCGTCGGCATCGACCTCGATCAGCTGCGCCGCTTCAGCGCCGCGCTCGGCGTCCCCTACACCGACCCCGACGAACCACGCGGCACCGACGCCGACCTGGAGGCGGCGCGGCGGATGAAGGCCTTCCTCGATGCCGGTCTGCCCGAGGAGGGGATGCTGCAGGTGGCGCGGACGATCGGCATGGGGACCTCGCGGATCGCCGAGGCCAATCGCGAGCTGGTGATCCGCACCCTGACCCAGCCGGGCGACAGCGAGCGCGACGTCGCCCTCCGCTTCGCGGCGGCGGCCGAGGCGATGATGCCGCTGGTCGGCCCGACGGTCTTCCACGCCCTGCAGGCGAACATGCTGGAGCAGATCCGCCGCGACGTGATCGGCCACGCCGACCTCGCTTCGGGCGCGATCGGCGGTACCGCCAACCTCACCGTCTGCTTCGCCGACCTGGTCGAGTTCACCCGCCTCGGCGAGGAGATCCCGGCCGAGGAGCTCGGCCTCGTCGCCGGCCGGCTGGAGGAGATGGCGAGCGCCGTCGCCGGACCGCCGGTGCGGCTGGTGAAGACGATCGGCGACGCGGTGATGTTCGTCTCCAGCGAGCCGGAGCCGATGCTGCGCGCCGCCCTGGCGCTGATCGCCGCCGCCGAGGCCGAAGGCGAGGAGTTCCCCTGGCTGCGCGCCGGCCTCGCTTGCGGCTCGGTCCTGCCCCAGTCAGGCGACTACTACGGCCGCCCGGTCAACCTAGCCAGCCGCATCACCGGCGTCGCCCGGCCGGGCAGCGTCGTCGTCGACGCCGCCGTCAAGGAGGCCGCCGGCGACGAGTTCGCCTACACCTACATCGGCGAGCGTCGCCTCAAGGGAATCGACGCCAAGGTAAAGCTATTCCGGGCGCGGTTGGCCGGCGGGCGCAAACGCTAGGCGGGGAGGGTGCCGATGGGGGTGCCCCGGGCGCACCTCCGCCGCGTCAGTCGCAATCTGCTGACGCCTCAAGCGCTTGTGGCGCGGCTCCATGCTGAGTGCCCGGGACACCCCCACCGGCACCTTC
>DATEOT010000063.1:0-8959 GCA_035273795.1 Solirubrobacterales bacterium | reverse complement strand
GCCCTTGTCGTCGCTGAACCACTTGACAGTTCCAGTCGGCATGCATTGCCTCCACTTCATGTGCTGCGAACGCGGAGGATGCGATGAAGCAACGACTGCGAGCGCTACGCACAACTTTCGCCGGTTACACCGGCCCTAACGCAGGGGACCGTAGCAGGATCACCCACCGACGCCGTTGCCAGGCCGAGTACTTAAAGGGATGCGTTTCGTGCCGATAAGGAAAGTGGACATGCTCTTCGCTTCGGCGTTTAGAAGCTTCACCGGTCGGCTGTTCACGGCCGCCCTCTCGCTCGCCTTCCTGCTTCCAGCGGCGGAGGCGGACGCGGCAGCGCTGACGCCGAAGGACAACGGCCGCCTCTCGCCGGTCCTGCAGCGGCTCGCCAACCCCGCCGTCCGGGCGATGCCGGCGGCGCAGCGGGCGGCGATCCTCGACGTGGCCGCGCACGGTCCCGGCAGCCTGGTCCAGGATCAGGGAGGCGTGCTCGTGACCGCCCGCTTTGCCGATCGCATGGCGACGGAGCTCGACGCGCTGCGCACTGCCGGGGCTCGCATCGTCAGCACGAGCCGGCAGCGGCAGACCGTCACCCTCGCCGTCGCCCCCGAGCGGCTCTCCGCGATCGCCGCCGTGCCGGGCGTGCGCGCGGTCTGGCAGGTCCGCGAGCCGATCCTCTACGCGGAAGGGCTCTGCGAAGGGGGCTCGGTCATCTCCGAGGGTCTCGGCCAGCTGCGCGCGGACGATGCGCGCGGGGCCTTCGAGCTGCGGGGCAGGGGAATCACGATCGGCGTCCTCTCCGATTCCTTCGACACCGCGACGGGGAAGGCGACCGACGCCGCGACCGACGTCGCCAGCGGCGATCTTCCCGGCCCGGCCGGAACCTGCGCCGAGCAACAGCTCCCGGTCGCGGTCCTCGACGAGGGGCCGGCGGACGAGGGCGACGAGGGACGGGCGATGCTGCAGATCGTCCATGACCTCGCACCCAAGGCGGAGCTCGCCTTCGCCACCGCCTTCGAGAGCGAAGAAGGGTTTGCCGAGAACGTCGAACTGCTGGCCCGGCCGGTCTCCGAAGGGGGGGCCGGCGCGGACGTGATCGTCGACGACGTCGCCTGGTTCGAAGAGCCGTTCTTCCAGGACGGGCCGGTCGCCGTCGCGATCAACCGGGTCACCGAGGACGGGAAGACCTACCTCAGCGCGACCGGCAACGACAACGCCTTCGACTCGGGCGGAAACGAGATCTCCTCCTGGGAGGCCCCTTCCTTCCGTGACTCGGGCGCCTGCCCGGCCGCGGTCTCGTCTCTCTCCGGCTTCAACGGCACCCACTGCATGGACTTCGATCCCGCTGCCGGAACCGACAACACGTTCGCGGTCACGGTCGAAGCGGGAGAGACCCTGACGGTCGACCTGCAGTGGGCGGAGCCCTGGGACGGCGTAGCCACCGATCTGGACGCTTTCATCCTCTCCGCGGGAGCCATCGTCGCCGCTTCGTTCGAGGAGAACGCCGGCCTCGCCGGAACCCAGCGACCGGTGGAGGTCCTCCAGTGGGAGAACGACTCCGCGACGGGCAAAACCGTGCAGCTGGTCATCAACCGCTTCTCCGGGCTCAGCCCGAGGCTGAAGTTCATCTTCCTGCAGGGAGGGGTCAGCGCGATCGAGTACCCGCAACCGGGCGGCGAAGACGAAGCCGGGCCGGCGATCTTCGGTCACGCCGGCGCCGCCAGCGCGATCTCCGTCGCCGCCGTCCCCTTCAACAACGCCAACGTCGTCGAGCCCTACTCCTCGCGGGGGCCGGTGACGCATTACTTCGGCCCGGTGGAAGGCTTCTTTCCGGCCGCGCCGCTGGTCGTGCCCGACCAGATCCCGAAGCCGGACCTCGCCGCCACCGACTGCGGCGCCACCACCTTCTTCGCCTTCCTCTCCGCGGGTGCCTGGCGCTTCTGTGGGACCTCGGCCGCCGCTCCCCATGCCGCGGCCGTGGCCGGTCTGGTCCGCCAGGCGAAGCCGGCGCTCTCCGAGCAGCAGGTCCGCGACGCTCTTGAAGACAGCGCCGACCCGGTGGGCGCGTTCCCGTCCGAGGCCGCCGGGGCGGGCCTCGTCGACGCGTTCGGGGCGATCGCCGGTCTGCCGGCCCCGATCGAGGGCGGGGACGGGCCCAGCGAACCGGCGCCACCCCAGGAACCGCCATCGACCAGGGCTGCCGTCCACCAGGTCGTCATGCCTCCGGCGGAAACGCCGCCGACCGCCGCCGGCGCTCCGCAGACCTTCGTCCTCCAGCGCCCGCGAGCCGTGGTCCGCACCCGCTCCCCCACCGCTCGGCTCGTCCTCCGCTTCGGCTCCGACCAGACCGGCACCACCTTCCTCTGCAGGCTCGGCCGCGCCTCCTATCGCGCCTGCTCCAGCCGCTTCGTCCGCCGCTACGGCCTGGGCCGGCACGTGGTCAGGGTCAAAGCGCTCGGCGCCGGCGGCCTGCCCGACCCGACCCCGGCGGTCCTCCGCTTCCGGGTGGTCCGCCGCTAGGGCTCCGGGGGCACCGGCGCCGAAGAGCGGCGCGACTGCCGCCGCATCGCCCAGTGCCCCATCAAGAGCAGCGCCAGCAGGGCGAGGCCGCTGCCGAGCACCAGGGGATCGGTCAGCGAGAGGCCCTCGAGCCGGGTGCCGAAGTAGACGGAGATCGCCGTGATCGGCAGGTAGCCGACCACCGTCGTCCAGACGAAGCGCCAGAGCGGCACCCGCGCCGCCCCGGCGGCGTAGGAGACGATGCTGAAGGGCAGGATCGGGATCAGGCGCATCGCCAGCAGCAGCGTCGGGCCGCCGCGCTCGATCGAGCGCTCGGCTCGCTCGAAGCGCTCCTCGCCGAACCAGCGATCCAGCAGCGGGCGGGCGATCGATTGCCCGATCGCCCAGCAGGCGAGGCCGTTGAGGATCCAGCCGGTCATCACCAGGAGCAGAGCGGGGAAGAAGCCATAGGCGAAGCCTGCGGCCGCGTCGACGATCTCGGCGGGATAGAAGACGACGCTGTGGAGGATGCAGAGGGCGAGGATCAGCAACGGGCCGCCGAGCCCGAGCCGGTCGATCTGCTCGCGGACCTCGTCGTGGTCGCCCTGGATCGCCGCGGTGACGGAGTCCCGCAGCGGGTCGACGGCGACCACGACCGCCGCCATCAGCGCGATCCCGGCGAGCGTGATCCCGATCTCCACCAACGGCAGGCGGCTTCTCTCCACCCGCCTCAGGCTAGAGGCGGGTGGAGAGAAGGGGGGAGGCAAAGGAGGAAAGGGAGAGGTCTTTGCCCTACTAATTTTTAAGTATAGGCGCGGCCTCGGCGGGGTCCAGGAAAGCGGACGGAAGTTCGGGTCAGCCGCGCAGCCGCTCGGCCAGGCCGGAGTGGCGGCCGCCGCTGTCGTCGCGCCGCACCGCCGAGGCCAGCGAGACGTGGTCGCCGACGAGGACGCAGGAGTTGCGGGCGCGGGTGATCGCCGTGTAGAGGAGGGGGCGGGTCAGCATCCGCGAGTGGGAGCGGTGGCAGACGCCGACCACCACCGGCACCTCGCAGCCCTGCGCCTTGTGGACGGAGATCGCGTAGGCGAGCCGCAGCGTCCCCGTTTCGCCGTAGGGAATGACGAGGGAGCCGCCGTCGTCGGTGTCGACGACGATCGCTTCCTCGTCGGGGTCGTCCTCGCGGAGGAAGACGATCGAGCCGTTCATCAGCCCCAGCTCGTGCGAGTTGCGGGTCTGGATCAGGCGGTCGCCGATCCGGAACCGTTCGTTCAGGGCCGCTTTGCCGTCCGGGTTCAGCTCCGCTTGCAGGCGCTCGTTGAGAGCGTCGATCCCGACCGATCCGCGGTACATCGGCGCCAGCACCTGGACCTCGCGGATCGGGTCGACTGCGAATTTGGCCGGCGCCCGCTCGGCGACCACCTCGACCACGGTGTCGAGCGCCCGCTCCGGCGTCCCCCGCTCGATGAAGAAGAAGTCGTGGTCCTGCTCGGGACCGGGCTCGAGATGGGGCGGCCGCCCGTGGTTGATCTCGTGGGCGGCGGTGGTGATCATCGAGCGCGCCGCCTGGCGGAATATCTGGGTCAGCCGCACCACCGGGGCGGCGCCGGAGGCGATCAGGTCCTCGAACGGCTTTCCGGCCCCGATCGGCGGCAGCTGGTCTGCGTCGCCGACGAAGACGACGTGGGTCGCCTCGGCGAGCCCGCCGAGCAGCACCTCGACGAGGCGCAGGTTCAGCATCGAGGACTCGTCGACGATCACCAGGTCGGCGGGAAGCGGCTTGCCGGGGCGGAAGGCCGGCTCGCGCCCCGGCATCCACTCGAGCAGGCGGTGGATCGTTTTCGCCTCGTGGCCGGTCGTTTCCTCCAGCCGCCGGGCGGCGCGGCCGGTCGGGGCGCAGAGGGCGATCGTCGCGTTGGCGGCTTCGGCCTCGGCGACGATCTCCTTCGTGCAGACGGTCTTGCCGACGCCGGGCCCGCCGGTGAGGACCGAGATCCGCGCGGCGAACGCCCCCCGCACCGCGGCCCACTGCTCGTCGGTGAGCTTGTCCCGCGGGGTCTCGCCGGGTTCGTGGTCGAGGTGGGGAGGGGCGGCGGCGCGCGCGGCCAGCGTCGCCGCCACCGCGAGCTCGCTGGCGTGGGTGCCCTCGCGGTAGATCCGGCCTTCGTCCGCGACCAGCCCCCGCGCCTCGACGAGCACGTCGGGGTCGGGGGCGAGCCCGATCAGCCGCGCCGTGCGCCGCGTCAGCTCATCCAGCGGCAGGTAGCTGTTGCCCTGCTGCTCGGCCTCGATCAGCGCGTAGAGCGCCGCCGCCTGCGCGCGCCGGCTCGACTCCGGCGGCACGTCGGCGGCGAGGGCGATCTTGTCGGCGCGGGCGAAGCCGACTCCCGGCACCTCGGTCAGCCGGTAGGGGTCCTCGTGCAGGATCGCCATCGAGCGGTCGCCGTAGCGGGCGTGGATCGGCGCGGCTAGGTGGGCGAGGCCGTGGGGCGCGAGCTGCACGTGGAGGTCGCGGATCGCCCGGCTGGCGAACCAGGACTGGGTCGCCGCCGCGGCCTGGTCGGCGCTGACCCCGCGAAGGGAGCCGAAGACCGCTTCGGGGTTGGCGGCGATCGCCTGCAGCACCTCCTCGCCGTGCTCGTCGCAGAGCCTCTCGGCCCGTTTCAGGCCGATGTGCCGCAGCGAGCTGAGGTAGGCGATCTGCCCGTCGCGGTCGGCGGGGTCGAGCGGCAGCGCCCCCTGCGCGCGCAACTGCCGGCCGTAGCGGTTGTGGGTCTGCCACTCGCCGCTGACTTCGGCCCGGTTCCCCGGTTCGAGGTGGGCCACCGGCCCGACCAGGGCGAAGCCTTCGCCGGTCTCGGCCTCCTGCACCTCGAGCACCGCGTAGCCGTCGTCGTCGGCCTTGTAGATGACGCCGAGCACCTCGACCGTCCCGGTGTAGGAGGCCGCGTCGGAGTCGAAGAGGGTCGCTGCTCGGGTCACGTACACAGGCTAGGCCCCGGCAAGGCGGGGCTCGCCTCCCCCGAGTCCGCAGTTTCCGGGCGGCGGTGTTCTAGGTTCGGGTCATGACCCGACCTCCGGCCGGCCTCTGCGACCGCTGCCTGCACCAGCGACTGGTGCCGAACACCCGCGGCTCGGTCTTCTCGCTCTGCGAGCGCTCGCGGGAGGACCCCGCCTACCCGCGCTACCCGCGGCTGCCGGTCCTCGCCTGCCCGGGCTTCGAGCCGGCTCCCGAGCGGCGCCGGTAGCGGCGCCGCTCGCCGGGCAGTCCTAGCTCCGCATCGGGTCGGGTTCCCCGAGCTTGCTGCGGTCGGGCGCCTCGTAGACGCCGCCGGGGACGCCGCCGACGACCACCATCCGCATCCCCTCCGGCCCGGGCCAGACCTTCCGTTTCGTCGCCGGGGCGACCCGCGCCATGTGGTCGGGATCGAGCGGGAAGCGCTCGCCTTCGATCTCGATCTCGCCGCCGCCGCGGATCACCATGAAGACCTCCTCCTGGCCTTCCTCGGCGTGGTCGTGGTCGGGGTAGTCCGGGTACCCGGGCGGCAGGTCGATCACCTGCAGGCCGAAGGCGCTCACCCCGAGCTCGGCCCGCGCCCGCTTGTAGCCGCCGAGGAAGATTGCCTCCATCTCGTCGATCTTCTTCACCGTGTACTCGCTCACTGCTTCCTCCTCTGTCGCGGCGACCCCGCCGGTCGCTCTCTGAACGAACGTTCGTGCTTTTTTATACCCTACGTCTGTGAGTCCCGTCACCGAGAAGGGCAGCCAGACCCGCGCCTCGATCCTCGACCGCGCCGTCGACCTCGCATCGGTCGAGGGGCTGGAGGGGCTGACGATCGGCCGCCTGGCGGCGGAGCTGCGGATGAGCAAGAGCGGCCTCTTCGCCCACTTCGGCTCCAAGCAGGAGCTGCAGCTGGCGACGATCGCCGCCGCCGCCGAGCGCTTCAAAGGCAAGGTGATCGAACCCGTGCTCGAGCTGCCTGACGGGGCGCCGCGGCTGCGGGGGATGGCCGAGCGCTACCTCGACCAGCTCGGCGACTACTCCGGCGGCTGCTTCTGGGCGGCGACCTCGGCCGAGTACGACGACCGGCCCGGCCCCGTCCGCGACGCGATCGCCGGCGCCCTGGACGCCTGGACCGGCGAGCTCGAGCGCCAGGCGCGGAGCGCCGGCGTCGAGGACCCGGAGCGCTTCGCCTTCGAGCTCTACGCGCTGGTGATGGGCACCAACGCGCGCTACCGCCTCAGCGGCGACCGGCGGGTCTTCGACTACGCCCGGGCGGCGATCGAGCGCCTGCTGGCCGAGCTGCCCGGCGAAAACGGGTAGCAGGGTCGCCGTACCCGCATATCACCTGGAAGGAGCTTCAGATGGACGTCGCGATCGGTCTTCCCAACGCGGTGCCGGGCACCACCGGCGATCAGATCGCCGAGTGGGCGCGGCGAGCGGAGGCGCGCGGCTTCTCCAGCCTCGGCACGATCGACCGCATCGTCTACCCGAACCTGGAGCCGCTGGTCTCGCTGGCGGCCGCGGCGGCGGTGACCGAGCGGATCGGCCTCGCGACGACGGTCCTGCTCGGCCCTCTGCGCCCGAACCCGGTGGCGGTGGCGAAGCAGGTCTTGAGCGTGCACGCGCTCTCCGGCGGCCGGATGACGCTGGGGATCGGCCTCGGCGGCCGCGATGACGACTACGAGCACGCCGGTGTCGGCACGGAAGGGCGGGGGAAGGAACTCGACGCGATGCTGGCCCGGATCAAGGAGGTCTGGGCGGACGACGCGATGGGCCCGCACACCGGCTCGCCGCCGCGGATCCTCGTCGGTGGCTCGGTCGAGGCCTCCTTCAGGCGCGCGGCGAAGTTCGGCGACGGCTGGATCGCCGCCGGCGCCCCGCCGGACCAGTTCGCCGAGTGGCGGCAGAAGTTCGAGGGGGTCTGGTCTGAGTCCGGGCGCCGGGAGGCCCCGCAGAACGGCGCCCTCGCCTACTTCTCCCTCGGAGACCGAGCCGATGAGGACGCCCGGACCTATCTCACCGATTACTACGCCTGGCTCGGCGAGGACATCGCCAACTTCATCTCCGACTCGGCCGCCAAGGACCCGAACACGGTCAAGCAGTACATCTCGGCCTTTGCGGATGCGGGCTGCCAAGAGCTCTTCCTCTTTCCGAGCTCCAGCGACCCGCGCCAGGTTGACCTACTGGCCGACGCGGCCGGGTTGTAGTCACCGGCTGCGGCTCGAAGTAGGGACGGGGGACCCCCGGAGGGGCCTCCCCAATTTGCGACGGAGGGGGTCCCCCGTCCCTACACTCGCCTCTGTGGATCGCGAGCTACTGCAAACGAAGCTGACCGAGGCCGGCGAGCCCTCCTACCGCGCCGGCCAAGTGTGGGAGTGGGTGACCCGTGGGGTGCGCTCTTATGAGGAGATGACGAACCTGCCGGCGGCATTGCGCCAGCGTCTCGCCGACGAGGTGCCGCTCTCGACCCTGACCGTCGCCGCCGAGGCGAAGTCCGACGACGGCACCGTCAAGACCCTCTTCCACACCGCCGACGGCCGGCCGATCGAGGCGGTGCTGATGCGCTACCGCGACGGGCGCCGCTCGGTCTGCGTCTCCTCGCAGTCGGGGTGCCCGCTCACCTGCACCTTCTGCGCCACCGGGCAGATGAAGTTCGGCCGCAACCTCGGCGTCGACGAGATCCTCGACCAGGCGCTCCACTTCCGCCGCACCGAAGCCGTCGACCACGTCGTCTTCATGGGAATGGGAGAGCCGACGATGAACATCGACAACGTGCTCGCCGCCTGCGAGCTGCTGCCCGGTCTCGGCGTCACCCACCGCCGTACCGCGATCTCCACCGTCGGCTGGGTCCCCGGGATCAACCGCCTCGCCGGGTGCGAGATGCCCGTCGGCCTGGCGCTCTCCCTGCACGCTCCGAACGACGGCCTGCGCTCGCAGATCATGCCGGTCAACGAGCGCTACCCGCTGGCGCAGGTGCTCGCCGCCTGCGAGGCGCACTATGAGCGCAAGCGCCGCCAGATCTTCATCGAGTACGTGATGCTCGCCGGCGTCAACGACCACTACGCCCACGCGGTCGCGCTGGCCGAGCTGCTGGACCCGAAGATCTACAAGCTCAACCTGATCCCGTACAACCCGACGGACTCGATCTACGACGGGTCCTCGCGCAACTCGATCGACGCCTTCAAGGCCGCGCTCGAGGAGCACGGCCTGCGGGCCACCGTCCGGCTCACGCGCGGGCGCGACATCGACGCCGCCTGCGGGCAGCTCGCGGCCAAGCAGGCCGTCGCGAGTTGACGCCACCCCGCGCGGTCATCGCCGACGACGAGCTGCTGCTGCGGCAGGGGCTCGAGCGGCTGCTGACCGACGGCGGGATCGAGGTCGTGGCCAGCGCGGGCGACGCGTCGGACCTGATCCGCAAGACCCGCGCGCACAAGCCCGACGTGGTCATCACCGACGTCCGGATGCCG
>DATEOT010000062.1:0-13610 GCA_035273795.1 Solirubrobacterales bacterium | reverse complement strand
CGCCGCCGCGCGTAACGCCGCCCCCGGCACCGACCTGATCTCGCCCTCCAACAACCACGACCTCTACTCGATCGAGGACCTGGCCGAGCTGATCGACGAGCTGAAGACCGTCAACCCGGACGTGCGGGTCTCGGTCAAGGTCCCGGTGGTGCCGAACATCGGCACGATCGGGCTCGGGATCGCCAAGGCCGGCGCCGACATCATCACCCTCTCGGGCTTCGAGGGCGGGACCGGCGCGGCGCGCCAGCACGCGCTGCGGCACGTCGGGCTGCCGAGCGACATCGGCACCCGCGCCGTGCACCGGGCGCTGATGGAGGCCGGGCTGCGCAACCGGGTCGAGATCTGGGCCGACGGCGGCTACCGGACCGGCCATGACATCGTCAAATTGCACTGCCTCGGCGCCAACCGGGTCGGCTTCGGCACCCTGGCGATGGTCTCGATCGGCTGCACGATCTGCCGCGGCTGCCAGCTCGACACCTGCCACGTCGGCATCGCGACCCAGATCGAGACCCCCGAAGAGGCGGAGGCCCACGGCCTGAAGAAGTTCACGCCGCAGGAGGTCGACCGCGCCGCCGAAAGCTGCGCCCGCTTCTTCGCCTCGATGGGCGAGGAGGTCAAGCAGGTGGTGGCCTCGCTCGGCTACGACCGCGCCCAGGACCTGGTCGGCCGCTACGACCTGCTCGAGCAGGTGGCGATGAAGGACCAGATCGACCTGACGCCGCTGATCGAACCGCTGGAGGAGCACCTCGACCTCGAACCGCTCGACCTGCCGGTGGCCGAGGAGGCCGAGGCGCGCGCCGAAGCCGGTCTCGTCGTCGCCCGGCCGATCCGCATGGAGGCGAAGGAGGCTTCGAGTCAGATTGCCGCGCTGGCGCCGGAAGTGTGCGGCGGCAGCAGCGTCCGCAGCCAGTTCCCGCGCGCGACCGACGCCAACGACCGCGTGCTCGGGACCGAGCTGGCCGGCGCGCTGGCGCGCTGGCGGATCTTCGACGGCGGCCCGGCTGGGGAGGAAGGCGACGAGCTGGCGAGCCTCGAGTTCAACGGCGGCTCGGTCGCCGGCCAGGGGCTGGGGGCATTCAACTCCTACGGGGTCAACATCCGCATCGAGGGCGGCGCCCAGGACGGCGTCGGCAAGACGATGCTGGGTGGGAGGATCTCGATCCTCAAGGGCAAGGGCGCGAAGGGCAAGCGCCTCAACGGCTCGGTCGGCAAGTCCTTCGCCTACGGCGCCCAGCGCGGCAAGCTCTACGTCCAGGGCTCGGCCGACTCGCGCTTCTGCATCCGCCTCTCGGGGGCGGACGTGGTGCTGGGCGGCGAACCGGAGAGTCCGATCGACGACGGCCGCGGAGCGCTGGCAGACCGCGCCAACGCCAAGGGCTTTGCCTTCGAGTACATGACCAGCGGCCGCGCCGTCGTCCTCGGCGACATCGGCCCCTGGGCCTGCGCCGGGATGACCGGAGGCCGCGTCTACGTCCGCCACAACGCCTTCGGCATCGACCGCGCCGCGATCGAAAGCCGTCTGGGCCGGGGAGCCAAAGTCGAGCTCAAGGACCTCGACGCCGAGGCCCTGATCGACATCGACGACCTCCTCAACGGCTACGCGGAGGAGCTGCGAGCGACCGGCCAGGACGACGAGGCGCAGCGCGTCCTCGACCTGGCTGCCGACGCCACCAGCAACTTCCTGATGATCGTGCCGTTCAAGGTTCAAGCGGACCCGAGCATCTCGACCGAGTGATTTTCAGCGCGCGCTGAGTTTTGGCCCCTATGGGGGTGGAAATTCAGCGCGCGCTGATTTTTTCCCCTCCAGCCGGTCCGCGATCCCTCGAACCTCCTGCAGGAGACCGTCGAGCATGCGCTCGGTGTCGGAGTGGATGCGCCATTCGGCGTGGCGGCGCTCGGCGGCCAGGTCGTCCAGGCGCTGCTCGAGGGTGGTGGTGCGGTCCTCCAGGCGCTTGACGCGGCGGTTGGTGCCTTTCTGGGACTTGCGGATGCGGGTTTTGACGTAGCGGCGGAGGTCCTCCTGCATCGTGTCGAGCTCGCGACGGAGGTCGCTGTTGAGGGGTTCGTTCTGCTCGTCTAGCATCTGCTCGACGCCGCGGCGGACGCGTTCGATCTCGGCGTGGAGCTCGGCGCGGGCCCGCTCGGCGGAGGCCGCGATCGACTCTTCGCCCGAGGAGAAGCCGGGATCGTCAGGGGGAAGGTTCACGGCCCGCATCGTAGGAGCGGGGGTGGCCGGAAAAGGCGTTTGCGCGTCGCGAAGCCGCAAAAGAAGTCGATATGCGACTTCTTTTGCGGTCTCGGCGTTAGACCTGCAGCAGGTGGAGCCGGTAGCGGCCGATCGTCAGCTCGTCGCCCGCCTCCAGCTCGGCCCAGTCGACCTTGCGGCCGTTGACCAGCACTCCGTTGAGGCTGCGGTCGTCGAGGACGCGCGGAGGCTTGTCGGACTCGGTCGCGATCATCGCGTGGCGCCGCGACACGCTGGGGTCGTCGAGGAAGATCTCGGCGGTGGTGCAGCGGCCGATCCGGCTCCAGTCGTTGCCGAGCGAGAAGGTGACGATCTCGTTGCGCTCTCGCAGCGCCAGGTGGAACCCGCGCTCCGTCAGCCTCTCGCGCGCTTCGTCCAGCCACTCCGGCGGCTCCCGCTCGGAGGGGAGGGCGAATTCGACCGTGGCGGAGCCGTGCTCCTGCAGCGACGCGAAGATCGAGTCGCGCCGGAAGCGCGTGGTCCCGCACTGCGGGCACTCCGGCAGGGGGTCGGTCTCGTGCAGCGCGAGCTGGACCCCGCAGAGGAGGCAGAAGTAAGTCCCCTCTCCGGGCATGGAGCCGGTGGCATGCGCCTCGCCGGCCGGGCTGGTGCCGACGCTCTCGAAAATGGGAAGACTCTCCTTCCTGGGTGGTTGCATTCGATACTAGCCCGGCCTCCAAGCCCTGTCACTCGAAATCCTTCCACCGGTCCGCCCGCCGGCCGCGACCCATAGAATCCGCGCCCCCTATGGGCCCGGTCAGCGCCGAAATCGAGATCGACCTCCCCCGCGAGCAGATGTTCGCGATGCTCGCCGACCTCGCGGCCAGGCCCTCCTTCACCGACCACTTCCTCACCGACTTCCACCTCCTTCGGATCGATTCGGTCGGGGCGGGGGCCGGGGCGCGATTCCGCGCCCAGGGCCCGCTGCGCAAGGTCTGGATGGACACCACGATCGTCTCGCTGGAGGAGCCGTTCCGGATCGTCGAGGAGGGCCGGGGCGGTCGCGCCAACCGGATCCGCAGCCACACGGTCTGGGAGCTGACGGAGGCGCCGGGAGGGCTCACCGCCGTCCGCGTCTCCCACTGGACCGAACCGGCCGCGATGGACCGTGCCTTGGAGCTGCTCAGCATGGCTTCGCTCTGGCAGGGTCGCGGCTGGCGCCAGGCCCTGCGCCGTCTGCGCGACAACCTCGAGTCCGATCGGCCCGTCGTCGAGCGGATCGCCGTCGCCGGCGGCAACCGGTACGCGACGGGCATCCCGTGACCATCCAGGTCGATATAGACTCCCCGCCGCTGATGTTCCTGCCTCGCCGCCCCACCTCGCTGCTCGCCCTCCTGGCGCTGCTCGCGCTCGCCGTCGGCGTCTCCGCCTGCGGTTATGAGAGCCACGCCCACGAGGTCGAGGAGGGGGCGCCGGTCGAGGTCGGCGAGCTGAGTTACAACGTCGTCTTCTCGCGCTACCTCAACCCGAACGACAACGAGGACGGCCCGTTGCTGGAGGGTCAGCCGGAAGCGCCCCCGGGCGAAAGCTACTTCGGCGTCTTCTTCCAGATCCAGAACGACACCGACCACGTGCAGCCGCTGCCCGAGACCCTGACGATCACCGACACCGACGACCAGGAGTGGGAGGTGCAGGAGAGCGAGAGCATCCTGTCCCTTCCCCTGGGCGGCGAGGTCGAAGCCGAAGAACAGATCCCGGTCCTCGACTCGCCTGCCCAGCTGGGCGCGATCGAAGGCTCGGTGGCGATCTTCCTGCTGCCCGAAGAAGCGTCCGAGAACCGGCCGCTGATCCTCCACATCCCTCCCCCCGAGGAGGGCGAGGAGGGTGGCGAAGTGACGCTCGACCTGTAGGGTCGCGCGCTCCTCTCGTCTAGTAAGTCAGAGGCCTGCCGAGAGGACTTCGGCGGCGATCGGCGCCGCGACTTCGCCGCCGGACGCTTCGGCTTCGATCAGCAGCACCCCGACCGCCAGCCGCGGTTTTTCGGCCGGCGCGAAGGCGGTGAACCAGGCGTCCTTGATCTGGACCGGGTTCTCGGCGTCCTCTTCGCCCGGTTTCGGGCCCAGCTCGGCGGTGCCCGTCTTGCCGGCGACCTGCGCCTCGGAGATCGCCCCGGCGGTGCCGGTCCCTTCGGCGATGACGCCGACCATCAGTTCGTTCAGCTGCTTGGCGGTGTTCTTGGTCATCACCCGCACCGGCTCGTCGTCGGGTCGCAGCTTTTTGTTGAGGGCGATGGCATTCGGCAGGCGGACCCCGCCGTTGGCCACGGCCTGGGAGACGCTTGCCATCTCCAGCGGCGTCGCCAGCACTTCGCCCTGGCCGATGGCCGAGACGCCGAGGTCGATTTCTTCCCCGATCTCGGTCGGGATCGTCGATTCTTCGGGCTCGACTTCGCGGAGGATCCGCGGCGAGTAGAGAGTGGGCGGCTGGTTGAAGCCGAACTTCTCCGCCGTTTCGACCAGGGCGTCGTTGCCGACCGCCGGCCCGAGCGGGGCGAAGACGGCGTTGCAGGAGTGGGCGAAGGCTTCGCGGAAGGTGCCGCCGCAGAACTCGCCGTTGGCGTTGTAGATGAAGCGGCCGCCGACGTTGATGCCGTCGGTGATTTCGAACTCGTCGTCCATCGAGACCGCGTCGTTCTCCAGGGCGGCGACGGTGGTGACGACCTTGAAGGTGGAGCCGGGGGGCTGGGGGGCGGAGAAGGCCTGACCGGCCAGCGCCCGCACGTCGCCCTTGCGCGTGTCCAGCACCGCGACGCCGCCGGAGCGGCCGGCCAGCGCGGCCACCGCCGCCTCCTGCAGGTCGGGATCGATCGTCGTCTTCACCGCCGCACCCGGGCGCGGTTTCGATTCGGCCAGGGTGCGGACCGAGGAGCCGTCCTCGGAGACCGCCAGCAGCGAGCCGCCGGGCTTGCCGGCGAGGCGGGCGTTGAAGGCGCGCTCGAGGCCGCTGATCCCGACCGGCGTTTCCGGGGGGAAGCCACGGCGGGCGAGCTTCGCCAGTTCTTCTTCGGGCGCTTCGCCGACTTCGCCGGTGACGTCGATCGCGGCGCTGCCGAGCGGGTGTTCGCGTTCTTCCGCCGGACCCTCCGCCAGCGTCGTCCCGTCCCGCGCCAGGATCGGCGCCCGTTCGGCCAGCTCTACGTCCGCCGCCAGTTCCTCGCCCTCGCGCAAACCCGGGAAGACGAGGCTCTGGTCCCATTCGACGCCTCCCTCGGCGAAGGGCAGGTCGACCTCCCCCTCCACCGTCCCGAAGGCGACGGTGGAGATCGTCATCTCGACCGCCACCGCCCTGCCGGCGCCGGTCTCCTCGCTGTCGCCGGCGGAGCCGGCCTCGATCGCCCGTGCCGTCGCGACCTGCTGGGCCTCCCGGTAGGCGGCTTCGAATTCCTTGCGGCTGACCCGCGTCCGGGAGGCTTCGTTCAGCTCCCCGTACATGCCTTTGAAGTTGCGCGCTTCCCAGGCCTCGGCGAAGCGGTTGGCCGCGTCCCTCTCCGGGTCGCCGGGGTCGCCGGTCGCGGCGCCGACGACGAAAGCGACGAGGGCGACGACAGCCAGCGGCAGGGTGCGGGTGAGGAGGCGGCGCTTGCGCTCCCCCTCGGCGGCAAATGAACTCACCGGCGAAAGGTAAAGCAGCGATTCCCGGCATGCTTCTATTCACGGGTGACCGCGTTGGACTGGGCGATCGTCGCCTTCACCATCGCCCTGGCCCTTTGGGGCTACCGACAGGGCCTGATCGTCGGCGCGCTCACCCTCGTCGGCTTCGGGATCGGCGCCTTTGCCGGCAGCCGGATCGGCCCGCTGCTGCTGGCGGAAGGGTCGCACTCCCCCTACGCGCCGCTCTGCGCGGCGCTGGGCGCGCTGCTGGTCGGGGCGCTGACGGCGGTGACGCTGGAGAGCTTCGCGCTGGGGCTGCGGCAGAAGATCGCCCGGCGCCCGTTTCTGCTCGCCGCCGACGGCGCCGGCGGGGCGGCGCTGATCGCTTCGGTCGCTCTCGGCCTCGCCTGGGTCTTCGGCGCCGTCCTCCTCCATGCGCCTTCGACCGCGCAGCTGCGTGCCGACATCCAGCAGTCGCTGATCCTGCGCAGCCTCAACGACGTCCTGCCGCCGACCGGGCCGGTGCTGAACGCGCTGAACCGGGTCGACCCGGCGCCGACGGTGCTGGGTCCGGCCGCTCCGGTCGCGCAGCCCGACGCGAAGATCGCCTCCGACCCGGACGTGCTGGCCGCCGGCGACTCGGTCGTCCGCGTCCTCAGCACCGCCTGCGGGCTGGGGATCGAGGGGTCGGGGTGGGCGGTCGAACCCGGCGTGGTCGTCACCAACGCCCACGTGATCGCCGGCGCCGACGACACCACCGTCACCACCCAGGACGGGATCGAGCTCGAGGCGACGCCGATCTACTACGAGCCGCGCCGGGACCTGGCGCTGCTGCGGGTGGGGACGCCGCTGCCGCCGCTGCCGATCAGCTCCCGCCGGCAGGAGGGAGAGGGCGGGGCGGTTCTCGGCTACCCCGAAAACGGGCCCTACTCGCTGTCCCCGGCCCGGATCGGCGAGACCCGGGTGACGATCAGCGAGGACTCCTACGGCAACGGGCCGTTGGAGCGGACGATCGTGGCGATGAGCGGAATCGTCCGCAGCGGCAACTCGGGCGGGCCGCTCGTCGACCCCGCCGGGCACGTGGTCGGGACCGTCTTCGCCGCCACCACGAGCGGTCCTCGCGGGGGCTTCGCCATTCCTGCCGAGCAGGTGAGGGAGGCGCTGCGGAGGACCGCCGACGAGGTCGACACCGGCTCCTGCACGGCTTGAGGCGCCAAAGCCCATCACTTACGTTCAGTAAGCTCGTGGCGATGGAGCAGGTCAGCTCGACGCAGGTCCAGGAGGAGGTCCCCGGTGCGGTTTGTCCGCACTTCCACCACGCGATCGAGCTGATCGGCAAGCGCTGGACGGGCGCCATCGTCTGCGCTCTGACGGAGCGGCCGATGCGCTACGCCCAGCTGGGCAAGGCGATCCCGGGGCTCTCCGACCGGCTACTCTCGCAGCGGTTGCGGGAGCTGGAGGAGGAGGGCCTGGTCGAACGGCAGGTCGAAGCCGGTACGCCGGTGCGGGTGACCTACTCGCTGACCGAGGCGGGTCAGGAGCTCGACCCCGTCTTCAGCGAGCTGAAGTCCTGGGCGAGACGGTGGAAGAAAGCGGGATAGCTCCGAGCAAGGTGGGGACGGGCCTTCCGGGGCCGTTCGCGGTCGGCCGCTACGCGCGCAAGCTCCAGGGCTGGATGCGCGAGCGCAGGCGGGTGCAGCTGATCGGCGAGGTGACCGGTGTGGGTCGCAGCAAGGTCCAGGCCTACTTCGAGCTGCGCGACGGCGAGGGGGCGATCCCCTGCGCGATCTGGCTCAACGATCTCGAGAAAGCAGGGCTGGACGAGAAGAGCCTCCGCGACGGGGCCGAAGTGGTGATCTCCGGCGGGCTCGACTACTACCCCGGCGGCGGAGCGGCCTCGCCGAACTTCTGCTTCCGGGCGACGCACGTCCGACTCGCCGGCGAGGGGGACCTGATCGCGCGGCTGGAGGCGCTGCGCAAGCAGCTGCGCTCCGAGGGCCTCTTCGAGTTGCAGAAGCAGCTGCACCGGCCGCTGCTGCCGAAGGCGATCGGCGTCGTCACCGCGGAGACCGGAGCCGCCCGGCGCGACCTCTGCGCGGGCCTCGAGCGCCGCGGCTGGGGCGGATCGGTGGTCTGGGCCTTCGCCCCTGTCCAGGACCGCCACGCCGCCCCGGCGATCGGGAGGGCGCTGCAGGACCTGGCGGCGCGGCCGGAGGTGGAGGCGATCGTCGTCACCCGCGGCGGCGGCAGCCTCGCCGACCTCTGGGCCTTCTGCGACGAGACGCTCTGCCGCACCGTGGCGATGCTGCGGGTGCCGGTGGTCAGCGCCGTCGGCCACGAGCGCGACAGCACCCTGATCGACGACGTCGCCGCGGTCGCCTGCTCGACTCCGACCCACGCGGCGGAGGCGGCGGTGCCGCTCGACTGCCTGGCGGCGCGCGAGAGCCTCGAGCGCTGCGCGCTGGCGCTGCGGCGGGCGGGGGAGGGGGCGATCGGAACCCGGTCGCGACACCTCAGCGCCCTGGCGCGGGGGCCGGAGCGGGCGCTGCAGCGCCAGCGCACCGACCTGAACCAGAAGATCCGCGAGATCCGCGCCGCCGCCGAACGCGGGCTGGCCGACCGCGCCGCCAAGCAGCGGCGGATCGGGACCGTGGTGCTGGAGCGGGCGCGCCGGCGCGCGATCGGCGCCGACATGGAGAAACGGCGGGACGCCCTGCGCCAGGCTGCGGTGGCGTTGCGCGCCCACGAACCCGAGCGCACCCTGGAGCGTGGCTACGCCCTGGTCGAGGACCCGGCCGGCGAGCCGCTGACGAGCGCCGCGGATGCCGGCGCCGCGGAGCGCATTAGCCTTCGCTTCAGCGATGGACGAGTCCGAGCGAAGCCAGAGCGCGTTGACGAAGCCTGATTCCTACGAGGCGGCGGTCGAGCGGCTGGAGGAGATCATCGACCGGCTTGACTCCGGTCAGGCCGGCCTGCGCGAGACGCTCGACCTCTGCAAAGAGGGTCGCGAGCTCGTCAACTACTGCGCCGGCGAGCTCGACGAGGTCGGCGCCGGGCTGAAGGAGCTGAGGCTGGACGACCTGGCGGCGAAGCTGGAGACGCCTGAGGTCAGCTGACCTCAGGCCCGGAGCACAGACCTCCCAGAGCAGGGCAGCCGCGGCAGAGGGACCAGTCGCGCCGCTCGGGCGGGGCGACCGGGAACTCGGCGTCGGTGATCTGGGCGATCACGGTCTCCAGCTCGGTCCGTGCGGTCGTCAGCTCGGTCGGTCCCAGCATGGAGATCGCCGGCTCCTCCGGCCGCTCGAGGAAGACGTAGGCGACCTCGACCCGCTCGATGCCCAGCGCCTCGGCGACGGCCAGCGCGTAGATCGAGCGCTGCACCACGTAGCGGGAGGCGCGCTCGCCGGGGTCGGCGCCGTCGAGGCGGTCGGTCTTGTAGTCGATGACAAGCGGCGGGGCGTCCTCCCGCTCGACCAGGAGGTCGATCGAGCCGCGCAGAACCGTGCCGCCGACGCCGAGCAGAAGCGGCACCTCCGCCCGCACTCGCGTCGCCTCCGCAGCGATCTGCTCTCGTAGCGGCGAGTCGAGCCACTGGCGGACCGGCTTGAGCATTTCCTCCGCTAGCCGCGGGGGCGGGGTCCTCCTCTCAGGACACTCAACCTCGAGCCTTTGGCGAGAGGTGTCCGGAGAGGAGGACCCCGCCCCCGCCCCAGCCGCAGTGGCATGCCGCAGCGCCAGATCCACCGACGGCTCGGCCCACCCGTTCGCCTGGCTCCACTCGAGCAGGGCGTGGATCGCCGCGCCCCGCGCCGTCCGCTCCTCGCGCGCCGAGGGCACCCCCTCTGCCGAGTTGCCGTTTTGTTGCGCTACGGGAGACAAACCGGCAACTCGGCCGGGGAGGCCCAGCACGCGCTCCATGTAGAAGCGGTAGGGGCACTCCTTGTAAGCGGCGATCGCGGTGTAGGAGAGGGGACGGCTGGGGACGATCGGCGGCCGGCGCTCGACCAGGGGCGGGGGTCCCTCGCCGAGCTCTCTCGCCGCCGCGCCCTGGCGCCGCAGCGTCCGCAGCTCGGCCGCGCGCTCGGGGGAGGGGAGGTTGACCCGCACGGTGATCTCCGATGGCCCGAGCTCCGCCTCCAGCCCCGGACGCGGCGCCGGCGGCGCCACCGGCACGGTCGCCTCCTCGTCGCGCGGCGCCCCCAGTGCCTCGACCAGGCGCTCGACCACCGGCTTGCCCTTCGTCTCCCGCCCCTCTCGCGGGTTGACGACTCCGCTGAGGATCAGGCGCTCCTTCGCCCGCGTGGCGGCGACGTGGAAGAGCCGCAGCTCCTCTTCGGCTTCGCGCTCCTGCGACTCCTCGCAGAGGGTGCCGTGGTCGAAGAGGTCGATCTTGGGGCTGCCGAGGCGGACCAGCCGCAGGCCCACCCGGGGCTGCTCCTCGCGGCCGATCGCCAGCAGCGGCGAGCGACCGGCTCCCAGCAGCCGCCGCGAGAGGTCGGGGACGGCGACGACGCCGAACTCGAGCCCCTTGGCGTTGTGGACGGTCATGATCCGGACCCCGTCGTGGCCCTCGGCGGCGGTCGCGGCCTGCGCCTCGGCGTCGCTCTCGGCGCGGGCCGCGAGGAAGTCGAGGAAGCCGCGCAGGTCCCGCCCCTCGCGCGCCTCGAACTCGGCCGCCAGTCGCTCCATCTTGCGGACGTTGGCGAAGCGGGCCTCGCCCGCCGGCCGCGTCAGCACCGCCAGGTCGTAGCCGGTCTCGGTCACCGCCGCCTCGACCAGCGCCGGCAACGAGAGCCGCGGCCCGCGCTCGCGCAGGGAGGCCAGGGTGGCGACGAACTCCCGCAGCAGCTCCCGCTCCGCCTCCGGGATCCCCTCCAGCCGCTCCGGCTCGGGCAGCTCCGCCTCGCCGGCGCCCCCCGCCCGCTCCACCGCGGGCCAGACGTGGCGGCGCTTTCCGGCCGCCCGCCGCAGCAGCCAGAGCGTGTCCGGTGCGACCCCGCAGGCGGGGGAGGCGAGGGCGCCGAAGAGGGCGTGGTCGTCCAGCGGGTTGGCGATCGTCGCCAGCAGCGTGCAGACATCGGCCACCTGCTGCTGGGACCAGTAGCCGCGCCCGCCGACGACGTAGGGCCGCAGGCCGGCGCGTTCGAGCGAGTCCTCGTAGGCGTCGAGGTGGGTGAAGGCGCGCAGCAGCACCACCATCTCGCCGCGCGGCACCCCCTGGTCGGCGAGCTCGCGCAGCCGCTCGGCGACGAAGCGCGCCTCGGCGAGGCAGTTGAGCGGGGTGGCGCCGTCGATCGCCGGTTCGAGCTCGATCCCGTCGCCGTCCCAGTCGTCGCGGGAGGTGAGAAGGAGCTCCACGGCCCCCTCGCCGGCTGGTGGCTCCTCGGCTGGAGGGGCGCCGACGCGGAGTGGCGTGTACGCCGCCCCCAGCAGCGCTTCCCCCATCAGGTTGACCGCGCCGATCACCTCCGGCCGCGAGCGGAAGTTGCCGCTGAGCTGCATCAGCTCGGCGTCGGCGCGGCGGTCGATCTCCTCGCGTTGGCGGCGGAAGACGTCGAGGTCGGCGTGGCGGAAGCCGTAGATCGACTGCAGCTCGTCGCCGACCACGACCAGCTCGGTCTTCGGACCGTGCAGCGCCTCGATCAGCCGCAGCTGCAGGCGGTTGGTGTCCTGGAACTCGTCGACGAGGATCTGGCGGAAGCGGGAGCGGTAGTGCTCGCCGATGTCCGCCCGCTCCAGCAGCCGCGCGGCGAGGATCTGCAGGTCCTCGAAGTCGATCCCCGCGCGCCGTTCCTTCGCCGCCTCGAAGCGGGCGGAGAAGAGCGCCAGCAGCTCGGCGAGGTGGCCGTAGACGACGCCGCCCTCGCCGGCCTCCGCGACGCGGGCGATCGCCACCTCGATCGCCACCTTGTAGGGAGCCACCGTCTTGGCCTTGCTTGTGGTCGCCAGCGCTCCCAGCTCGTCCAGGCCGGGCAGCGGCCCCGGCGCGGAGAGCCGCGCCAGCGCCCGCTCCAGCAGCTCGCGTTTCCCGTCGCCCTCCTTCAGCTCCGCCAGGCACTCGGCTGCGGCCTCGGCGGCTTGGCGGATCGTCGCCTCGGGGTCCGGCCGCGGCGGCTCGGGCAGCTTCGGGTCGGCGCTGCCGCGGCTGCGCAGCTCGTCGTGGACGGTGACGATCATCGCCCGCAGCCCCTCCAGCTCGTAGGCGGCGACGGTCTCCTCGCGGGCCTGGTTTCCCCCGGCGAGGAACTCGACGAGGGCGTCGTCGAAGGCCTCCCGCGCCGCGCGGGCGGTCTCCGGCGCGTCGAGCACGCGGAAGCCGGGATCGACGCCGGCGGCCACCGGGTGGGCGGCGAGGACCCGGTTGCAGAAGCCGTGGATCGTCGTCACCCAGGCGCCGCCGATCCCCGCCAGCGCCGAGGCAGCCCGCTCGGAACCCCGCTCGGCCCGCCGCGCCAGCTCGGCTCGGATCCGCTGTCGCAGCTCCGCCGCCGCCTTGTCGGTGAAGGTGAAGGCGAGGATCGCGTCGGGGGAGAGGCCGCTGTCGCAGACGAGCCGGCAGTAGCGGTCGACCATCACCCCGGTCTTGCCGGTGCCGGCGCCGGCCTCGAGCAGCACGTCGCGGCCGCGGACGGCGATCGCGGCGGCCTGCTCGGGGGTCGGCTCGCGCGGCGGCGCGGCGAGGAGCTGCTCGGGGTTCACCGCTCGTCCCCCTCCTCGTCTTCCATGTACCTCGGCGCCCGGTCACGGCGGCAGATCGAGGCGAAGGTGCAGTAGGTGGGGCAGACGTCGTGCCCGCGCAGCCCGGGTCGCGGGCCCGGGTCGCGGCGGATGTCGCCGCCGCGCATGCGGTTGACGATCGCGCCCGCCCGGCCCTGCGAGTCGGCGAGCAGCTCCTCCAGCCCCTCGGGCTCGACCACGTCGCCCTTGTAGAGGTCGTAGCCGGCGAGCTCCTCGGCAGCCTCGGCCGAGACGACCCCCCGGGGCCGCCGCGAGGAGGTCCCGCGCAGCGGGTGGTAGAGCGCCGCGACCGACTCCGCCCCCCAGTGCTCGGCGACCGCGAGCAGGTAGAGCTGCAGCTGCAGCTTCGCCCGCTCCTCGAACTTCTCGCGCGGCGTCACCTGCCCGGCGAGCTTGTAGTCGATGACGACGGCGCGGCCGTCGGGCGACCGGTCGACGCGGTCGACGGCGCCGTGCAGCCCCCAGCCGTCCAGATCCAGGGCCGGCCGCTCGGCGTCGGGATGCCCGCCGAAGTCCGCCTCCAGCAGCCACGGCTCGAAGCCGCCCGTCTCCCGCTCGGCCTCCTCGGCGAGGAACCGCTCCAGCAGGCGCTCGACGCGGCGGACCATGGCCCGCTCGGCCGGGTGGTCGCCGAACTCGCGCTCGGCGACGATCTCGGCCAGCAGCTCGCGGCCGCGCTTGGTCCAGGCGGCGAGCGAACCGGGCCGCGGCAGCGGATCGCCTCCCGGTCGCTCGCGGTAGAGGCGGTCGAGCGCGGCGTGCATCAGGCCTCCCTGGGTGACCGGGTCGGGCATCGGGTCGAGCAGCTGCGGGTCGAGCTCGTGGCCGGCGAACCAGCGGTAGGAGCAGACGTCGAACTCCTCCAGGGTGGTGCCGCCGTAGGCGGCGACCGCCGCCAGCGACTCGAGCGCCGCCGGGTTGCTCAGTGGGCCGGGTGCGCGCGAGGCCGCCTCGGCGCGGCGGGCGCTGGCCGCCTACGGCCCAACCGTCGAGGTGCCGACGCTGCTGGCGCAGGTGGGAGTCGGGGGCGAGCTGGC